>NZ_JBLROB010000048.1:0-28876 GCF_047921475.1 Micromonospora sp. SL4-19
CGGGAACGTGGGGGTCATTCCTGCTGGCCTCCGACTGATCATCTGTGTCCGGCTGACGTTAGCAGGGCCTGCTGACCAGGTGATTCGACCAACCGTCATCGCCAACCTCGAAATACCAGAGCGAGCGGCCCCAATCGTCGAACTCATCGCCTCTGGTCTCGTTCCAACGACGGGGATAGAAGCGGTTCGGCGCGGCGGCAGAATATCGTCACGCGACATCCTCGTCTGCCGCGCGCGCCATGCAGTGTCATCACAACAGCTCAAGCCAGCGCCCGGTAATGGCGATGAGCGGATACCTGGGGCGCGACGCCCAGCCCGTGGGTATTGATCGTTGGGCTTATATTCGCCCGTGTGGAGTTGGCGGGTTGGCGCAGATGGCTGCGGCGGGGAGCGCGGGAGGACCACCGCTGCGCCGGGTCGGGGCGGTCGTCGATGAGGCGGTGGATCTGCGGCGCGCCGGCCGTTTCGACGACGCGGTGGAGACGGGTCGCCGGGCTGTGGAGATGTTGCATGGCTTGGCAGCGCGGGACCGTGGCACCGCTCTGCCTGCTCTCGTGTTGGCATGCACCAACCTGTCCTACTACTTATCGGACGCTGGGCGGCCGGCGGAGGCGCTGGAGCGTGCCGAGGAGGCGGTCCGGCTGGCTCGGGAGCTTTACACCATCGACCGCCGCCACGAGGAGCAGCTTGCCGAGGCCCTTGGCGCGCTCACCAGCCGGCTTATGAATTCGGGCCGGGCGCCGGAGGCGCTGGCTGCCGGCCGTGAGGCGATGGCGCTGATGGACGCTTACCCTGACGTCCTGCTGTCCCGGCTGCTCGAGCCCTACGCGATGGCGTTGGCGGCGACCGGTCACCACGCCGAGGCGCTGCAAGTCAGCGACCGCGCCCTACAGTTGCAGCGCGGGCTGGCCGCGGATCAACCGGTCGGCTCGGAGATGCACAACGCCCTGGGGAGGGTCTTGAGCCTCCACGCCAACCGGCTGTACGAGGCAGGGCGGTGGGAGGAGGCGGTCGAGGTCGGCGCCGAGACGGTCGCGCATTTCCGTGAGTCGATGGCGCACAGCCGGCCACGGGGTCTCGTCTACTTGGTGATTGCCTTGAAGAACCAGGCGGTTTGCCTGGCTGGGGTACGACGACTGGCGGAGGCTCTGGCGGCGGCTGCGGAGGCGGTCGAACTGAGTCGTGAACTGGTCGCAGCGCAGCCCGAGGCGCATCATCCGCTGCTCGCCTCGTGCCTGGACACGTACGGCGGGCGGCTCAGCGACATGGACCGGGAAGCGGAGGCTGTGGCCGCGACCGATGAGGCGGTTCAGCTGTATCGCAAACTGGCCGCTGTCGACCGGGGTGCCTACCTGTCGAGGCTGGCCGAGGCGGTGAGCAACCTTGGAGCCGTCACCGAGGATCGAAAGGCCAGCCTCGCGCTCACGACAGAAGCTGTGCAGATGCGCCGGGAGCTCGTTGCTGACAACCGGGCCGGGCACCTGCGCGAGCTGGCACTGTCGCTGTCGAACCTGGCTAACGGGCTGTCCGAGTCCGGCCGGCTCGACGAGGCTCTGGCCGTTGGCGAAGAGACCCTCGAACTGCAGCGCGAGTTCGCGGCGGCGAACCGGCCCGCAATCCTGTCGCGACACGCAGAGATGCTGAGGCGACAGGCGGTACGGCTGGACGACGCGGGCCGCACAGTCGAGGCGCTGGCGCTCGGCGAGGAAGCTGTCGCAGTCGCTCGCGAGGCGGTCACCGGCAACCGGGCCGCCAATCTCAAGATCTTGTCGTTTGCGCTCGAGGATCAGGCGGCACGGCTCGAGAATCTGCCCCGTCTCGGTGCACGGCAGGCGCGACGGCACGGGGCCACGCCGAGCCACAGCAAGAAGAAGGCGCGCAAGGCACAGGTCATGGCGCGGGAGGCGGACGAGTTGTGGGCGGAGTACCAACAAGGAAGTTCCGCCTCCGGCTGAGCGAGGGCACGGCGTCCGCTCAGCGGCTTCAGCCGGCTAGCATCACCGCCCCGACCGGGTGGATGGCAGAGACAACGGACGCAACCGCGACGACAAGACCCGGTCAAGCTCTCGCCCAAGCCGTAGCGTTGATCGCCTACGGCCGGTCCGTGGAAGGCTGATGAGCACTTGCCGCACCATGAATCCCGAACCAGCGCTGCCCCAACCCTGGCTACGCACCCTCGTCACCCCACCTCAACAACGACTGACAGGTCCGCTCATGCCGCCGGCAGCGTTTGGGCTGTCGTAGCGTGCCCGGGTCAGCTTCCAGCGGGACGCGCGGTGGTCGGCTGCGCTGGCCAGAAAGGCCACTCCTCGAACGAGCTGCAGCGCCCGTCCTCGGCGAAACGCATGATCCACAGGTCACGATACTCCTGGTCAACTGGGTCGCCGTACCGGACCGCCACGCGCGCCACCGCAGTGTCGCCCTCCACCGCGACGACCTCACTGGTCATCTGGAACACCTCGCCGGGGCCGTCCCGCTCGTCTTCCCACATCCGGGCTATGGCTGGCAGGCCGATGATCGGTCTCTGGTACGGCCCCTGCAGATAGCTCGCCTCTGCAGTGAAGATCGTGGCGAGGACCTCCGTCCCCTGCGTCCGCCACGCATGCTCGTAGGCCGCGACCCAGCCAATCACCTGCTTCCTGTCCATAGTGCCAGCTTGCCACTTGACCAAGCGCTCAACGGCAGTGTCCGGGTTAGGGCCTGCGCCCGGCCGCAGGCTCGATCGCTGGATCCGGATCGTGCACCAGGAGACTACGAACCTATGATCACCAGGCGAAGATCGAGAATTCTGGGGTGTGCTGTGAGTCGGGTCGGCGTTGCCGGCCGCGCTGCCGTGGCAGCCGCGTTGGGGCTGTGCGTTGGGGGCTGTGGTCGGTTGGGCGACGCTGTGTCAGGGGACCACTCCGCCCGCGACTGCCACCCGGATCCGAAGACGGTCGCCGCACTGCGCCAGGAACCGGTGTTGACCCAGGCGCCACCCGGCGCAACCATGGCAGCGGCGACAGAGACCGTCAGCTGCGGTTGGAAGGATTCGAAGCCCCCCAACCTCGGCATGGTTGACGGAGAGGTCACCGGAGCCGGTGCCGCCGACGAGGTATCGCGCTTCTACGCAGACCTCGCCCGTTCCAGCGGCTGGCAGACGTTCGGCCAGGGCAGCCAGGTCTACGAAGCCTGGAAGCCAGACGAGACCAACTGCACGTGGAGACTTCAGGTACTCGGCATCGCCGAGGGGGTCTACCACGTGCAGATCAACTACACGCCTCGGGGCCTCCGGCCCACCTGCCTCTGACTCTGGGCAATCCCGTTTGGCGCCCGAAACTCCACCGACCCGGGTAACGCGCGCGATCAACTGGTCGTGTTGATCGGGAGGGGCAGCCATCCTCGTCTGCCGCTCCGGGCGTGCTGGCGTTCATCGCCGCTGGTGCGCACGGTATGGCTGCCTTTCCTGCTCCCGCTTCCGGCGTCGTACCTACCGATCAGCTCGTCTTGCGCGCCGCGGTGTCCGCCTTCCTGGGCCGCTACCGCGGCCAGATTCGCGTCCATACCGAGACTCGGTGCCGGTCGGCCACCGGTCGAAACTGTCGCGATCCAATCGCTATACGGATCGCGGGTGCCTGCATCCGGACGTGCCGAACTGAATGCGTCGCCGCTCGCGCAACACATTGAACCTGAAGGTTCAGTGTTGTAAGGTGAACTACGTGGTTCACCAACATGTCCTGGACCGGGTGTTCGCCTCTCTGGCCGATCCGACCCGCCGAGGCATTCTGATCCGGCTCGGCGATGGCCCGGCCACCATCGGCGAGCTGGCCGAGCCCACCGGGATGAGCCTGACCGGTATGAAGAAGCACGTCCAGGTGCTCGAAGATGCCGGACTCGTCGTCACGGAGAAGGTCGGCCGGTCACGCCAGTGCCGCCTCGGTGTTGCGCCGCTGGATGAGGCGATGGCCTGGATCAGCTTCTACCAGCGGCTCTGGGCCCGTCGCCTCGACGGTCTCGATGCCTACTTCACCCTCCAGCCCGGCCCGAAGGGACAGGATTCATGACGCTCGACATGCGGATGACGCGGCAACTGCCCGCGACACCAGAGGAGGTCTTCGACGCGTACACGGACGCCGAGAAGCAGAAGATCTGGTTCACCATCCTCGACGAGCAGCCCGGCATCGTCGAGATCGAGGTCGATCTGCGGGTCGGCGGACAGCAGACTGCAGTGTGGGGGCCCAACCCCGACATGCTGTTCCGAGAGACGCAAACATTCGTCGAGATCGACCGCCCGCACCGGCTCGTCACCGAGTCCACCGGCGCCAGCCCGGACGGCATGACCATGACGACGCGCATCGAGATCACTTTCGAAGAGAAGGATGGCGGCACCCTGATGACCGTCGTCCAGAGCGGCTTCCCGGTTCCCGAGATCCGGGACTTCTTCGTCAGCGAGGTGTGGGCCGGCGCATTCGCCCGTATCGAGGCGTTCCTGGCCCGTCAGCGCGGAACGGAGCCTGCTGATGTCTAGGCTCTCTCGGGTGGCGGTCGTCGCCCTCGGCGGCGTCACCGCCGTGGTGGTCAATCTCATCGTCTACGGCGTCGGGCGAGCAGCTGGCGGCACGTTCCAGTTCACCTCCTCCAGCGGACCGGCCGAGGTCGACGCAGTCACCGTCGCCGGGTTCAGCGCAGTACCGCTGCTGATCGGCCTTGCCGCCGTCGCCCTGCTGGCACCGTTTGCTGCCTGGGTCATCCGGGCCGCCTTGGTCGTCGGCCCGGTGCTGGCGGTCGGCACGATTGCCCTCATGACCCTGCCCACCGACTTCGACACCGCGAGCAAGGCGACATTGGCCCTCTGCCACCTGACACTCGTCCCGACCACCATCGCCGCCGTGGTTGCCATCGGCCGTCGGACGGGTGCCACCCGCGCATCAAAAATCATCGCAACCTGACCCGCGCGGCACGCCGGAAGGAGATCCTGCCAACGACGTGCCGGCTCCGGAACCAACCGGGATGCGTCACCACTCGGATGACGGCGAGTGCCACCGGGAGCAGAGCCGGGAAAGCAGCATGTTCGTGGCCTGATCCGAGTTCCCGTGTGGCCCGGGCTCGGGGAGGACCGGGGGGGGCGTACGGGTGCTGACGTAGTCGGGGTGTCGCTCACGTACGGATGACCGTGCGCTGCGTGCTTCCTAGCGTCACGATGCATGAGATATTTACGGCTGATTGTCGCGCTCGTCGCTGTTGCCGGGTCGTTCGCGGTATCCGGGGCGGTCCCGGTCAGCGCCGGCGCAAGTGTGCAGCTTTCCCCGATCGTCCGTGTGGACTCCGGCGTCCTGCGCGGCAGCATGTCCGCCCATCATCGCAGCTTCTCCGGCATCCCGTACGCGGCGCCGCCGGTGGGCGCCAGGCGCTGGCGCCCGCCCGCGCCGCCCGCGCCGTGGGACTCGCCCCGGGATGCCTCCCAGCCCGGCCCGGTCTGCCCGCAGTTGGGTGGCCCGACCGGTTCCACGATCGTCGGGGACGAGGACTGCTTGTACCTGAACGTCACCACGCCGGTCCACGGCGACGACCAGGCGCGACCGGTCCTCGTGTGGCTCCCGGGTGGCCGTTTCGTCTCTGGCGCGGGCAGCGACTACGACCCGACCCGCCTGGCCGTGACCGGTGGAATGGTGGTCGTGACGGCCAACTACCGGCTCGGCGCACTCGGGTTCCTCGACCTGCCCGCGCTGGCTGCCGACCCCGACGCCGGTAACTACGGGCTGGCCGATCAACGCGCCGCGCTCCGCTGGGTGCGGCGGAACATCGCTGGCTTCGGCGGCGACCCAGACAGTGTGACGCTGGCCGGGCAGTCGGCCGGCGGGTACAGCATCTGCGCACAGCTTGCCTCGCCCGCCGCGGCAGGCCTGTTCCAGAAAGCGATCATCCAGAGCAGCCCGTGCGGCAACGCGATGGTGACCAGACAGGTGGCACAGACGTGGGGCAGGCAGGCCGCCCAGGAGCTGGGCTGCAACACGCCGGCGATCGAAGTCGACTGCCTTCGCGCGATTTCGGCGGCCCGCCTGGTCACCCTCGGCGCTGACCACATGCCGATCTCCGCCGGCCGGCTCGCGGATCTGCCCTGGCTACCGGTCGCGGACACATCGGTGCTGCCTCGGCAACCGTTGGACGCGCTACGTCGAGGATCATCCGCGCGCGTACCGATGCTAACTGGTAGCACTCGTGACGAAATGCGCCCCTTTGTTGCGCTGGAACACGACGCCCGCGGCCGTCCGGTGACCGTCGCCGACTATCCGGAGCTTCTCAGTGCGCAGTTCGGCCCTCGCGCGGCTGCGATACGCGCCCATTATCCGGCCACCAGCTACCCAAGCCCGGGGATCGCACTGGCGACGGTCCTCACCGACTGGGGCCACATGTTGGGCGCCTGCCCGGTGCTTCCGGCCAACCGAGCGGTCGCCGAACACGCTCCGGTGTACGCCTACGAGTTCGCCGAGGACAGCGGCGCCAGCATCGCCGGGTTTCCGTTGGGCGCCCCGCACGGCGCCGAGCTGCCGTACCTGTTCGACGGCGCGTTCGACGGTCCGGGAGACGTACCCCTGACCGTGCCGCAGCGGCACCTGTCCGAGCAGTTGATCCGGTACTGGTCGAACTTCGCCGCCAGCGGCGACCCCAACGGCGCCGGCCTACCGGCCTGGCCGAGGCACCGCGGCGGCGACGGCGGCCTCGTGCTGTCCATGACCAACGGCAGCATCGAGGCGACCGACTTCGGCAAGGCACACCAGTGCGGTTTCTGGAACGGTTCGGCCTGAATCCACCTCCCTCACGTCGGCGGGTCGCGTCCCGGCCGGCCGGCGTGCCAGGGTGCTGGTGGGAGGTACGTCCTGCGACGTAGGGCGGGTGTCGTTGCACGACCGACGGCGGCAGCCTTACCGCGGGCCATCCTCAGGGCAGAGGGCGAGCAGAAGCGAGCCCCGAGACCGAGGGAGATTGTGATGCTGGCGGAAGTGGCAGGTCACGTGTACGCCCAGCCTGGCCCGGGGTGGGGAGACGGAAACGGCCCCTGGAACGGCGGAGCGGGCTGGTGGCTGATCTTTCCGGCGCTGTTCTGGCTTCTCGTGCTGTCGTCGCTCGGTTACCTGATCTACCGCAGGTCGCCGACCCGGTCGGCGCGCGGCGTGGCCGAGCGAGTTCTCGCCGAGCGCTTCGCGCGGGGCGAGATCAGCGAGGAGGAGCTGAAGCAGCGCCGAGCGGTTCTGCGGCGATGAAAGGCGTTCTCGGCGTGCACGGCGCGAAGGAGGATCATCATGGCAGGGGCCCGGCAGATCTTGTTCATCCAGGGCGGCGGCGCGGGCGCGCACGACGAATGGGACGACAAGCTGTGCGACAGCCTGAGGCGGAAGCTCGGGGACGGGTACGAGGTCCGCTACCCGCGCATGCCCGACGAGGACGACCCGAGCTACGCCAGGTGGAGCGCGGCCATCCGGCGTGAGATGACGGCCTTGGACGACGGTGCGGTCATCGCCGGCCATTCGGTGGGCGGGACGATCCTCATCAACGCACTCGCCGAGCGGCCACCGGAACGGGAGCTCAGGGCCATCGTGCTGATCGCCGCTCCGTTCGTCGGTGCGGGCGGCTGGCCCGGCGACGAGTTCGAGCTGCCACACGACCTCGGCGCGAGGCTGCCGCAAGGCGTGCCGGTGCATGTGTTTCATGGACTCCAGGACGAGATTGCCCCACCATCGCATGCTGACCTGTACGCCCGCACCATCCCGCAGGCACAACTGCACCGGCTGCCCGGACGCGATCACCAGCTGGACAATGACCTGAGCGAGGTGGCGAAGACGATTAGTTCCTGACGACCTCGGCCCCGTCAACCAGGAATAGCGAAGAGACGAGACACGTGGGGAGCAGTCGGGTGCAGAGCACCGCCCTGGCCGAGCGCAGGTCGAACACGCCTTGGCCGGGATGAAGAACTGGAAGGTCTTACGCGACGACCGCCGTCAAACAGGGTCAGGCCCGGTTCGCGGCCGGGGAGGCGGTGCCGGGCCGGGAAGAGATCGACAGGATGGTGCGCACAGTCCGTGCGAAAGCGAGATCTGGGGTGCCGGCAGAGCCGCCACCCCAGATCCCTTGTGGTGCTAGGACGCCGCGCAGCTGGCGGTCGGGTTCGTGTTGTTGCCGTTCTTGTAGAGCGTGATGCCGAAGTTGTTGCCGGAGCCGTTCGGCCGGGCGGTCAGCGTGCCGGTGCTGCCGCTGACCGAGGCGCTCCAGCTGTTCTGCAGGCTCTGGCTGCCGTTCAGCCGGATCGTGACGGTCCAGTTGTTGCTGCCGCTGACGGAGAGGTTCACGTTGAACCGGTCGGTCCACTCCTGGGTGCGCGTGACGCTGACGGTGCAGCTGCCGCCACCACCGGACGGGGGCGGGGTGGTACCGCCACCGCTCGGGCCTTCGCTGACGGTGATGCTGGAGCTGCCGCTGCTCTGGTAGCCCTCGGTCGCCATGATCTGGTAATCGTGGCTGCCGAGGTTGAGGCCGAGGCTTCTCCAGGCGTTGAAGTGGTTGGCGGTGGTGATGGTGCCGCTGCTGCGGTGCGACTGCCGGACGCTCCAGTACTGGTAGAACGTCGCCGTGCCGTCAATGGAGGGCTGGTTGACCCGCTGCGTGCGGTAGATGTCGTAGGTGCTGCCGTCGGTGGTTACCGACCCGAGCCGGGTAGCGCCCGAACTCGGGTTGTAGCTGCCGAAGTTCTCCACGATGTAGTACTCGATGAGCGGGTTTCTGGTCCACCCGTACAGCGCGAGATACCCGTTGCCGTTCGGGCTGAACGAGCCGGAGTAGTTCACGGTGTGGCTGGACCCGGGCTTCCAGCCCTTGCCGACGACCATGTTGTTCATATTGCTCCACTGGACGCTGTAGGAGCCGCCGGCGCCCAGCGTCATGGTGACGTTGCCGTTGTCCTTCCAGTACGAGTAGAAGTACCCGTTGTGGGTGCCCGTCGCGTTCGACGTGACGGTTCGGTCGGCTTCGGCGTGGGCGAGGCCGGCCACGGTCAGCGAGGCGGCGGCCAGCACGAGGGCGCTGACGCCGCTGACGAGCAGTCTGAACCGGCCGCGGCCGCGGCCCCTTGGGCGGGCGGGAGCATCGTTCATGGTGTCACCTACTCGTGAGGCCTGGCGGACGAGCCAGGCGGTGGTGGGGGATTGTGCCGCTCGACGGCGCTGACGACTGTCGATGAATCATCGTCATTGAGCGGCGGCCCACCTGTCAAGAATTTCCGGAAGGATCCGGAAGGCTGCTGCCTGGCGATGCCCCTGGCCAGAACCTCATCGCCAGGCTCCTCGAAGGTGTCAATCCAGCCTGATGGACTGTAGGACTCGGAAAGTTTCGGGAGCGTTCCGGAGGCTCACATGTGGACCGGATCCTGTGCGAAGGGGCCGGTGTGGCTCTGGATATGGGCGACGGCGCGGTCGCGGGGCCTGCGTTACCCAGCGGTTTGGACATGCCCGACCCGGCACAAGACATCGACTTGACGCTATGGGAGCGCTCCCGCAGCCTCGTGGGTCGACGAGATGGGCGCGTACGTCAAGGGCATCGACCGCAACCGCATGCTCGGCACCGGCCTGGAAGGCCACGAATCGAAGTACGGCTTCGGCGGCAACGAGGGCAGCCCCTTCGTCTACATTCACCAGTCCCCGTACATCGACTTCACCTCGGCGCACCCCTATCCCGACGAGGGCTGGGCGGGCCTGGACATCCCCAAGACCAAGACGCTGATTCGAGCCTGGATCAACGACTCGCACAACGCGGTGGGCAAGCGGTTCTACATGGGCGAGTGGAACGTCCACCAAGACTGGACCAACTGGTGGACGCAAATATACGGCGACTTCGAGGCGGCCGGCGGCGACGGCAGTGGGTTCTGGCGGTACAAGGACGGCAGCGGCGGTGGCGGATTCGACACCGTCTTCGGCGCGCCGCAACTCGCGGTCTTCCGTCAGCACTCGGCCAACATGGCTGCCAAATCCACGGGTACGCCACCCTCGCAGTCTCCGCAGCCGTCGCTGTCACCGTCGCCGTCCGCGTCGCCCAGCGTGAGCCCGAGCAACCCGGCGGGGACGTCCTGCAAGGCGACTTACCGCGTGGACAACTCGTGGTCCGGCGGCTTCAACGCGACCGTGACACTGACGAACACCGGCACCACGACCTTCACCAACTGGACAATGACCTTCACCGCGCCCAACGGCGTATCGCTGGGCAACGGCTGGAACGGTACCTGGGCCTTCAGCGCGCCGACCTTCACCGTGAAAGCCCCGGACTGGGCGCAAAACCTCGCACCGGGCGCGGCGTGGAGCCCGGCTTACACCGGCAACGGATCGGCGAGTCCGGCACCAACCGGCTTCCGATTGAACGGCGTCGCCTGCTCGACAACGTGAGCGCGGCGGGAGCGCGGGCCGACAGGGTCTGGGACCCTGTCGGCCAGCAGGCGCTAACTGAGAGACAGCCGCGGCGCCCATAAGGAACGTGTGGCGGTGAACCTCCGGGGAGCCGCCTCTAGGGGGAAGCCCGATGCGCCTTGGGGGGATAGCCCCGGTTGAAGTCGGGGGAGTTCCGGATCCTTTCGGCGGACCCGCCGACCAATACTGATCCGCATGCCAGAGAGGCCCAGGTTCACCGTAGTCATCCCGTGCTTCAACGAGGCCGGTTATCTCACCGACGCTCTCCTCTCCCTGCAGAAGCAGGACTTCGACGGAGTGTGCGAGGTCATCGTGGTCGACAACAACTGCACGGACGAGACCGCGGACATCGCTCGCGACCTCGGCGCGCGAGTAGTGGTCGAGCCGGTGCCGGGGGTGTGCGACGCCCGCCAGCGCGGCACAGAGGTGGCGCGCGGTGAGATCATCGTCTCCACCGACGCCGATACGGTCCACAGCCGTGATTGGCTCAGCCGTATCGACGCGCGGTTTCGCAGCGATGGCCGCATCGTCGCGGTCGTCGGCCCTTGCCAGTACGAAGACGGCCCTCGGTGGGGCCGGCTCTACAGCCGGATGCTGTTCGGAGCCGTCAACGGCGTCTACCGACTGACCGGCCGCGCCGTTTACGCGAGCGCGACGAACATCGCTTTCCGCCGCGAGGCCTGGACGGGCTACGACACCAGCCTGACGCAGGGCGGCGACGAGCTCGACCAACTGCGCCGGCTCCGGAAGAAGGGCCGGGTCGTCTACGACCATGACAACTCGACCTGCACGTCGGGTCGGAGGCTCACCCGCGGGCTCGCGTACAACCTGTTCGTGACCCTGCCCATGCACTACCTGCTGACCTACGCCGTGAACCGGATCGCGGGGCGGCGCGTGCTCGGATCGGCGCCGGCGTTCCGCGACCACGCGGGGTCGTTCGAGGTAGCCCTGGCAGCCAGCCGTGAGGAGGCCCGGTGATCGTTTTGATCGGGCCGTTGCTGCTGGCTATCGGCGGGGCGTACTGGCTGCTGATGTCGCCGTTCGCCCCGTCTTCGCGCGGCTACCCCTACCGCGGCTCGGCGGCCGAACGGGTGGTGGCGTTGACGTTTGACGACGGCCCGAACGAGCCGTACACCTCACAGATCCTCGACATCCTGTCAGCACGAGGCATCCGGGCCACTTTTTTCCACGTCGGACACTGCGTCGAGCGCCACCCCGAAGTCGCCGTACGCGCGATCGACGCCGGCCACGTCCTGGGCAACCATTCGCTGAGCCACCGGTTCGGCACATACCTGCGACCGAGGGCGTACGAGCGAGAAGTCGAGCGGAGCCAACAAATCCTGGCGCGAGTCACCGGCCGAACCCCAGCGCTGGCCCGCACACCCTGGCTGTGGCGCCAGCCGGCCCTGCTGCGGATGTTGCGCCGAAGCGGCCTGCACCCGGTCGCCGGTGAGTTCGGCCATGCGCTGGAGGTGTTCCAGCCGTCCGGCGTACGGATGGCTCGCCGTGCCATCGCCAAGACGCGCCCTGGCTCGATTCTCATCTTCCACGACGGGTTCGACGGCCGGGGCGGCAACCGCGCGGAGACGGTCGTCGCGGTGCGGGAGACGATCGAAGGGCTCCTGGCCCGCGGCTACCGGTTCGTGACGGTGGACGAGCTGCTCGGCGTGCCGGCGTACCAGGCGTAGACCCCCGAAGCGGTCACATCCATCGACGAGAGATTGCCGCTCGAACGGTCACGGCAGCGGTCATGGGTGGCATGGTGCCGCCCTCACGCAGCGTTGCGCGAGGGACTACTTCGCCATCGCGAAGCTCTCTCGGGCTCGTCGAGGTGGTTCGCGCTTGCCGGGCAGGGGGTTGCGGCGGCGCCGGCTTGATGTGGTCGCCGAGGAGCCAAAAGCGCGCTCAGATCGACTACTTGTGACCGTCAAAGATCATGGGTCGAGCGGGTTGACCTGGGCGGATGCTCCTGTGGTCGGTCTGCGGCGTGCGGCCCAGGCGGTGCGTTCGGTGCGGACCGAGAGGCCGTCGCGGCGAAAGTGCGGTGGGGGCTCTTGGTGTCGAGCAGCCGGTCGAGGGCATCTTCGCCGCTGGGCGAGGCTACGCGTCGGACACATCACCGCAGGCCAGCCTCAGCTCCCGCCCCCGGGTCGAGCGGGCGGGGCTACGTCCGTCATCGGGCATTGTGGAATGGTTTGATACGTGCGCCACCGCACTCACACCGACTCGGCGTGGCGAGCATCCACGAGAGTGATCTGAGGATTGACGCGTAAGGAGTGCCGGTGCTCAGCCGGTCGTAACTCTGGATCGAACCGGCGTAGCGCACCCGCGCGGGGCCCGGCGGTCTTTGGCGCGGGTGCGCCAGGCGAGGCGGCGCCGGCACCGCGCGGCCGTGCCGTGGAGGCGGCCGGGTCAGGCGGCCTCGAGGGACCGCTTGGCCAGGCCGAGGGCGTAGCCGTCAATGGCGGTGGTCGGTGCCGTGGTGGGGTCGGTGGCGGCGCCGAGGGTGACGAACAGCGGGGTGAAGTGCTCGACGGTGGGGTGGGCGTAGGGCATGCCCGGGGCGTGGGAGCGGAACCTGGCGAGCTCGTCAACGTCGCCGCGGGCCAGCGCGTCGGCGGCCCAGTGATCGAAGTCAGACGACCAGCGTGGCACCTTGTCGAGGTTCTGCCAGTCGATGAACGGCAGCCCGTGAGTCATGTAGCCCGACCCGATCACCAGCACTCCGGACTCCCGCAGCGTCCTGAGCCGCCGGCCCAGTGCCATCAGCCGGTCCGGGTCATGGGTGGGCATGCTCAGCTGCAACACCGGGATGTCCGCCTTGGGGTACATGATCTTCAGCGGCACCCAGGCGCCGTGGTCCAGGCCGCGGTTGCGGTGCTCGTGGACTTGCTCGGTGTCCGGCATCAGCGCGACGACCTGCTGGGCGAGGTCCACGGCGGGCGGGGTGTCGTAGCGCATCCGGTAGTACATCGGGTGGAAGCCGCCGAAGTCATAGACCAGCTCAACGGGCCGGGTGCTGGTGATGCTCAGCGGCGCGGACTCCCAGTGCGCGGAGACGATCAGGATCGCCCGCGGTCGGGGCAGGGCCCGGGCCCAGGTGTGCAGCTGGGTCATCCAGTCGGTCATCTCGAACAGCATCGGTGCGCCGTGGCTGAGGTAGAGCGCGGGCAGCGGACCGTCGGCCGGCGTCCACCGCCGGTGCCGCTGAGCGTTCTCGAGGGTGGCGGCCCGCCGCAGGTGCCTGGTGAACGGGTGCTGGGCGGGGATGAGCGCGTCGGCGGCCGCGGTGGTGCCGGCGGCGGCGTGGTTGGTCATCGATTCTCCTCGCAGAGGTGTGGTGCGGGACGGCGCGCCGGTGACGCGTCGGCGCGCACGGGATCGGGTGCGGTGGTGCGGACCCAGGACACGGTGAGGCCTGCTCGCCGCCCGAACCGCTCAAGGTGGCTGCCGAGGACCTGCTCGATCAAGGCCATGCTCCGCTCGTCGTCGCCGGTGGCCAGCAGGGTCAGCACGCCGTGTCCGACGACGAGCTGGGCGGCGCCCTCACCGATCGCCGCACTCGAGACCGGCCCGTCGGTGCGGAACTCGATCTTGCGTCCCAGGTGTGCGACGAGCTGCTTGGCGTAGCGACCAGGTGCGTCGGTGACGATGTCGGCGCGCGAGCTCAACCGCGTGGTGGTGGTGGGTCGTGCTCCCTGCATGGCGGCTCCTTCGAGACGTGGTGGGTGATGGCGTCGCGGGCGGTGGCTCCCGTCCTAAAGGCCAGCGCCCGCGGCCAACGGGGCCAGAAGGCGTCCCGGCGGGTCAGGCCACGACGCCGAAGCCGCCGGTCCACGAAACCGTCTCCTTCGCGGCCAGGCTGATCTGCAGGAAGCCGAGGGCCTCCATCTCCCGGGCCCGCTTGAGCGCGCCGGCGTCGATGGCCTTCAGACCGGCCGCGCTGATCACGCCGATGAGGGTGGCCTTGGCATCGGCGTCGTCGCCGGCGACCAGAACGGTCGTGGTCAACGCGCCGACGGTGCCGGCGGCCAGCGTGCCGGCGAAGGTGGTGTTGAACGCCTTGAGCACCCGAGATCCCGGCAGCTTGGCGGCGATCTCGGCGGCGGCCGAGCTGTCGGCGGGGACGGTGAGCGAGTCGAAGGTCTCGAAGTTCAGCGGGTTGGTGATGTCGACCACGATCTTGCCCTTGAGCTGCTCACCACGCTCGGCGAGGACCTGGTCGATGGCCGGGTAGGGGACCGCGAGGACGACGATGTCGCCGGTGACCGGCTTGTCGGTATCGGTCTGGCCGAGCAGTTCGACGGTGTTGCCGCCCTTGGTGACGACGCTGGAGATGGCCTGGCCCATGTTGCCGGTGCCGATGATCGAGAGGTGTGCCACGGGAAATTCCTTTCGGAGCGGATGGTTGAAACCTCAACTAACACCGTACCAGATTTACTTGTAGCGTCAACTATTTGGGTAGGGTGTGAGGATGAGCAAGCAGTGGTTGACCAGCGAGCAGTTGGCGACGTGGGTGCGGCTGACCGCGGTGGTGGAGCTGCTTCCCGCAGCCTTGGACTCGCAGCTGCGCCGTGACGCCGGGCTGACCCATTTCGAGTACATGGTCCTCGCGATGCTGTCCGAGGCGCCCGAGCGCACGCTACGGATGACCGCCCTCGCCGCGCGCACGAACGCCACCTTGCCGCGGCTGTCTCACGTGGTCCGGCGGCTGGAGGACCGCGGCCTGGTGGAGCGGTTCCCCTGCCCGCAGGACGGGCGGGCCACCAACGCCCGACTGACCGAGGCGGGCTGGCAGAAGGTGACGGCGTCCGCCCCCGGGCATGTCGACAACGTCCGGCACCACGTGTTCGAGGTGCTCTCGCCGGAGCAGGTTGCGCAGCTGGCCGGGATCACTGACGCGATCCTCGACCGGCTGGACCCCGACGATGTGATGACCGCCCCGTGCCGGCGCCCCACTACGTAGGGTCCGCTGGCGCAACCAGCGAGCCCGACCGAAATCCGGATTCGCCACCGAATGCAAGATCCGGCACCCGGATTACCCGTTCAGAGCTGCATGGCGAGGCACTAGCCGCCATCAAACCCGGAACAGGGTCTGCTATCTCCGCCGGCCGTCACCTTGGCCGCCCTCAGGGCTGGCGGCGTACGGTGGCGAGAGGCTTGTGACCCGCGCTGTCTGAGCTCGCGGGTCGGAGCCGAGCCGGATCTCCCGCCCCTGCCAGTGCTCCCGCAGCCAGCGGTCGTGGCTGGCCAGCACGATCGCGCCGGGGCCGGTGCCCAGCGCCGCCTCCAACTCGTCGCACAGACGCGGCGACAGGTGGTTGGTGGGTTCGTCGAGTAGCAGCAACTGCGGCGGTCGCGCCACCAGCAGCGCCAGCGCGAGCCGCCGGCGCTGTCCGACCGAGAGCCGGGCGACCGGCTTGTCCAGGTCCGCCTCGTGCATCAGACCCAGCGAGCCCAGCGGCACCGCCTCGGCCCGCTCGGCGCCCAGCGCCAGCTCGTAGGTGTCGCGGACGGACCGGTCCGGCTGGTCGAAAACGGTGTCCTGGGTGAGTAGGCCCACGGTCAGTCCGTGCCGCCGCCGCACCTCGCCCACGGGTGCGAGCCGCCCGGCGAGCACTGCCAGCAGAGTCGACTTCCCAGCCCCGTTCCCGCCGATGACCAGCAGGCGGTCGGTCGCCGACACCTCCGCACTCACCGGTGCGAGCCGGCCCGGCACCCGTACGTCATCCAGGGACACCAGCGGACCGTCGCCCTCCGGCGCCGGTGCGGCGAGCGTCGTGCTCTGGAACCGCAGCGGCTTCGGCGGCTCGCCGACCGGGGAGCGCTCCAGCTCCTCCAGGCGGCGGGTCGCGTTGCGCACCCGCCGGGAGATCTGCCTCTGCACTCGGCCAGCGCGGTGGCCGTAGCCCATCTTCTCGTTGTCGCGCGGCCCCCGGTCCGGTGCGACGCTGTGCGCGGTGACCCCGGCGGAGACCCGCAGCGCCGCCAGTTCCTCCTGTTCCTCGGCCCAGCGTCGCTCCCAGCGATCCCGCTCGGCACGTTTCTCGGCCAGATAGGCGCTGTAGTTGCCGCCGTAGCGGACCGGGCCGTCCACCGCCGGGTCGAGGTCGATCAGGTCCGTGCACACGGCGTCCAGAAAGGCCCGGTCGTGGCTGGCCACCACGACGGCGCCGGGCAGGCTGCGTACCTGCTCCTCGACGAAGGCGGCGGCATCGTCGTCGAGATGGTTGGTCGGTTCGTCCAGCAGCAGCGCGGAGGGCCGCCGGACCAGCAGCGCGGCCAGCGTGAGCCGGCCGCGCTGCCCGCCGGACAGCGACCCGAGCGTCCGGTCGTGCCCGAAGGCGCTGAGGCCGAGGCCGTCGAGCACGAGCGCGGCACGCCGGTCGGCGTCCCAGGCCTCCCGTTCCTGGGCCTGTTCGAGCCGGATGCCGTACGCGTCGAGCAGACCGGTGTGCTCGGGCGCCTCCTGCGCGGTCCGCGCGAGCTGCTCGGTGAGCCGTTCCAGCTCGGCGAGGTCCTCCCTGGCCTCGCGTAGGGCGTCGTCGAGTACGTCGGCGATCGTCGCGTCGGCGTCGTACGGCATCTCCTGCTGAAGAAAGCCCAGATCGGGTGGGCACGTGACGCTGCCGGCGTCGGGCTCGTCCATCCCGGCCAGCAGGCGCAGCAGGGTCGACTTGCCGACGCCGTTCTCCCCGATCAGCCCGATGCGGTGTCCGGGCGTGGCGGTCAGGGAGACACCGTCGAGCACCCGTCGGTCGCCGAGGGTGTGGACGAGGTCGTGGGCGAGCAGAGCGGGCTGAGGCATGAGGTCCGTCCAACGTGATCGGTGCTCGGCCCGCGGGGCGGCATGCCTCGGACACGGGCCAGGTCGACACGCCGGCGGCTCACACCTCAGGGGCCCCCGTCTCCTTCAGCACGCCGTCGGCTAGCCGCAGCCACCGGTTCACGCCGATCTCGCGCAGAAACCGCTCGTCGTGGCTGACCACCACGAAGGCCCCCTGGTAGGAGTTCAGGGCGTTCTCCAACTGACCCGCGCTGACCAGGTCGAGGTTGTTCGTCGGCTCGTCCAGGAGCAGCAGGTGCGGAGCTGGTTCTGCGCACAGCACGCAGGCCAGCGTGGCACGCAGCCGCTCGCCTCCGGAGAGCACCCCGACGGGCAGATGGGCGCGAGGCCCCCGGAAGAGGAAGCGGGCGAGCAGGTTCATTCGCTCGGCCTCCGGCCGCTCCGGGGCGAAGTCGGCGAAATTCTCGGCGACCGTACGGTCCAGGTCCAGTAGGTCGAGGCGCTGCGAGAGGTAGGCGATGCGGCCGTCGGCCCGCTTGATCTCGCCGCTCTGTGGTGTCAGGTCGCCGCTGAGCAGACGCAGCAGCGTGCTCTTGCCCGCACCGTTGGGGCCGGCCAGCGCGATGCGCTCCGAGCCCCGGACGGTCAGGTCGACGCCCTGGCCGGCGAACACGTCCTTGTCGCCGAGGTGGACGCGGAGTTGCTCGCCGAGGAACAGGTTGCGTCCGGCGGGCACCTGGGTGTCCGGCAGATCCAGCGTGATGCGCTGCTCCTCGCGCAGCGCACGCCCGGCCTCGTCCAGCCTGGCCTTCGCCTCGCTGACCCGGCTGGCGTGCATCTGGCCCACCCGGCCCGCGGACTCCTGCGCGCCCCGCTTCATGTTGCCGGCGAAGATGCGGGCCAGACCGGCGTTCTTCAGGTTGCGGGCGGCGTTGCTCTGCCGGCGGTCGGCGCGCTCGCGGGCCTGCTGCATCTCCCGCTTCTCCCGCTTCAGCTCCTGCTCGGCGTTGCGGACGTTCTTCTCGGCGACTTCCTGCTCGGCCCGCACGGCTTCCTCGTACTCGGTGAAGTTGCCGCCGTAGAAGCGCACTTCGCCGCGGTCGAGTTCGGCGATGCGTTCCATGCGGTCGAGCAGGGCGCGGTCGTGGCTGACCAGGAGCAGGCAGCCGTTGAAGTCCTCCAGCACGTCGTAGAGCTTGTGCCGGGCGTCGACGTCGAGGTTGTTGGTGGGCTCGTCGAGCAGCAGCACGTCGGGTTGCTTCAGCAACTGGCCGGCGAGACCGAGGGAGATGGCCTGGCCGCCACTGAGGGTGCTCAGGCTGCGATCCAGGGCGAGGCCGGCCAGTCCGAGGCGGTCGAGCTGGGCGCGGGTGCGTTCCTCGATGTCCCAGTCGTCGCCGATGGTGGTGAAGTGCTTCTCGTCGACGTCCCCGGACTCCACGGCGTCGATGGCCTGGATGATCGCGGCGACGCCCAGCACCTCGGCGACCGTGAGGTCGCCGGTCAGGGGGAGGCTCTGCGGGAGGTAGCCGAGGGTGCCGGCCACGGAGACCGATCCGGTGCCGGGTCGCAGTTCACCGGCGATGAGCTTGAGCAGCGTGCTCTTGCCGGTGCCGTTGGGCGCGACGAGGCCGGTGCGGCCGGAGCCGACGGTGAAGGACAGGTCCTGGAAGACGGGAGTGCCGTCGGGCCAGGTGAAGGACAGGTTCGAGCAGACGATGCAGGCGTCAGACATGGAGGTGACCTCGTGTTGGGGGGGCAGGGAAGACACTTCTGCCCTGGCAGCAGACAGGGAGAAAGAGGGGACGACAGCGAGGCCACGTCGGCGGCGCTTCCACGCACCGGGCCGGTGGCCTGTCGGGTCCGGGTATCACCCGGAGATGTCGTCGTCCACCACCATGTCTGGGCTCCTCAACAAACGATCAATGTCCCGACCAGTCTAGCAACAGGGGGCGTTTGACCGGCGACACGACAGGCTATCCGGTCGCGACCTCGGCCGCCAGCCCGCGCAGGTGCGCGATGCCCCGGGCCAGGGAGACCTCCAGATGCTCCATGCCGCCGGTCGACAGGAAGATCATCATGCAGGCAGGTGGAGCGCCGCGTCGACCAGGGGCGTGACCGGCGTCCTCGCCCGCCACGGCGAGGTGCAGATCGAAGCAACGGGAAATCTCGCGTTCCGCACTAGCCTGGCGGGATGGTTTCGGATCAGGTGCGTACGACCGACTATCACACCGCCGGAGAGCCGTTCCGGATCGTGCCGGAACCGCCGGTGGCGCTGCCGGGGGTCACGGTGGCGGACCGTCGTATCCAGGCTCTGAGCAGTGTTTCCGCCCGCCGGCTCCGGGAGCTGCTCTGCTTCGAGCCCCGCGGCCACGCGGACATGTACGGCGGATTCGTCGTGCCGGCCGACGACGACGGCGCCCATCTGGGTGTGCTGTTCTGGCACAAGGACGGCTTCTCCACCGCCTGCGGGCACGGCACCATCGCCCTCGGTGTATGGGCCGTGGACTCCCAACTGGTCCAGGCTCCCGCGCACGGCAGCGTCGACGTGGTCATCGACGTTCCATCGGGCCGGGTCACCGCCCGCGTGCACCGTGACAACGGGCGCACGGTGGCCGTCGACTTCGTCAACGTGCCCAGCTACGTCATCGCCCGCAACATCGCGCTGAGCACCTCCCGCGGCGAGGTTGCCGTGACCGTCAGCTACGGCGGAGCCCTCTACGCCAACGTCGACGCCACCAGCGTCGGTCTGACCGTGGACCCGTCGCACTACGGCGACCTCATCGCACTGGGCCGCGAGATCAAATGGGCGCTCAACGACAGTGAGCATGCCGTGCATCCCAGCGATCCGCGGCTCAGCGGGATCTACGGCACCATCCTGTACCAGGAACTCGGCTCGACCGACGGCCACGTCCATCAGCGCAACGTCACCGTGTTCGCTGACGGCGAGGTCGACCGCTCACCGTGCGGATCCGGGACCTGCGCCCGGCTGGCCGTCCTGGCCGACGAGGGCCGCGTAGCTGTCAACGGCCCGGAGCTTCGCCACGAGTCGATCGTCGGATCACGGTTCACCGGAACCATCGTGGCTGCCACCGCCGCTGATGGCCGCGCGGCCGTCGTACCGCAGGTCACCGGCATGGCCTACCGGACCGGTGAGCACACGTTCATCGTCGACCCCGCCGACCCGCTCGTCCCCGGGTTCGTGCTCCGGTGACCGCCCCGCTGATCCTCGGCGGCGATGCCGTGCGCGCCGCCTGCAGCCCTGTCGAGGCGGTCGAGGCGATCACGGCTGCCCTCGTCGGCGGGCTGGACCCGGCGGAGGACCTGCCTCGCCACGCCGTTCCGCTGCGCGCGGGCGAGTTCCTGCTCATGCCCTCGGAAGGTGCCCGCTCGGGCAGACACGTAGGGATCAAGGTGGCGACCGTGGCACCCGGCAATCCCACCCGTGGCCTTCCGCGCATCCAGGCGTCCTATCTGCTTTTCGACGCCGAAACGCTCACCCTGGTCGCCGTGCTGGACGGCACGGCGCTGACCACGCTGCGTACGCCCGCGGTGTCCGTGGCGGCCGTCCGCCCGCGGCTGCTGGCCGCGTCCGGCCCACTGACGGTGGCCGTGTTCGGCGCCGGACCCCAGGCGCACGGGCACGTCGAAACTCTGGCCGCGGCTCTGACACCGCACCGGCAGATCACGAGCGTGACTCACCTGGTCCGCAACATCAGCCGGGCCACGACTGACGGCGCCGACGTCGTGGCTGTCGACGGTGTCCAGGCCGACGATGTGCTGCGCGCGGCTGACGTCATCGTGTGCGCCACCTCGGCCCGGGCACCCTTGTTCGACGCCGGCCAGGTCCGCGACACCGCCGTCGTCATCGCGGTGGGCTCGCACGAACCCGACGCTCGAGAGGTCCCCGGCGCGCTGTGTGGCCGGGCGACGGTCGTTGTCGAAGACGTCGCCACCGCGCTGCGCGAAGCCGGCGACGTCTGCCTGGCGATCAAGGAAGGCGCCCTGCAGGCCCGGGATCTGCTGCCGATGCGCGAAGTCGTCACCGGGCAGACCCGTCCCGCACCCGGCCGGCCTTTGCTGTTCAAGAGCGTCGGTATGTCCTGGCAGGACCTTGCCGTCGCTGAGGCCGTCCTGTCCAAGGTCGGATGATCCTCGACGGTGGAAGCAGTGGTTCGACAAGCACCCACGCCGGGCTCATCCGGTCGAGCGGCCGACGACGATCAGCGCCCAGCAGAGACAGCCGAACGCCGCCGTGTTCGCGAGGGCGCGGACACTGTTCCAGGCGACCCAGGTGGATTCGAAGCGCCCGCGGACGGCGGCGAGATCGGCGATCTGGCCGGGTTCACCGGCCGCCGCGAGGGTGTCGTTCAGCGGGACGTTGACCGCGGCGGTGACGATGAACATCACCACGTACAGGGCGAACCCGCAAACGATCCACGGCAGTGCCGGGCGGCCCGCACCGCGCCAGGCCAGCACAGCCGACACGGCGGCGAACACCGGCGCGCCCAGGAAGCCCAGCATGAACCACCCGTTGACGATGGTCACGTTGATCCGCTGCATCGCCTCCACGAAAGTCTGGTCGTCCACCGTCCTGAGGGCGGGCATCACCGCGTAGGCGAAGGCGGCGAAGAGCCCGGCCATCAGCCCGGTCGAGACGGTGGCGGCGACCAGCGACACCTGCTGCGTGAGTCGCATCGTCACCTACACCCCGTCCCAGATGCCTGTGGTGGCGGCGTCCTTGGCGTAGTCCGCGAAGTCCCGGGGCGGTCGGCCCAGGGCACGCTGCACCCCGTCGGCCAACTGAGCGTTGCGGCCGTCCAGCACGGTCGTGAACAGGTACGTCAGCAACTCGACGACCTCCGCTGGCACGCCCTCGGCGGCCAGCGCCCCGGTGTAGTCCTCGACGGAGACCGGGACGAGGTCGATGCGCCGGCCCGTCGCCCGCGAGATCTCGCCGACCGCGTCGGCGAAGGTGAGCAGTCGGGGCCCGCTCAACTCATAGAGCTGCCCCGCGTGTCCGTCCTCGGTCAGCGCCGCCAGGGCCACATCGGCGATGTCGTCGGCGTCCACGAACGGCTCGGGCACGGCCCCGACCGGGAGGACGACCTCGCCGCCCAGCACCGACTCCCGCAGGTAGTCCTCGCTGAAGTTCTGGCTGAACCAGCTCGACCGCAGGATCGTCCAGTCGACTCCCGCGGACTGGATCAGCTTCTCGGCGGCCTCGGCCTCCTCCTCACCGCGGCCGGACAGCAGCACCAACCGAGATACCCCGGACGCCACCGCAAGGTCGGCGAACGCGCCGACCGTCTCGGGTGCCCCCGGCAAGGCAAGGTCTGGGTAGAAGGACACGTACACGGCGTCGACATCCTGGAGCACCGTTGCCCAGGTTGTCCGGTCCGTCCAGTCGAACGGCTGCGCGGCGGACCGGGAACCGACCCGGACCGAAACTCCACGGCCCCGCAGCCGCTCTACGACCCGACGGCCGGTCTTGCCCGTACCGCCGAGGACCAGGATCACCTTCTGCTCTTGTTCGTTCCTCATACCGCCCATTGAAGTGCGGGCTGGCGAGACTTCACATAGCCAGGACGCGCAATCTTGTGTGTAATCGTCTACGTGGATGCTGTTGTCGGCCTGCTTGACGGCCCGCGAGCCCAAGGTGCGTTCCTGCTCCGCTCGATCCTGACTCCACCCTGGTCGATAGTGATCAAGGACGAGGCGCCGCTCACCCTGGTGGCCATGGTCCGAGGCGACGCCTGGATCGTTCCCGACGAGGGCGCGGCCGTGCGGCTCGACCCCGGGGATGTGGCGATCATTCGCGGCGCGGGACCGTACACCGTCGCCGACGACCCGACCACGGCGCCGCAGGTGATCATCCATCCGGGCCAGCGCTGTACGACCCCGGACGGGCAGGAACTGTTCGAGATGACGCAACTGGGCATACGCACCTGGGGCAACAGCCTGGACGGCCCGACGATGCTGCTCACCGGCACCTACACGATGCAGGGCGCGGTCGGCCAACGGCTGCTGAGCGCACTGCCGCCGCTGGTGGTCGTCCCACGTGAATCCTGGGACTCCCCGCTGATCCCGCTGCTGGCCACCGAGATCGTAAAGGACGACCCCGGTCAGGAAGCCGTGCTCGACCGCCTACTCGACCTGCTGCTCATCGCCACGTTGCGCGAGTGGTTCGCCCGGCCGGGGGCGAATGCCCCTGCCTGGTACAAAGCACATAGCGACCCGGTGGTCGGCCGGGCCCTGCAGATGCTGCACAACAACCCCGCCCAGCCATGGACCGTGGCGTCACTGGCCGCCAAGACCGGGGTTTCCCGGGCGGCGCTGGCCCGCCGCTTCACCGCGCTGGTCGGTGAACCGCCCATGTCGTACCTCACCGAATGGCGGCTGGCTCTCGCCGCCGACCTGCTCCGCGAGCCCGGCACCACCGTCGGCGCCGTCGCCCATCGCGTCGGCTACGGCAGCTCCTTCGCCCTGAGCGCCGCCTTCAAACGTCGGCGTGGCGTGAGCCCTCGACAACACCGGGTGGCCGCCCAGGTGTAGCAGGGTGAGGCAGTCAAGTACGTGGCGGGCGCCGCGGGGACCGCGACGCCCGCCCGAGGATCAGCTCAGCGGCGAGACGCTCGCCAGCGTCGGCATGACCTTGGCGATGGTCCCGTCGGCGTTGAAGTGCAGGCGGTCGATGGTGACCTCGCGGTGCGTGCCATCCCCGCCGGGGATGGCGAAGCGGTGGTAGGCGATGTACCAGTCGTCGGTGCCCGGCACCTGGATCATGCTGTGGTGACCGGTGCCGAGGATGCCGAGGGTGACGTCCTTGGTGAGGATCTCGCCCCGGTTGATCAGGCCTTCGGCCATGGGGCTCGTGGCGGTGGCGTAGCCGACGCGGTAGTTCTCGCTGCGGGTGTCGTCGATGGACCAGCTGAGGTAGTACGTGTTGCCGCGCTTGGCCATGAAGAGGCCTTCACGGAAGCCGGTCAGGCCGGTGATCCGCTTGACCTTGGTGGCGTCGAACGATGTCATGTCGGCGTTGAGTGGCACGACGTAGGCGTTGCCGTTGCCCCAGTAGAGGTAGCTGCGGCCGTCGTCGTCGGTGAAGACCGCCGGGTCGATGGCCTGACCGCCGTCGGGGTTGGCGGCGACGAGCGGCTTGCCGAGCGCGTCGACGAACGGGCCGGTCGGGGAGTCGGCGACCGCCACGCCGATCTTGGCATCGGCGCAGAAGTACAGGTAGTACCTGCCGTTCTTCTCGATCGCGGCCGGCGCCCAGGCCCGTCCGTCGGCCCAGGACACGTCCGGGCCGAGGTCGAGGATGGTCGGGTGCTCGGTCCAGTGGACCAGGTCCTTGCTCGACCAGGTCTTGAAGGTGGTGCTGGACCAGCCCGGGTAGCCGTCGGTGGTGGCGTAGATGTAGTAGGTGTCCCCGAAGCGCACGATGTTGGGGTCGGCGTTGTATCCGGGCAGGACGGGGCTGTTCATGACGAACGCGTTGACGGTCCAGGCGCGCTTGCTGCCGTCCGTGCCGGTAACCGTGTAGGTGACGGGCTTCGTGAAGTCCTGGGTGGAGCCGTTGCCCGGGCTGACCCGGGCCTCGTCGCTGATCCGGAAGTCGGGCTTGAGGGCAGCCAGGTCGGTGCCCGGCTTGACGGGCAGGGTAACGGTGCTCGTGTCGCTGTTGATGACGGCCGGGACCTTGAGGGCGTCCAGCGTGACCGAGCCGATGGCCGTCTCGTTGCCCGCGAGGGAGAGCACCTCCTTGGCCGACAGGCCACGGTTCCACAGCGTGAAGCTGCGCATCTTGCCGTTGAAGTGGCGGTCGCCGGAGTAGAGCGAGCGACCAAGGTAGTTGGCCGTGGTGACGCCGTCGCCGAGGTCACCCGGCTTGATCGTGACCCCGTCGTTCCTGGCCACCTCGACGCCGTTGTCGTAGAGGCGGGCCACCCCACCGGAGAGGGTGTACGTGATGGTGTGCCAGCCGCCCCGGCCGAGGTCACGGCCGCCGCCGGTGTTCTGCTCGGTCGTCCAGTTTCCGATGGCGATGGCGGTGCGGTAGGAGGATCCGGTAGTGAACAGGTAGCCGTTGCCGGCGCCGTTCGTGGTGTTGCCGAGGCCCCAGATGAAGTAGGGCGTGGCCTGCGCGGGGTCGACCCAGACCTGGGCGGAGAGGCTGACGTCGGACAGACCGGTCAGGAGGTTGTTCGGCAGGCGAACGTAACCGTCGGTCCCGCCGAAGACCATGCCGTCGGCGGAGCGCGTGATGCCGCCGTGGATCGCCGCGTCCTGGGCGTTGCCGGAGCTGTCGGCGATGGTCGTGCCGCTGCCGCCCGCCAGGCGGTAGTCGACGATCACGCCCTTCTTGCTGGTCGGCGCGGGTGACGGGCCCTGGCGGAGCCGGTCGAGCTCGGCCCTGGTGACCGGCAGGACGGTTCCGTGCCGCGGGTGGGCCGGCAGGTCGTAGCCGGTCGACATGGTGAACTTCCCGCTGTCGAGGTCAGTGGTTTCGAACGGCACGTAGCCGCGGCCCCCGAACTCGTCGATGAACACGTACCACTTGTCCTCGGTGTTGCTCTTGAACACCGTCGGGCCCTCGCCGCGGGAGATGCCCGGGGAGGTGTCGGTCGCCTTGCCGATGCAGTCCTGGACGAAGTCCCAGCTCGTGCTGCGCAGCTGGGTCGACTTCTCCTCGAGGATGAACTTGCTGCACGGGGTGCTGGAGGTGTTGTTCCGCTCATCCTTGGTGAAGCGGTAGTAGCTGCCGTTGTGCTTGATGACCGTCGAGTCGATCACCGAGTAGCCGGGGTCGACCCAGACCTTGGGCTCGCTGAAGGTGCGGAAGTCGCGAGTCGTCGCGTACAGCATGCGGTTGTAGCTGTCGCCGGTGTGGCCGGTGTTCTCCGGCGCGTAGAGCTTGGAGGCCCAGAACACGACGTAGGCGCCGATGGTGTCGTCGTAGTAGGCCTCCGGGGCCCAGGTGTTCCCCGCTGTGTCGGGAGAGACGCGCACGTGCCGCTGCTGCGACCAGGTCACCAGGTCGGTGGACTCCCAGACCTCGATGTACTTGCTGCCAGTGCGCTGGCTCGCGTCCCAGTCACCGTTGCCGTGGATCTTCAGGTCGGTGGCGATGAGATAGAACTTGTCGCCCTCGGGGCTGCGGATGATGAACGGGTCGCGTACGCCCGTGTCGCCCTCGCTGGAGGTGAGGACGGGGCGGCCGCCGTTGAGCTCGTCGTACTTGAGCGGGTCGTTCCCGCGGCTGGCCGCGAAGTAGATCTGCTCGCCGTCGGCGGTGCCCTCGCCGGTGAAGTAGGCAAAGGCGTAGCCCTCGAGCTTCTCCTTCTTCGGCAGCGGCAGGACGTTCAGGCTGAAGTTGCGGACCGCGCTGGCCGCACCCTTGGTCGCGCGTACGCTGAGGCGGGCTTTGACGGCACCCGACCCGTGCGGCGGGCGGGTCACCTCACCCGTGCCGGTGACGACGGCGGGGTCCTTGGCGGTCCAGGTCAGGGTCACGTCGCGGGCTCCCCGGGTGGGCAGCGTGACGTTGCCGCGGATCGCGTTCTGGTCGTGGATGACGATGGCCGCGAGGGCGTTGTCGACCTTCTTCTCGTCGGTGATGTCCTCGATCACCGTGACGATGAACCCGCGGGTTGCGGTGTAGCCGGCGTACGACGCGGTGGCGGTCAGCGTCACGGTCGCGTTGCCGGCCCGCGGCGCTGGACGGCTGACCACGCCGGTGTCCGACACCACGGACGGGTTGTTCGACGACCAGGTGATGGTGGAACCACCGCTGCCGCTGGTCGGGAGGCTGAGGTTCTCCGTCACCGCGGACGTGTCACCCAGGTCGAGGGCTGCCGCGTCTGCCGCTGCCCTCCCGGCGGCCGTCTGCTCACCGAGGGCGTGGGCTTCGTCGGCGCTCACCGCACGGTTGTAGATCCGGAAGTCGCGAACCTGCCCCTTGAGGTACTTGTCGGACGTGTAGACGGAGCGGCCGAGGTAGTTGGCGGTGGTGGTGCCGCCGCCGATGGCACCCGGGGTCAGCGTGATGCCGGTCTTGCGGGCCATCTCGACACCGTCCTCGTAGAGCACGGCCGTGCCGCCGCCGAGGGTGTAGGTGATGGTGCGCCAGCTGCCACGGCTGAGGTTGCGGCCCGTGGTCACGGTCTGCTCCGTCGACCAGTTGCCGCTGGCGATCGAGGTGCGCAGGGCGTTGCCCGTGGTGAACAGGTAGCCGTTGCCGATGCCGCCGGAGCCGGTGTTGCCCAGGCCCCAGATGAAGTACGGCGTGGCCTGATCGGCCGCCATGTTGACCTGCACGGAGACGGTGATGTCGGTGAGGCCCCGCATGATGTTGTCAGGCAGGCGGACGTGACCGTTCGTGCCACCGAGGCGTACGCCATCGGGCCCTTGCCAGCTGGCATCGCCGCTGAGCGTGCCGTTCCGGCCGTTGCCCGAGCTGTCGGTGACGGTCGTGCCGCTGGTCTGGGTGAGGCCGTAGCGCAGGACCAGGCCCTCGTCGAGCGTCGCAGCCTTACTGGCCGGGGCAAGGGCCACGACACCGGCCAAGGCGGTCGCCAGGGTTATCAGGCTGGCAAGCACGGGGCGGGAGCGGCGCTGCGATGGGCGCGCCGCCGTGCGGGTGAGCGAAAAGGACATAGCCGGGCTTCCTCATGTCGGCCACGGCCGAAGCCGGGCGTCGGGATGGGTCATGCAGCCGGGTGTTTGCCTAACGGACGCCTGACGCGTCCGGGGTCAGCAGGTGAACGTCAACATGCCACGGAGCGAGCGCCAAGCCAGGACAAAGTGAGCGCTAACATACGCATCTCATGTGGAGGTGTCAACACCCACGCCGACGGCACCATCACCGCACAGGACGCCGCCGGCCGGGAGTACGACGTCGGCGGGGGAGGCCATCTACCGCACCGATGACGCCAACTCGACAAGATCAACCCGGGCGGCTCGGTGAAGGCGAACGTCTACTTCGACGTGCCCACGGGGACGAAGCTGAAGGCGATCACCTTCGACGCCGGCCTGGTCATCCTCGCCGAGGGTGCCGTCATCACCCTCGATGTCTTTACCGCAGGTCGGTGGCGATCCGGTCGGCGTCGGCGGTCAGGGCGTCGTAGCCGTCGGCGGTGAGCTTGCCGTTGCGTCGCAGCTCGCCGAGCTTCTCGCGCAGCTTCTTGAGCTGGTCCTCGGCCTGGTCCGGATCGCTCTCGGCGATCTCCTTCGCGATCGCGTCCACCTTGGCGTGCAGGTCCTTTGCGGCATCTGGGTTCAACCGGCCGGCTTCCACCTGCTTCCGGATCGACTGGCGCATGCCCGCGATCGGGTCAGCGGGTGCGGTGGGGCTCGGCCTATGGGAGGTGGCCCGAGGGCTCGGTGTCGGGCTGGCCGGGTTGCGGGTGGCGGACGCGATGGCCCGCAGCGTCGGCGTGGCGGGCGCGACGGTGAGCGGCACGGCCGGCACGCGGGGCGCTACGGCGGTGGTGGCCGATGCCGGCGGCGTGGCCGGTCCCGCGATCGAGGTGTGGTCGTCGCGGTCGAGCAGCGTGACGCCGGTCAGGGCGAGCAGTGCGACCGCGAGCAGGGCCGCCGCCAGCAGCGCCTCGCGCCGATGCCGTGCCAGGGGGCGGTCCGGCCTGGGCGGAGGAGCGAT
>NZ_JBLROB010000049.1:0-27763 GCF_047921475.1 Micromonospora sp. SL4-19
CGACCGGGCGCTCCCGCGCCGGATTCCACCTTCCTCAACGCCGGATACGCTGCGTATACCCGCGCTTGGAGCGCCATGCGTTGGCCCCCAGCGCAACCAGACTGGTGATCAACCCGCAGCCGATCCCGATCGCCATGGCTATCCCGCTCGTGTAGGCCCGCAGTGCCAGGTCGCGCCAGGCCCCGGCGAAATGGTCGGCGAACTCGACCGCGCTTGCGGGAGGGTTGTGACCCAAGGATGGGCCGACGCCCCACAGCAGCTGGTGGATCACTACCAGGGACAGGCCGTACAGAACGCCGACGATCACGAAGTCCATGAATGGCCTGCGACTTCGACGGGCCAGGGCCACACCGAGCCACACAGCGAACGGGGTCAGGGCGAGGATGTAGTAGAGCGAGCCGCTTTCCGGGGCGACGATGTCGAGATCGGCCAATACTGTTCGCGGGACTCCGAGCGCGACCAACAGCAGCGCAAGCCAGGTCGGCATGTCGGTGAGCGGGAACGTACCGCTCACACGGCCTGCACCGGGATGGTGCGAAGGTTGCTGGGGCGGGTTGGTCGCGCTCGGGGTCGAGAATTCGTGTTGCTGGTTCAAGATGGTCCTCCTGATCAGGTCATGGGCGAGCGCCGGGGCTTCGTGGGGACCTTCGGTCTGCGGGTCTGGCCCCATGGCTTGACGATGGCCAGCACTGTGGCCAGGGCCAGGCAGGTCAGCGAGACTGCAGGTGGGAAGAACAGCCGCCAGATCCCGTCGTCCGCTGCCATGCCGGTGAGCAGCTCCTCGCCGTACGTCTCGACGTCCGGCATACCGGGCTGCAGCACGGTGACGATCAGGGTGCACAGGGCCACGTTGAGGACGAACTTGACGGTGACCCACCAATAGCGCAGTAGCCCCCACCTGGTGCCCAGTCCCAGAACGAGGCCGGTGACGAGGCAGAGCAGGCCCGATGCCAGCATCGGCCACACGACGAAGTTCGCCAGCGCGCGGTACGCCAAGCTGCGCAGATCGGTGTCGCCCGCGAACCACCCCGTGCCGATCAGGACTGCCACGATGACGTCGACCCCGATCCAGGCGGCGCTGGACAGGATGTGCACGACCAGCAGTGCCTGTCTCCAGCGGCGGTTCACGCGGATCGTGGGCGTCGTTGGGTGTCGCGGTTGGGTGGTGGTAGCTGGGACCGAGAGCCTCATCACGCGGCCGCCGAAGCGCGGTGGTCGTCCAGCGGCACTGGCCGGCGTGCCCGGCGCCGCTGGACGGCCAGCCCACCGGCGAGCAGGGCCAGGCCGGCCAGCGCCAGGACGACCGGGCGGAGGGTGCGTTCCCAGGGCCAGCCACGGCCAGTGAGCGTGATGTCTCCGGCGGGATACTCCAGTAGTTTGGCCCGCCACGCCGCCGAGGGGACATCGACGTTGGCGGCGATGTCGCGCAGCGGGCCGTCGAAGGCGAAACCGGGCGCCGCGTGCAGATACGTCGGGCGGAGACCGTGCATTGTGGGCGCGTCATGCCGGGCTGCGGCCGCCGCGCCGGGCACCAACAGCCGGTCCAGCCGCGGTGCGTCCGCAAGCGTCGCGCGGGGCACGAACGTCAGCCCGTGCCGGGAGCGGACGGTCGCGGCCCCCGTCGACGTCGCGAGCGTCCGGGCGGCGTAGACGGCCTCGGTGTAGGTGACGAACACCGAAGCGAGCTCGAGCTCACCGACGCCCTCCGTCAGCAGGACCCCGGCCGTCGGCGCATCCCAGCGGTACGACAGGTTCAGCGCGGCGATCGCGTCGCCGGCACCGAAGCGCTGCACGGGAATCGGCAGCGGCGTTCCGGGCGAGTAGTGGCGCCAGCCCACGGCCTCTGCCGCGGCGGAGGCCACCTGCGTGCCGGCCAGGCGCTCGATCACCCGGAGCGTGCCGTCGATGCCGGAGAGCACGCCAGCCGTGCTGACCACTTGACCGTCGTCGACGTAGCGGACGCCGCGCTGCCACCGCACCTCAGGGAAGTCCTTCTCCAGGCCGTCCAGGTAGTACCAGTGCGACGTCGCGGTGTGCCCATCGAGCACCCCGGCCGCTGCCGCGACGCCACCGCCCCAGCACACGCTGAGCATCAGCGCGCCGCCGCTGGCCTGCTGCCGGAGGAAGTCGAGCACCGCCGGCTCGTCGGTGCGCGGCATGGCAGGCACCACGACCACGTCTGCGGCACGGCCGCCGAGCCGGGTCGCCAGGGACTCGAACGTGACATCGGGCACCAGGTCCAGACCGCCGATCAGGGTGACCGGCGTCGGGGTCGGGGCGGCGGTGAGGACGTTGAAGCGCCCCGTGACGGCCAGCACCTCGAACGGTCCCAACGCGTCCGCGACGTTCGCCCCATCGGCGCCGAGCACCACGACCGCGGTTGGCAGCGCCGGGTCGAAGGGACGTGAAGCCGGCGCTGGAGCGCTCGGCGAGGGCGCCGGCGCGTACACGCTTCGTGTGTTCACCGTGGCGACCGCGGCACCGACCGACACCGGCAGTACCGCCAGCGCCAGCACCACCGCGCCGATCCGTACCACGACGCGCGGGAGCCGGTGCCCGAGGTGCGTGTACTCCGACCGCCGCCGCAGCATGACCGCGAGCATCGCGATCACCATCAGCACGTGGCCGCCGGCCATGACGACACCGGCGGAGGCGGCGCCGAACCAGTACGGCACGAGCAGCACGATGAACGGCGCGTACATCGCGGTGGTCATCTCGCCGATGCCGGCCCACCCGTGGCCGCGGACCCGCATCCACACCGCCATGCCGATGGCCATATCGGTAGCCATCGTCAGCGTGTGCACGTCCGGTTGCCCGATCGCGGCGGGCAGTGCCAGCGCCCACAGTGGTCCGAGTGCGAACATGCCGGCCAGCATGGCCACGACCATCTCGAGGAGATGGACGCAGAACCGGAAGACGGGTTGCATCGGGGTCTCCAAACAGTTGATGGGGGGGCGTCGTGTCTCGGCCGGGCCGCCGTTTGGTGCGTCGGTCGTGCGCTGGCTGGGGCGCCGTTCGGGACGGCCTGGCACCTGTGCCGATGCCGTCGGCAGCGGCCCGTCAGTGATGGTTGCCGTGCCGGCCGAGAGACTCCACGGGGGTCGCGCCGGGGCGTGTCCACTGCGGTACGGGGCGGCTGGTCGGGCCCCAGGTGGCGGTCCCGTCCGCGTCCGAGCGCCAGTACCAGCACGAGTTCCGTCCCTCGAGCCAGCCCTCGGGGCTGTCTTCCCACGCCTCGCCGCGGCCGTAGGGCGTCATGTCGAGCAGGGCGAGGGACCCGTTGATCGGCTCGTTGCCACGGCCCGTCGTGGAGTAGGTGAGGAACACGCGGTCGCCACCGCGCAGGAAGCACGTGACGTGACCCATGCTGTCGCCGACCGACCCGCGTCACTGTCCTGCCGGGGGCCGGAAAGCACCGATCGGGCTGAGCTGAATGCCGGCGAGCTGCCACCGATCGCCCACGCGGACGGCGATGTGCATCGCACGGAACTGCCCGTCCGACGGCTGCCCACGGTGACCGGCCTGCTGGGTGTGCCGTCCGATGCGACGGCCGCATCATCGTACGAGCGCACCGCGACCTCGTCCCAGGTGAGCGACGCGGTGATCAGGTCGCCGGTCCGGTACCGGTCCGGCCACTGCTGCTTGTCCAGGACGAAGCCCAGTGGCCCGACCAGCGCGAAGTCGGCGACGGTGAGCGCCTCGAGCGTCTCGACGTCAGCGCGCTGCTCGGCTTCGGCCCAGCGCCGCCCCAGCTCAAGGATCTCGGTAGTGGTCGAGTCGGTCATGACAACTCCTTCCGCTTTGGCAACATGCACGGATTACGTGCCGGTGCGCACGAAGTCGATCAGTCGATTCCAGGCGATCCGCGGCTTGACCAGCGTCTGTTTGAAGTCCGTCCGATCGTCGAGCAGCTGCTTGGCACGCATGCGGACCGGCTCGGACGCCTTGCTCATGTGGCCGGCGTCGAACGGCGGCTGCGGGTCGTATTCGATGGCCAGTTGGATCGCCTCGGCCAGCTCTCGTCCGGCGATCTCGCCGACCAGCCAGAGCCCCAGGTCAATGCCAGCGGCCACCCCCGCCGCTGTGACGATCTTGCCGGTTTGCACGATCCGCTCGTCCGGCCGGGGGACTGCGCCCATCAACCGCAACGGCCCCATCGCGAGCCAGTGCGTGGTCGCGGGCTGACCCTTGAGGATTCCCGCGGCGGCCAGGATCATCGCGCCGCTGCACACGGAGGCTGTCCACGTCGTGGCTTCGTGCACCGACCGCAGCCAGGCGAGGATCTCCTTGTCCACCATCGTGGTCGGCGTTGTCACTCCGCCCGGCACCAGCACGAGATCGGGCGCGGGCGTCTCGGTGAGGGTGTGCGTTACGCCGAGTAGCAGGGCATCCCCATCGGCAAGCAGCGGGCCGGTTTCCTTGCCCACGAAGCGGACATCGGCGCCCGGCATGCGGCTGAGCACCTCGTACGGGCCGACCGCGTCGAGAGCGGTGGCGCCGGGGTACAGCAGGATCGCGATCTGCATCTAGGCACGCTCCCGTACATCGAGGCTGAACATGACTCCTGCCTCGGCTCGCTCTGCTGCTCCCTGCTGTGCCGGCGTAATGCTGTGAACGCGCGTATGAGGTGCAGGTTCGGCCCTCAGGCGGCGCGTTCGTAGATCAGGAGGTGAACGCCGTCGCCGAAGGTTCGTGCCGAGGCGAGCCGGAGGCGCTTCGTCTCGCTCGTACCGTCGAACAGGCGCTTGCCCGCGCCGACGATGATCGGATACACGAGAAGGTGCAGGGCGTCGACGAGGTCGTGCTTGATGAGCGCTTGAGACAGCTGCGGGCTGCCGTGCACGAGGACATCCCGCTCGTACTGTCCCTTGATCCTGGTGACCTCCTCGACCAGGTCGCCCTTGAGGACCGTTGTGTTCTTCCACTCCGGGTCGTTCAGACTGGAAGAGACGACGTATTTCGGCATTGCGTTGAATCTGTCGGCAAACTCGCCCTCGTATTGCGGCCAGGATGCAGCGAACAGCTCGTACGTGACGCGTCCGAGCAGCTGGGCATCTGCGGCCATCGTCTCGTCCACCTTGAACTGTTGGCCCTCTTGACCACGGGAGAAATGATCAGCCCAGCCCGTGCGCGCGAATTGCTCGCGGCCGCTGGGGGCCTCCACGACTCCGTCGACGGATATGTATTCGGTCACTACCAGCCTGCCCATTCGGTGTGTCCCTTTCAACAGAGCGCATGGGTGTTGACGGGTGGAACCGTATTCGCCGCGCACCTGTGGGGGACAGGTGCGGCGGCCATCATGTCCGAGATTCTGGAAAACGTGTCCTGCCGGACCGCTTCATGCGCTCCTACGATGGCAGGGTGGACGAGCGGCGTGTGGTCGTCGTCGGCTATGACGGCATCGAGCTGGTGGACGTTGCGAGCGTCACCAGCTGTCTTGACATGGCCAACCGGCTCGGCGCGACGCCCGCGTACGCCGTGCGGTTTGCCACGCTGTCCGGCGGCGCGGTGCGCTGTGACTCCGGGCTGGAGCTGTCCGGCCAAGTGGCGCTGCAGCACGTGGCCCGCACGCACACCCTCGTCGTCTCCGGCGGTCTTGGGCACGCCGCGGCCGCCGCGGACCGCATCCTGCTTGCTCAGGTCCAGAGGCTGGCCCGCAGTTCGAGCCGCGTGGCGTCGGTGTGCACTGGTGCGAGCGTGCTTGCTGCGGCCGGGCTGCTGGACGGTCGACGGGCAACCACCCACTGGCACCATACGGCCGAGTTGGCCGCCGCGTACCCGGCCGTGCGATTCGACCCTGCGCCGATCTTCGTGCGGGACGATCACGTGTGGACGTCTGGCGGCGTCACCGCCGCGCTCGACCTCACCCTGGCGTTCGTGGAGGCCGACCACGGCGCCGAGTTGGCCCGATGGGTGGCCATGGGCATGGTCACCTACCTGCAGCGACCGGGCAACCAGGCGCAGATGAGCATGTTCGTGCGTGCCCGGCGCCCCGAGCACGCCGTGGTGCGGCGCGTCCTCGACCACGTCACGGCCAATCCCGAAGCGGAGCTCTCCACCGCCCGGCTCGCCGCGGTGGCCGGCGTGAGCGAACGGCACCTCACCCGGCTTCTGGTCGCCCACGCTGGGCAAACCCCGGCCCGGCTTGTTCGCCAAGTGAGGCTGGAGGCAGCGGCCACCGCCCTGATCACCACCGATCAGGCCGTCTCGTCGATCGCCAAGGCGACCGGGTTCCGCTCCGGCGAAACCCTGCGCCAGGCGTTCAGCGCGTGGTTCGGCATCTCGCCGACGCAGTACCGAACGGTCCACCGTCGGCGCACTTAGGGCTCGCCAGGGACTGGGCTGACGCCTACGGGCTGATCGCGCAGGTCATGATCGAGGCCGCGGAGAAGGCCGAGGCGGTCGACCCCCCGTGGTGGGAGGCGGAGATCGTCAGCCATGAGCGCGATCGAACTCGGACCCACCGGCCCCCGCCGGCCGATGCTTCGGCCGGCTGGGGGCCGGTAGTGCGATCGGCGTACCGCGCGGTGAGACGAGCGGACGTCGACCGATCCGATCCTGCTCAGTCCTGGGCCCCGGTCAGCTCGGGGCGCAGCGCCAGGATGACACCCAGCGCCGCGTAGCCGAGCAGCAGATGCCCGCCGCCGATCCAGTTCGACAACGGCGGACCGAAGATCACGAACGCCGGGACGGTCACGACCGCCCAGCTCTCCGCGACCGTCGGCCACACCCGGGCCAGGCCCGTCCAGCGGCCCGTGAACAGGATCTTGATGCCGATGACGAACATGCCGAGCATCGACAGCGGCCAGAACACGTCGAGGATCATCAGCCACCCGGCGTCCTGGAACGCCGGCACCGCGTGCAGGATGCTCCAGAGGGTGGCGAGGGCCAGCAGGACGTACTCCGCGCGCAGCATGCCCCGGGCTAGCTTCGACGTGCCCGTGGCCATGGTCTTGAACTGGATGGTCAGCAGGGCGAAGACGCCGAGCTGGAACAGGGTGCCGCCCAGGTCCCCGATGCTGGTACGAAAAGTGTCCTCAGGGGTGGTGCCGACGGTGAAGATGGTGGCCGCCCAGGCGAGCGTGCCCACGGTGAGGGCCAGTCCGAGCTTGCGGACGGTGGCGGCGCGCACGCCGGTGGCCGGGGGTGGCGGGAGGGTCGCCGCCGAGCGGGCGGGGACCGGCTGGGTGCGGATCGTCATGGTGTTGTCCTGTGAGTCGGGCGGCCGGTAGGTCGGGCCGCGGTACACCGGGAACTCTGCTGTCCGGCCTGACCCGGGCGGCAGGGTCACGCGCCCTCGAATCGGTCCTCTCCCGTGTCCCGGTCCGATCGGGACCCTTGTCCTCGGGACCTCGGGACGCCCCGGCTGGGACCATTGCTCGCGTGCGGGATGAGCAGGACCGAGCCGGCTGGGCGGCCACGATCGTCGGTGCCGGGTTCGTGGTGGCAACGATCGCGGCCACGGTGGCAGCCGCGGTGCTCGACCTGTCGCTCGGCGCCGGGCGGCGCGGGTCGGACGGGCTGGAGCTGGGCTGGATCCCCGGCGTCGCCGGGCTCGCGCTCGCCGTGCCGGGCGGGCTGATGGTCCGCCGGGTGCCCCGCAACGCCGTCGCCTGGATCCTCTGCGTGACCGGCCTGCACTGGGCGGCCGACGGAACGGCGGTCTCCTGGGTCGCGTACGCCACCGCCCAGGACCCCGTGGCACCCGGCGCGGACGTGGCGTGGTGGATCTACCAGCGGCTCGGCGCGTGGCTGCTGTTCTCGCTGCCGCTGCTGCTGGTGTTCTACCCCGATGGTCGGCTGCCGGCCGGCCGGTGGCGCTGGGCGGCGATCGGCAGCCTCGCGACGACCGCGGTCCTGCCGCTCAGTCTGCTCGCCGTCCCGGCCCGGGTGGGCAACGCCCTCAGCGGCGACGACGGCATCCCGGCCGCCGTCGCCGACCTGCAGATCGACCCGCTGATGCTGCCCGTACCCGACGCGGTGTGGGAAGTCGTCCTGCGCGTCGGATACGCGGCTGTCCCGATCAGCATGCTGGTGCCGTTCGCCATCGTGTTCCGCCGTTACCGGCGGGCGTCCGGTGTGGAGCAGGCCCGCATGCGGTGGTTGGTGTGGGCCGGGCTGGTCGACGTGATGGTGATGCTGTCCGCGCTGGCGTTGCCGGATGCCGCGACCACGGTGTCGCTGTTCGTCGCGGTGGCGGTCACCGGTGCTGCGATCGCCGCCGGCATCCTGCGCCCGCAACTCGTCGACATCGAGCGGCTGCTCGGCGGCACGTTCCTCTACGGCTCCCTGGCGGCCACCGTGGTCGTGGTCGACGCGGCCCTGCTCACCGGCCTCACCGCCCTGCTCGGGGAACGCCGCTCGGAGGAGGGCGCAGCGCTCGTCGCGCTGCTGGTCGTCATGCTCGTGTACGGGCCGCTGCGCCACCGCCTCTGGCTGCTCATCCAGCGGCTCGTGTACGGCCAGCGGCATGATCCGTACCAGGTGGTGGCCGGGCTCGCCGAGCGGCTGGAGCGCTCCGACAGCCCGGAGGAGCAACTGCTGGCCGTGGCGCACGGCGTGGCGGAGGCGTTCCGTTCCCCGTACGTCGCGGTCGAGGTCCACCGCACCGGCGGGCAGGCGTTACTGGCCGAGCACGGCACGGCGCCGCAGTTGACGCAGACGCTGCCGATCACCTACCGCGGTGAGATGGTGGGGCGGCTCATCCTCGCCGCCGACGGACCACGAACCGCCCTCTCACCGCGCGATCAGCGCCTGCTCGCCGACGTCGTACGGCAGGCGGCCGCCGCGGCCCGCTCCAGCTATCTGGCCGGCGAGCTGCAGATCAGCCGAGAGCGGTTGGTGGGCGCGCGGGAGGAGGAGCGGCGACGGCTGCGCCGGGACCTGCACGACGGACTCGGCCCGGCCCTGGGCGGGGTCGCCCTGCGCATCGAGACCGCGCGGAACCTGCTGCGCGCCTCGGGCGGCGCGGACGACGTCGATGGGCTGCTCAAGCAGACGCGTGAGGACGTGGCGGCCGCGCTCGCCGACGTCCGGCGCCTGGTGCACGACCTGCGCCCGCCGGCGCTGGACGACCTGGGCCTCGTCGGTGCCCTGCGGCAGCAGGCTGACCGGCTCCGCGCGGCCGGCCTGACCGTCCACCTGGAGGGTGGCGACCAGCTCGAGGACCTGCCCGCCGCCGTGGAGGTCGCCGCCTACCGCATCGCCTCCGAGGCGCTCGCGAACGTCGCGAGACACGCGAGGGCGAGCACCTGCACCGTCCGCATCGGGACCAGCGGCGACCGGCTGCGGGTCGAGGTACGCGACGACGGCATCGGCATCCCCGATGGCACCCCCACCGGTGTCGGGCTGATTTCGCTGCGCGAGCGGGCGGCGGAGCTCGGCGGGGTGTGCCAGGTAGAGTGCCCGCACGGCCGGGGGACGCTGGTGCGTGCCGACCTGCCGTTGATCAGCGCCAACGCCGTGGAGGTGGCCCGTGGCTGAGGAACCGGTGCGGGTGCTCGTCGCCGATGACCACCCGATCTTTCGTGACGGGCTCGCGGTCCTGCTCGGCTCGGTGGCGGGCATCAAGGTGGTGGGCACCGCTGCAACCGGGATCGAGGCCGTCGAGCTGGCCTTGGCGGAGCGGCCGGACGTCGTGGTCATGGACGTGCAGATGCCCGGGCTCAACGGCATCGAGGCGACGCGCCGACTCTTGGCGGCGGCACCGAGCGTCGGCGTGCTCGTGCTCACCATGTCCGAGGACGACGGCACCGTCTTCACGGCGGTGCGCGCCGGGGCGCGCGGCTACCTGGTCAAGGGCGCAGAGCAGGAGGAGATCGTCCGGGCGATCCACACTGTCGCGTCGGGCGGTGCGGTCTTCGGCGCGGCACTGGCCGTGCGGATCGCGGAGTTCTTCGCCGCCGGCCCCCCGGGTGCCAGCACGGTGTTTCCGGAGCTGACCGCCCGAGAGCGGGAGATCCTGGAGCTGCTGGCGGCCGGACGGTCCAACGCCCAGATCGCCCAGGCGCTGTTCCTGTCCCAAAAGACGATCCGCAACAACGTGTCGAACGTCTTCGCCAAGCTGCAGGTCGCCGACCGCGCCGAGGCGATCGTGCGGGCGAGGGAGGCCGGCCTCGGCCGCTGAAGCTCGCCCTGCACTCTGTCCCGGGACAGACGTGGGTGTCGCCCGCACCGTCGCTATCGACGCTGGCGGCTCCGACGGCCGGGTCAAGGAGGTCGCCGAGCATTCGGGACGCCTAAGCTCGAACGAGACCTGATGGTATACCAAATCTGGTAAGCTGTGCGGATGGAGCGACCCGATCAGCCGCACATCATCACCGACCAGGACCGCGAGTTCCTCCGCCGCTGCGTCGATCTCGCCCGCGAGGCACTTCGAGCGGGCGACGAGCCGTTCGGTTCATTGCTGGTCGACGCTTCCGGGGTGATCCGGTTCGAGGATCGCAACCGGGTCAAGGACGGTGACGCCACCCGGCACCCGGAGTTCGAGATCGCCCGCTGGGCCGCCGCCAACCTCTCTGCCGAGGAGCGGCGCAGGAGCGTGGTCTACACCTCCGGTGAGCACTGCCCGATGTGCAGTGCCGCGCACGCATGGGTCGGCCTGGGCCGCATCGTCTACGCCGCCAGTGCCCAGCAGCTCACCGACTGGCGCAGGCACTGGGGCCTCGGCGGGGGACCGGTGGCGCCGCTGCCGATCGGCGTCGTCGCCCCGGACGTCCCGGTCGCCGGCCCCGACCCGTCCCTGGAAGCAGACATCCGCGCACTGCACGCCCAGATGTACCAGATCGACACGTAGCAGCTGGCGGCCGGTCGCGGGTAGCCGCGGCGCCATCAGCCACCCGAGGCCTGCTCGGCATCCCCGGCTTCGTGCTGGCGGGTCCCGGCCGCCGACCGGTTGGCCGTCAGGTGCTCGGTGACCAGCTCCTCCACCAGGGCGACGTCCCGGGCGGCAATCGCCTGGTAAAGGCCCGCGTGCTGCTCGGCCACGCCGATCAGGTCGTCGTGCTGTGCCAGCAGCCACCGCATCCGGCTGTGCATCGTGCGCGTCAGCTCGCCCAGCAACTCGTTGGCAGCCAACGACGTGACCACGTCATGGAAGTCGGCTGCCGCACGCCGCGCCCGCACCGCATCCTGGCTGCGGGCGGCGGCCAGCTCCACGTCCAGCACCTCGCGCAGCCGCTGCAGGCCGGCCCGAGTACGCCGCTGTGCGGCCAGGCGGAACGCCAACGGCTCGAACGCCGCGCGGACCTCGTCGAGATCGGCAACGTCCGACGCCGTGAACTCCCGCACCACCGCCCACGTGCGCGGCCGAGAAGTCACCAGCCCTTCGGCCACGAGCGTCTTGAGCGCGTCGCGCACGGGAACCCGGCTCACCCCGAGATCCGCCGCCAGATCCCGCTCGACCAACCGGCTGCCTGGCCTGCGGACACCGTCGAGGATTTCGTCACGAAGGAGGCGCGTCACCCGCTCCGACTCCGACTCAAAGCCGTCTGACCGTGTCACCGCTACTCGTCTCCCGCAACCGACGAACCCAGTTGGTATACCATAATCGAACCTGTGGACGAGGGTTCGCGTCGGGTTGGAAGGTGGCGACGAAGCCATAGACCCCGAGTGCGATGACTCCGGCCGCGACCCAGCGCAGGCCCCGGTTTTCTCGCCAGCACTGCCATACCAGCCAGGCGCCGCCGATTTCGGCGAGGGCGGCGAGCAGGAACAGCAGGATCGAGCGGACAACCGTCATGCGTCGGACCGAAGCGTGACTACCTGGCGCTCGCGCTGATCATCCTGTCTGCAGGAGCAGTTGCCGCCGACGCAGCCGGTGGTGTGGCGGCGGTTGCTGGCCCACCACCAGGACAGGCCGGCGAGCACGGCCAGGGCGACGGCGACGCCGGGAAGGAACCGATTGACCGCGGCCCAGCCGGCGCCACCGAGGACCCCGGCGGCCAGCAGCGGCGGCAGCAGGCAGCACGCGGTGCAGGCGGCGCCAGCGAGTCCGGTCAGGCCGGAGGGGAGCAGACGGCGCAGCGGGTTAGCGGGTGTCGGCACGATCGTTCCCTTCAGCGAGTTCAGCAAACGGCAGGGGGCAGCAGGCGCTGACGGCGCAGGCGATCAAGTCGTCGCAGCCGGCTGAGATGGCGGCGCGCAGGGTGTCGCGGATGACGGACAGGTCGGCCAGCTTCTCTTCCACCTCGGCGAGCTTCTCCCTGGCGCGTGCTTGAAGGCCGGTGTCCGGTCGGCCGTTGTGCTGGTGGCGGCCGGCGGCGAGCAGGTCGGCCACCTCGTTGAGGGTGAAGCCGAGGCGTTGCGCGGTCTTGATGATCCGCAGCAGGGCGACGGTGTCGGGCGGGTAGAGCCGATGCCCTCCCGGCGACCGCTGCGGTGAGGTGAGCAGTCCTCGGCGCTCGTAGTAGCGCAGGGTTTGCAGGTTGACCCCGGCCGCGTCGGCGAGCTGGCCGCTGCGTAGTGCCGGTCCGGTCATCGCTGAACCCGGACGGACATGGCCCGCTGGGCGAGGGCATCAAGCACGTCGACGTGTGCCGCCGGTACCCGAACGTCCAGCGTCAGCGAGTGCAAGTCAGGCCGCGCGATGTCGAACGTGAAGAACGTGCAGCAGGACGATTCGCGGGCGGTCAGATTCCGCGCCGCCTTTTCGACCTGCTCCGCGCCGTCGAGATGCAACCGCAGATGCTGTGCTGACAACCGGTCGGCACCCCGGACCGCATCCTGGAAGAACTGATCGAACTCGGCGAGCCGCAGCGGCCGTTCGGCGGTCGGCAGGGCGCACGAATCCGGCACCCAGGAGTCTTCCGTCGTGACATGTTGGTCGCTCATGCAACGACGGTAAGCCTGTACCCAGGTACCAGATGCAAGCCCTGGTTCAGGAACGGACCCAGGCTGCCGAAGGTCGGATACGGTCAGCCGACCATGACCCTTGGGTTCGTCTTCGTTGGTGCCGGTCAGCGGGTCTTTTTCGTTGCTCGTTTGCGGGGCGGTGTCAGCAGGTCGGCGATCGTGGCGATGGCGGAGGGCACCAGTCGGTAGTAGGCCCAGACGCCGCGCTTTTCGCGTTCGAGCAGGCCGGCCTCGGTGAGGATCCGAAGGTGGTGACTCACGGTCGGCTGGGAGAGGCCCAGCGGTGCGGTGAGGTCGCTGACGGACGCCTCGCCCTCGGGGGTGGACTGGATCAGGCTGAGCAGTCGTAGCCGGGCCGGGTCGGCGAATGCCTTGAGTACTCCCGCGAGCCGTTCGGCGTCGGCGCGTTTGATTGGCTCGCCGGCGAGGGGCGAGACGGCAGGTGTAGCTGTTTTCGCAGTTCCCACGTCTTCCATGGTTGCACCAACACCAATCGTCCGCAGGCCCGCTCGCGCCAAGGGGCCGCTACCGCAGTCGTGCGAACGTGCGCAAGTGCGGGGTGATGGCGGTTGGCGCGCGGATATTGTGGTCCGCGGCGACGACCGGTTGCCGCGCCTGCTCGCCGAGAAGAGGTGTCCCTGATGGCCGATGCGCCGATCTTGGTGCTCGCGGCGACCGGCGGTCAGGGCAGCGCCGTTACCGAGGCGTTGTTGGGACGCGGGGCCCGGGTGCGGGCGCTGGTGCGCGACCCGAAGCGGGGGGCGGCTCGCCGGTTGGCTGACCGGGGTGTCGAGGTGGTCGCGGGGTCGCTGGGGGACCGCGACTCGCTGGCCACGGCGATGGCGGGCGTGGGGGCTACCTTCGCGCTCACGACTCCGTTCGAGGCGGGCGTGGATGCCGAGGTGGCCCAGGGGCGGGCGATCTTGGCAGCCGCCGGTGACGCTCGAGTGCCGCATCTGGTGTTCAGTTCGGTGGCCGGCGCCGATCAGGAAAGCGGTGTGCCGCACTTCGACAGCAAGGCACGCATCGAAAGCGAGCTGGCTGCTGGTGACGTCCCCTACACGATCTTGGGGCCGGCGTACTTCTTCGACAACGCCCTCGGCGGGGCAGACCGTATTCGCAGTGGGGTGCTCGATCTGCCACTGCCGGGGGATCGGCCGCTGCAGCAGCTTGCCCGCACCGACCACGGCGTCTTCGCCGCGCAGGTGCTTCTCGACCCCGCCCCCTATGTGGGGCGACGCATCGAGCTGGCCAGTGATGCCCCTACCCCCGCCCAGATGGCGGCCGCGCTGAGCGCGGCACTGGGACGGGAAGTGCGCCATGAGAGGGCGTCGCTGGCAGAGATCGGCAATCCGGACATGCACGCGATGTGGGCGTTCTTGAATGGGCCGGGCTACCAGGTCGACATCGACGCGCTGCACGCCGCCCACCCCGAGATTGGTTGGACCAGCTTCGCCGATTGGGCCCACCACACGTTTGGATCCGTTCCGTGAGCACTCCCGCGCCGGGTATCCATCAGCGGCGCCGGTAGCGGCTCGGCAGGCGATGATGACCACTGAGGCTTGAGTGGGTCGTCGAACTGTACGACCGGTGTCGTGACCAGCCCGGCTTTGCGAGCTACCCGGCCTTTTCATGCCCTTTTGTCTTCGGGTGCTGTTCCAGATTGCGGGCCTGGTCTGTCACGACGGCCAGGAAGGCCGCGAGCGCAGGGGCAGCGGGGCCGTCTCGAAGGACAACGACCAGCCGACGCCCGAGCTTCGCGTCGGCGATGTCACGGATCGCCACGGCTGGGTCTGCTGCGGGCAGTGCCAGCGCCGGCAGTAGCGCGACGGCTCCGGTGGTGCGCACGAGTTCGAGCTGGACGTCCGCGTCGTTGGACCGGTGGCGCACGTCGGGTTCGTAGCCGCCAATGGACCGGCAGCTTCCCACGACCATGTCGTGATGGCCGGTGCCCGCGTCGGAGGCCACCCAGACCTCGTCCCGCAGCGTGGACAATGCGATCGGTCCTCCATGCTTGGCCAGCCGATGCCCGGGTGACAAGGCCAGTTTCAGTGGCTCCTCGTGCAGTAGCGCGAACCGCAGCCCTGCCGGCCGGGGGCGTGGGTGACCGTCGTACTCGTCGCTGATCACCAGGTCGACCGCTCCGAGCCGCAGTCCCGGTAGCGCCTGTTCGAGTTCGAGCTCGGAGACCTCGGTGCGTACCTGCGGGTGTTTGACCATCATGCGGGCCACTGCGGGAACCAGCAGGCGACGAGCCGCTGACTGCAGACCGCCGGCGCGCACGGTGCCTCGCACCTCACCGGCCAGTGCGGCGAGGTCCGCTGACGCCGCCTCGGCTGCTGCCAGCAGGACTCGGGCGTGCTGTGCGAGTAGACGCCCGGCGTCGGTGAGCCGTACACCACGGCCGGCCTTTTCGAGCAGGCGCGCGCCGACCTCCTTCTCCAGAACGCTCAACTGTTGGGACACCGCGGAAGGGCTGTAGCCGAGGGCCAGGGCCACCGCGCCCAGGGTCCCTCGTTCCTCGAGCTCGCGGAGCAGCCGGAGCCGACGAAGATCCAGCGTGGCCATGCATAAATGCTAACGAATCAGGTCCATGTATCGTCACTGGACCTGCAGGGTTGGAGCGTCGATTCTCTAGGACATGGGTCCCGCCTTGTGCCTTCTGTCAGCGGCGTGCTTCGGCGCCATGGCGATCTTCGGGAAGCTCGCGTACGCCGCGGGTGTCTCGCCTGGAGCGCTGCTTCTGGTGCGCTTCGGATTTGCCGCTGGCCTGCTGGCGATGCTGCTGTTCCTGCGACCGGGTCTGCGGCGCGAACCCGCGAGCCCCGACGGAAGGAGGGGGCCCGTCCGAGTAACTCTGGGTCTGCTGGTGGCGGCGCTCGGCCTGGGCGCCGTCGGGTACGCCACCCAGGCGTCCCTGTATTTCGCGGCCTTGGAGCTGATGGACGCCTCGCTGCTGTCCCTGATCTTCTACACCTACCCGCTGCTGGTCACCCTCACGGCCGTTCTGCTGGGTCGGGACCGCCTGTCACCCGGTCGCTGCGCCGCACTGGTGGCTGCCTCCTGCGGGACGCTGCTCGTCCTTCTCGGTACCGGCGGTGTGGACTTCCACCCGCTCGGGGCGGCCCTGGCGTTCGGCGCCGCTCTCACATATACCGGCTACATCCTGGTTGCTGACATCGTCGTGCACCGGCTGCCACCGGTGATGCTGTCCGCGTTGGTGATGTCAGGAGCTGCCCTCACCCTGGGCGCAGGCGCTCTCGTGACGGGCGGTATCGACCTCAGCTTCGGCCTGCAGGGATGGTTCTGGCTCGCATGCATCGCGGTCGTGTCCACCGTCTTGGCGATGCTGACCTTCTTCGCCGGACTGCGGCGGACGGGCCCTTCGACCGCAGCCATTCTGTCGATGTTCGAACCGGTCGTCACCACGGCGCTGGCGGCGCTCACGCTCGACGAGCTCCTCACCCCCGTGCAGATGACAGGTGGCCTGCTCGTCCTGTCGTCCGTGGCCGCCCTGCAGATGCAACGGAGACACGCCCGGGCGCCCCGGCACCGTGCCACGCCGGTTGCCGACCGGCCCGGCCTTGCTTCACGAGCTTGACGTGAAGTCAGGTTGAGGTTCTAGCGTCGTGTTGTGGATCAAGGAGCGATGCGGATCCGATGATCAGAGGCGGCGGGACCGGCGCCGCCAGCATCGCCAACGAAAGGAATCTGATGCGACTGGCGCACCTTCTTCGCCCCCGCACCGTCGTGAGCGCCCACTGCGATCTTCCCTGTGGGGTCTACGATCCGGCCCAAGCTCGGATCGAGGCTGAGTCGATCAAGGCCGTCTGCGAGAAATACCAGGCCAGCGACGATGCGGCGTTCCGTACCCGGGCGTTGATCATCAAGGAGCAGCGGGCTGAGCTGGTCAAGCACCACCTCTGGGTGCTCTGGACCGACTACTTCAAGACGCCGCACTTCGAGAAGTACCCCGATCTGCACACGCTCTTCAACGAGGCCACCAAGTTGGCCGGAGCCAGCGGTGCGAAGGGCTCCGCCGACCCGGGTGTAGCAGATCTGCTCCTCGCGAAGATCGAGCAGATTTCGAAGATCTTCTGGGAAACCAAGCAGAACTGAACCTCAGCCACCCAGGGGTGCCTGGCCGGTCATGCCGGCCAGGCACCCCTGGGAGCCAGAACCGCGGGCTTCCAGCCCAACTATGATCGGACAGCCAGCTCCTCATCTGCCTCGCCTCGCCGACGAGGCCCTTCACGTAACCCGTTCAGGAGGGGCGCATGCAATCGCGTACCGATCTCATCGAAGAACTCATGGGGCGGTTTCCTCGCGTGCCGCGCGAGGCGGTGATCAAGGAGGACCTGCTGCGCGGTGGACTGGCCTTCGACGACTCGGCGCTGACGGACAACGAGAGCGGTGAAGTCAAGCCCAAGTCGTACTTCATCTTCTCGTTCGATCACCGGACACTGCCCGAGTTGGGTGCTGCCGCCCTGCGCCGGCCGCCGGAGGAGATCGTGCTCACCGGGGGCCCGTACGGACTTCGCCGTACGGTGGTGTCGGTCCGCACCAACCCCGACTCGCCGTACCGGGTCAGACCCGACGGCGACGGGCAGCTCATGCTCTTCCTCGACGGACGGGCGATCGGCGAGGTGGGACTGCCCCCGATGCCGGACTACTACCGGCACACACTCGGCAACGGCAAGTCGGTGATGGAGGTTGCCCCCACGATCCAGTGGGGCTACCTCATCTACCTGACCGCGTTCCGGGTCTGTCAGTACTTTGGTGCCAAGGAGGAGTGCCAGTACTGCGACATCAACCACAACTGGCGCCAGCACAAGCAGGCCGGGCGCCCGTACACCGGCGTCAAGCCCGTGGACGAGGTCCTCGAAGCGCTGGCGATCATCGACAGGTACGACACGGCTCGTACCTCACAGGCGTACACGCTCACCGGCGGCAGCATCACGTCGAAGGTCGACGGGCTGGGCGAGGCCGACTTCTACGGCCGCTACGCACAGGCGATCGAGGAGCGGTTCCCTGGCCGGTGGATCGGCAAGGTGGTCGCCCAGGCTCTGCCGCGGGCCGACGTGCAGCGCTTCCACGACTACGGGATCCGGATCTACCACCCGAACTACGAGGTGTGGGACAAGCGGCTCTTCGAGCTCTACTGCCCGGGCAAGGAGCGGTACGTGGGCCGGGAGGAGTGGCACCGGCGCATCCTCGACTCCGCCGAGGTCTTCGGACCGCGCAACGTCATCCCGAACTTTGTCGCCGGCGTCGAAATGGCCGCCCCGCACGGCTTCACCAGCGTGGACGAGGCGATCGACTCGACCGCCGAGGGCCTGCAGTACTTCATGTCCCGCGGGATCACCCCGCGGTTCACCACCTGGTGCCCGGAGCCGACCACCCCCCTCGGCCGGGCCAACCCGCAGGGCGCGCCGCTCGAGTACCACATCCGGCTTCTGGAGATCTACCGGGCGGTCATGGAGGCGAACGGCCTGTCCAGCCCGCCCGGGTACGGCCCTGCCGGCCCCGGCCAGGCGGTCTTTTCGGTCAGCTCGTTCATGGACAGTCTGCCCGCCGAATCGGCCGTACCTCAAAGCTGAACGAGACCCACCTCCAGACCACCGTCCCCCGGCCGCTCGCGCCCCGATCCGTCACCTGTCGGCGTGGTCGAGCTGGCCGTGATCAGGGCGGACGCCATTGCTGGCAGCCGCTGGACCGGGTGCAGGCCTTTCGACGGTGCCGCTCAGCGGGTCTTCTTCGTCGCCCGTTTGCGGGGCGGCGTCAACAGGTCGGCGATCGTCGCGATGGCGGAGGGCACCAGGCGGTAGTAGGCCCAGACGCCGCGCTTGTCGCGTTCGAGCAGGCCGGCCTCGGTGAGGATCCGAAGGTGGTGACTCACGGTCGGCTGGGAGAGACCCAGTGGCGCGGTGAGGTCGCTGACGGACGCCTCGCCCTCGGGGGCGGACTGGATCAGGCTGAGCAGTCGGAGCCGGGCCGGGTCGGCGAATGCCTTGAGTACTCCCGCGAGCCGCTCGGCGTCGGCGCGTTTGATCGGCTCGCCGGCAAGGGGCGAGACGGCAGGTGTAGCTGTTTTCGCAGTTCCCACGTCTTCCATCGTTGCACCAACACCATCGATAGGTCGGTGGAACCAGGACTCGGTAACCATCAGTTTCCGGGTAGGGAGCCGTGCTGGCTTGCGGCGGCCGTGTCGGCGACCGGATGGCGAGTGCCGCCATCGGTCGAGCGGGGTGCGGATCTTGGGCCAATCGGCATGATGATCTGCGGACGGAGGGAGGTGCCGGGGGAGTCGCCCGCAGACCATCGCCGAGGACGTCGCCCGGCACCACGAGGTCTTCGCCGACGCGCTCAGCGAGCTGCTGGCCCGAACGGCTCGCGCGTTACCGCTCCGGGCCCGAAGCGAAGGCGAACCACACCACTACGGCGGCCGCGGATAAAAGGTATCCGGTGGACGTTGGGCGGCAGCCATGCCAACGGTCCCCGACCGGGCGGAGAGCGCACCTCGGAAACATTTGAAATGTTCGGATGCAACCCACGAAGGCTCTGCCAGTCCGCCGAGTTGATGCACCAATGCAGCTCTGGCGGGTGATAGCCCGACGCCCTGGTGCTGGCCCGCCGCACCGCACGCGCCATCCACGGGGCAAGCGTGTCGAGAACCATCACGCCTGCGGGAAACCTCTCGGCACAGGCCCGCAGCAACCGGTGCACGTCATCGGGCTGAAAGTACATGAGCAGTCCCTGCGCGGTGATCAGGACGCCCTTGCTGGAATCGACCTCAGCCAGCCAGGCCAGGTCGAAAGCCGAGCCGGCATACACCTTTTGGCGGTCGCTGCGGGGCAGCAGCCTCTCCCGCAACCGCACGGACGCGGGCAGGTCGACCGTGAGCCACCGCACGAGTTCGTTGTCGACTCGCCAGAACTGAGTCTCAAGCCCTTCGCCGAGGGCGACCACCGTGCCTGCGGGATGTTCAACCAGAAAGTCCCCGACGGCAGCATCAAAGCAGCGGACTCTCAGCGCGAGCAGTTGAGTCTGAGTGCGGAAGCCCTCGCCGAATCGCTCGGCGAACGGAAAGTCGATGCGCGTGATCAGGTCGACGGCCCTCGGATCGGCGAACATCGCGTCGTGCCGTGTCGTCTCCAGGACACGATGATGCAGCGTCCACAACGCCGTCTCGGGGACGCCGTCAAGCTGCGGCGCGGTGGCCATGCTCGCTGTCCCTCCCGCCCTGCCACGTCATGTGGACCATGCTCGCCTGCACCATCGACCCCTACGTCCGCCGGTCAGCCGCCGTAGCTGAGCCCGTGTCCGAAGGGGTACAGGGCGCCCGAACCGTTCGCGCGCGGGATCGTGACGGGCAGTTTGCCGACGGGGTTGACCTCCCCGAACAGCACGCGGGTCAGCGACTCCATCGAGGCGGCCGTGTAGCCGTAGGTGACGAGGTAGGTTGGCGCCGCGGTGAGATACGAGACGTCATAGGGGTTGCGCATTCCGGAAACGACGACCGGCTTCCCCGTCGCGAGCAGCGCTTTGACCAGGGCCTGCTGAGCGGCGGCCGACGCGGTGGGCAGCCCCGTGTCGGGGTTGACACTGGCCGCGTTCATCGTCGATACCACCACGAGGTCGCTGCGAGCGGCTTCGGTGACCACCTGGTTGATCCTGGTCTGGCTGGGTGTCGTGCCGGTCTCCGCGATCGTGACCGTCTGCCCACGTCGGCCGATCGCGCTGCCGAGCGTGCTCGTCGTCGTCACGCCCCAGCCGGTCACGAGAACCTTCCGCGGGTCACGAGTGAGCGGCAGCACGCCGGCGTCGTTCTTGACGAGCGTCGTGGTGTGGTCGGTGATGAGTTGCGCGTCGGCGAGGTGGTCGGGCGCGCCGACGACCTTGTCCGCCAGCTCGACGTCGACGAACGGATGGTCGAACAGCCCCCTTTTCATCTTCAGCCGCAGAATCCGGTAGACCGAATCGTCAAGGCGCCGCGTGGAGATCTCGCCGTTGCGGACGGCGTTGAGCACCGACGTGTAGGCGACGTCCATCTGCGGCGCCAGTACGAGCTGGTCGGCGCCGGCCTTGAACGCCTCGACCGGCGCGACGTTCGGCGGATACGTGCTCGTCGCCCCTTGCATGTCGAGGGCGTCGGTGACGATGAGCCCGTCGTAGTCCAGTTCCTCGCGTAGCAGCCCGGTGAGGATGGGCGCGGACATCGTCGCCGGTGCGCCGCTGGAATCAACCGACCGGAGCACGACGTGCGCCGTCATGATCGTGTCGACGCCTTGGGCGATCGCAGCCCGGAACGGCGGCAGGTCGATCGCCTCGAGCTGAGCGCGGGTGTGGGTGACCTCCGGTAGGCCGAAATGGCTGTCCGTGGCAGTGTCACCGTGCCCCGGGAAGTGCTTGGCAACCGTGGCCACACCGCCGTCGTGGTAGCCGGCCACCTGGGCAGCCACTATCTCGGACACCAGAGTGGGGTCTTCACCGACCGATCGCACGCCGATGACGGGGTTGGCCGGGTTGACGTTGACATCAGCGACCGGTGCATAGTTCTGGTTGATCCCGACGGCCGCCAACTCGGCGCCGATCACCTCGGCCGAGCGGTGCGCGTCGGCCGCCGATCGTCCCGCGCCGAGGGCCATGTTGCCGGGCATCTCCGTGGCCGGTGCGACGAGCCGGAAGACGACGGCGCCACCCTCCTGGTCCGTGGAGATGAGCAGCGGAACCGGTTGCCGCTGGCGGACAGCAGCTGCCTGTAGTCCGTTGGACAGCGTGGCGATCTGCTGCGGGTTTCGCACGTTGTCGGGCCCGCGCCTGGAGTCGAAGTAGATGACCCCGCCCGGCTTGTACTTGTCGATGACCTGGGCCGGGGTGTCGACACCGTACAGCGCCCGGTTTCTGGCCGCCATGGCCGGGGAAACGGCGTTGGCGTCCTGGCCGTACACCTCGACGACGAACAGTTGCCCGACCTTCTCCTCGAGGGTCATGTGCCGGATCATGCTGATGATCTTGCCACGGAACCCGGCGTCACCCGAATGCCCGGGCCCACCACCGTTCACCGCGCCGATCGGGCCCTGCGGCTCAGCGACCGCCGGCGCCGCCGCGGACGGCAGAAGCGCGCTAACCGAAACAGCGGCGACGCAGACTCGCCAAACGAACCTATGGCGCATGCGAACCTCCGGGGGAAGACCAGCGACCGCCCTAACTGTAAGCGAACCTAACTAAATGGCAAGAGGCTCCGGCGCGAATTTGGTTTTCGGCCCTGGCCGTCCATGGACTGCAGTTACGTGAGCACCTCGTCTAGCATGCGACCGGTCCCGTCGGACTCTTCGACGAGGACCGCCAGTGCGATCGCGTGAAGCAACGGGCCGGGCCCGCGCCGATCAGGTCGGCGCGGGCCCGGTTTGTCTCAGCTGTCGGTCAACACTTGGTACGTCGGAGGGCGAAGTCGGTGGTCACCGTCTTGCCCGCCTTGATGTTCACCTTCTGGGCCTGTGGGATCCACCCGTCCAAGGCCGCGATCACCTGGGTCGGGTTGGCGCCCGCGGGCGCCCAGATGGCGTAGTTGCCGTTGGCGTCGGCCTCCAGCGTGAACGTCCAGGAGTCCTTTCCGGTGACCTGGACCGTGGCGCCCCGCAGCGGGGCCCTATTGCCCTGGCAGTCGATCCCGGTGACGGTGCCGGCCAGCTTGCCCCAGTCCTTGGGCGGCTGCACCACCATCGTCACGTCGATCGGGTCTACCGCGTACGGGGTGTTGGACTTGACCCCGAGCTGCGCGGTGTACGTGCCGGGCTGGCTCACGTCCGCCGCCGAGGTGGCGTCGAGGCTGACGGTCACCTTGACGCTCTGTCCCGGCTGCAGGGTCGCCGTGGTCGGGATCGCCGACAGCCACGGAACGTCGGTGACGGCAGCGCACTGGTCGAAGCCGGGCAGCATTTCGCTTTCCGGCGTCGGGGTGAAGCCACCGGTCGATCCACCGACCTTCACGAACCCGCACGCCGCGCCGGCCCGGTAGCGGGCCTGGTTGGCATTGGGCAGCGCCGACCAGGAGTTGGCCGCCGGGTCGTACGCCCAGCCCTGGTTGGTGACAATGGTGGAGTTGTTGATGACGCCGGTAGACAGCAGCAGCATGCCGTTGGCGGCGTCGGCGGCCACGCCCCAGAAGTCGACCGGCAGGTCGGCCAGCTGGGTCCAGGTGTTGGTACCCGGGTTGTAGCCGTAGGTGCTCTTCAGCGTCGTCGGCCCGTTGCCGCCGGCGCAGTACACGGTGCCGTTGATCCCGCCGCAGCCCTGCCAGGCCACCGCGACCGGGTACGGCGCAACCGTGGTGAAGCTGTCCGCGCCCGGGTTGTACCGCACGACCGCGTTGGACTTGGCGCAATTGCCGTCCGTGCAGCCGCCGACGAGGTAGATCTGGCCGTCGGCCATGGCGATGCCAGGCGCGGCCCGCGGCGCCGGGTTGGTCGAGGCTCGGGTCTGCCAGGCATTGGTGGCCGGGTCGTAGACGTGGACCTTGTTGGACGGGTTGCCGGCCGGGTCCCAGCCGCCGAACACGTACAGCTTGCCGTCGACGAACGTCGCCGCCGGCTTCTCCAGCGCCACCGGCAGGTCGGCGATCCGGGTCCACACGTTGGTGGCCGGGTCGTAGACGTAGCTGTTGGCGAGGTTGGCGGTGGCGGAGGCCCCGCCGACCGAGTACACCTTGCCGTCGTACGCGGCCACGGCGTTGTCCATCACCGCGGTCGGGTAGTTGGCGGTGTTGATCCACGGCGGTGCGTTGGGTGACGGCTCCATCGGGTCACCGGGCTGGCTGTCGCCGCGCCAGGCGATCGAGGTGCCGTTGCCCTTGACCCGGTGGTTCTGCAGCGGAGCGCCGCGGGGTCCGAGGATCTCGAAGCCGCCGCGCCGCTCGGACAGGTCGACGGTGGCCGGCGCGTTGCCGGTGTTGGTGATGGTGGTCTGCACCGTTGTCTTCTGCCCCAGCGTCGGGCTACTGGTCAGCGACGGCGGCGTGATGCTCAGCCGGCCGGCCTTGAGGCGGAAGTCGGCGCGGTTGGTGCGGTCGGCCGCCACGTTCACCGTGTTGGTGACCGACCCGTAGCCGTTGCTCGCCGCCGTGAACGGGTGCTCACCGGTCAGGGTGGAGAACATCCAGTAGAAGCCGCCGCCGAGGTTGGGATCGTCCGGCGTCGCTGCGGTGGTGGCCTTCTCGGCCGGCTTGTCGACGCTGGTCACGGTGGCGCCGTTCAGGCCGGTCGAGGTGTTGCCGTCAACTGCCCGGCCGAGCACGAGTCCGCCGGGGATCGGGTCGCAGCCCCGGTTGACGAGGGAGACGTTGTCGATCTCCCACCACCACGCCCAGGTGGCCTGGTGGTGGAACCGGATCCGGACGTCGGCCTTCCCGCCGGCTTGCGGGAGCGGCACTTCCTCAAGGACCGGGCCGCGCCGGCTGGTGGTGGTCCAGTGGGAGGCGGTGACCCAGGTGGCGCCGCCGTCGACGCTGACATCGACGTCGGCAAGACCGTTGAGCGCCCGGTAGTCGCTGTTGAACCGCAGCACCGGCGACGACACGGCGGTCAGGTCCAGCGACGGGGTGATCAGGTCGGAATCGACGGGCTTGCCGGAACCGGCCGCGTCGGTGTCCACGATCGCGTAGTTGCCGGTGCCGCCGGTGAGGTTGCCCCGGTTCTTCGGGTCGGTGAACGTCCAGCCGCCGTTGACGGTGCGGTTCACCACGTTCCAGCCCTGCGGGGTCGTCCCCGACTCGAACTGCTCGGTGAACAGCGGGTCGCCGTACTTGAACTGGTAGCCGGCGGCGGTGCAGGTGTTCTCGACGGCGAGGTCGAGGTTCTTCACCTGGTCGCCGTCACCGACGGTGATCTGCGCGGTGCCCTGCTGGTAGGCCGGGTACATCGCCTTGACGGTGAGCCCGTACTCGCCGGCCGGCAGGTCCACCGAGTACGCGCCGGTGACCGGGTCGGTGAACAGCGGGCCGCCCGGCCGGCCGGCCACGTCGATGCGCGCGTACAACGGCCAGCCGTGGCCGGAGCCGTCCTTCACCACACCGGTGACCTTGCGCACCGGCACCGCGTCGAGGGTGAAGTTCGCCGCGACCGTGCCACCGTCGGTGACGGTGACCGCCTGGGTCTTCGACGTGTAGCCGAACGCGGACGCAGTCAGCTCGTGCTGCCCGGCCGGCAGGGTCAGCTTGTAGCCGCCCTGGTCGTCGGTGATGGTGCCGCTGTTCCCGACGCTGACCGAGGCGCCGGCGATCGGTGCGCCACCGGACTTGGCGACCTTGCCGGTCACCTCACCGCGCGGCCCGGCGACACAGTTGGGGAACTTCATCGCGCCGACCCGGGTCTGCCAGGAGGCGGAGCTGGTGGCGGCCATGTACTCGGTGGTGAACCAGAAGGTGCAGCCGTCGGTCGGATCCACCGACATCGAGCTGTAGTCACCCCAGCGGGCCGCCGAGTGGGTCTGCGCTCCCTTGCCGGCGATCAGCGTGCGCTCGCTCTGCCCGAGTTGGCCGAGCGGGTCGCCGGCGAGCCGGCCGGCCATCCGGATCGACGGGTAGGCGGTGGTTCCCGACGCCGAGTAGCCGAAGGCGATGTTGCCGGAGACGTCGATCGCGCCGCTGGCCATCCAGCGGTGCTCGCCGTCGGGGGCGTAGGTGCCCTGCTGGTTGATCCGCCAGTTGGTGGGCGAGGTGCTCTGCAACTCGTACCAGCGCACGCCGGCGTGATCGGTGCCGTCGGCGTCCACGGTGTGGTTCAGCACCATGGAGGCGTGGTCGCCGAAGTTGCGGTACGCGGCCCGGTACATCAACCGGTCCGAGATGGCGTCCAACCGCGCCGAGGTGCCCTGCTGGGGGACGCAGGTGCGGGCGTAGTTGCACATGTTGGAGTCGAACGGTGCGGTCTCCAGATGGCGGCTCGGGGCGAGGTTGTTGCCGAATGTGGAGTTCGCGGGGTTGGCCCAGTCGAGCTTGAAGTCCCACATCAGGAGCCGGTCGGTGGGTGAGACGCCCCATGCGTCGTCGTCGAACATGACGAACGGGTTCGGCGCCCCGGCCGGCGGGGCGAGGCCCTCGGCGTCGGCGGGCAACAGGCCGCCGAAGTCCGGTCCAAGGTGGAAGTAGACCATCCGGGCCGGTTGGCCGGCCAGCATCTTCTCCCGCTCGAACGCCACCGCACCCGCGCCGACGAACGACGGGGCGAACTCGTTGGTCGTCATGTAGTAGGCGTCCGGCCAGATCCCGTACTTGGGGTAGTCGTTCATCCGGGTCTGGTGGTAGAGGAAGTCGTACCGGTAGTAGGCGCCGGTCGGGTCCGGGGTCTGGGAGATCGCCATGCACTGGTGGTTGCCAGCGGACCCGCCGGGCAGGGCGAACTGGGTGACCATCCACCGGTCGGCGCTCTCGTCGTAGAGAACGATGGGGTCGCCGTCGTTGCGGGTCTCGCAGGGCCCGCCGAAGCCGGACCAGATCGCGTTGGCGGGCAGCGGTCCGAGCAGCAGGTTGCCGGTCTTGCTGTAGACGGCGTAGTGCAGGTTCACCATCTGCACGTAGTGGTTGGGCCCCACGTCGCCGTTGGGGTCCGGGGGCAGCACGCCGTCGATGTTGCCGACGCCCTCGAAGTTGGCGGTGAATTCAGGTACCTGGGTGGCGGTGAAGCCGCGCTGGACGACGTCGCTGCCCGCGGTGTCGGACTTGGCGGTCGCTTGCCGCTCCAGTGATCGAGCCGGCTGTGCCGCGGTTGTCGATCCCTGTCCGCTCTTGTTTTTCGGAGCGGTGTCGCGCAGTTTTTGAGAAAGGTCGTGTTTGGCGGCTTGGCGCACTTCAGCCTTCGCGGCTGCGGGTGCGGCGCGCCCCGGCTCGACGGGCTTGGCGGCCGCTGGTAGGGCGCCAAGGAGGAGAGTGGCGGCGGCCACGACGGCGACCGGGCCCGATCTCAGCAGTCCTCTTCGCGATTTGCGCATCTGACGACGAACCTCCTAGCTGACGGCGACCAACAGTGGCCGGTCACCGAGGGTGCGGGACGAGCAACCGCTGGTGAGCGGCGTCCCGCGATCATCGTCGATGGATCTCGATCTTCTCTCAAGCACAGGAGCGGGGCAGGAATGGGTCAAAATCGGTTCAACAAGGAGTCGCGGCTCTGAACAGGCAACCGGTTGATATTGACCGGCGTACTGCAAGTTGCTTTCCTTCTCCCATGAGCAGTCCGGCGGGGGATTTCGACGAACAGCCGGTCATACTGTGTGTGACCGCCAGCCGCAGCAAGCGCGCTCAGTTGGCTCGGCTCATGAGCGGCCACGGTGTCGTACTGATGTTTCCCCACCTGCAGGCGGTCCGCGCCGTGCTGTTCGACGACACGACCGCGTCCGCCGGCCCGGAAACGGGTGCGGTGGCGCTGGGGCGGCTGGTGGTGGACCAGCAGCGGCAACAAGTCAGCTGGGCCGGCCGCGCCCTTCCCCTGACCCGCCTGGAGCGAGACGTGCTCGCCGCGCTGGCCAGCCCGCCCCTGCGTGTCTGGACCTATCGGCAACTCTACGAGCGGGTGTGGGGAGCGGATTACCTCGACGACGCGTCGGCCGTCCGGTCCACCGTCAAGCGGCTACGCGGCAAACTTCGGGAGGCGGAGGCGACCGTCGCGGTGGAGTCGGCACGAGGTGTCGGCTACTCCCTGGTTGATGCGACTTCCCACGGCCGGAATTGAGCCAGTACGGCAAAGATCACGGAACTTTCCGCGGCGGTCCACACCGTCCATGCCCGACACCCGCACGAGCACGAGCCGCCCCGGGCCAACGCCTGGGGTTTATCGAACTGTGACATGTCACACGATAATTATAGACGTTCGCGGATTTAGGCTGCCGCCACACACCCTGGGCAACCTCCACCTCGAGT
>NZ_JBLROB010000050.1:0-27065 GCF_047921475.1 Micromonospora sp. SL4-19
CCTGCTGCAGGCCTGCGACGCCGGATGGGAGCAGGTCGTGCCCGTCACCGACCGCAAGGGCCACGATCGCCGCTACTCACTCGACATCACCAAAATCGGTGCGGAACTCGGCTACACGCCGAGCATCGACCTCGACCACGGCCTGGCACAGACCGTGCAGTGGTACCACGACAACCGGGCCTGGTGGGAACCACTGAAAACCGCCACCACACCGCCGGTGCCCGCATGAGCCGGCTACTCGTCACCGGCGCCGCCGGGATGCTGGGGCGGGACCTGACGGCCGTGCTGCACTCCCGAGACGACCTGCGGGTCACCGCCGCCACCCGTGCCGACCTCGACATCACCGACCCGGACGCGGTGCGCACCGCCGTCACCGGACACGACCTGGTGATCAACACCGCAGCGTGGACCGACGTGGACGGCGCCGAAACCCAGGAGAAGGCGGCCACCGCCGTCAACGGCGACGCGGTCGCCCACCTGGCCCGGGCCTGCGCCGCGACCGGGGCCCGGATGATTCACATCTCCACTGACTACGTATTCCCCGGCGACGCCACCGAGCCATACCCCGAGGACGCCCCCACCTGCCCGGTCAACGCCTACGGGCGCAGCAAACTGGCCGGAGAACTCGCCGTCACCGAGCTTCTTCCCGACACCGGCTACATCGTGCGCACCGCCTGGCTCTACGGCCGACACGGCCCCAACTTCGTCGCCACCATGCTGCGCCTGGCCGCAGAACGCGACCGGCTCGACGTCGTCAACGACCAGCACGGGCAACCCACCTGGTCCTACCAGTTGGCACAACAACTCGTCGCGCTCACCGACGCCGCGCTCGTCGGTCACGCCGCCGCAGGCATCTACCACGGCACCACACAAGGCCAGACCACCTGGTACGACCTCGCCCGCACCGTGTTCACCCTGCGCGGCCTCGACCCCGACCGCATCCAACCCACCACCAGCGACCACTACCGGCGCCCAGCACCCCGCCCCACCTACAGCGTCCTGGCCCACGACCGCTGGACGGCAGCGAACCTGCAACCGCTGCCCGACTGGCGGACGGGCCTGGCCGAGGCGTTGGCCTCGACGCCAGGTAGTTGACGGCCCGGTCCGGTCAGCGACCACCTCCGCGGAAGACCTCGGCGACGGTGCGCATCACGATCTTGATATCAAGCCAGAGTGACCAGTTCTCGACGTAGTAGTTGTCGAACCTCGCCCGGTCGGAGATCGGCGTATCGCCTCGCAGACCACTGACCTGCGCGAGCCCGGTGAGCCCGACGGGGACGCGGTGGCGCATCGCGTAGTGGGGGTACTCGGCCGAGAACTTCTCGACAAAGTAGGGCCGTTCCGGCCGCGGCCCGACCACGCTCATCTGTCCACGAAGGATGTTCCAGAGCTGGGGCAGTTCGTCCAGTGAGGTCCGGCGCATGAACCGCCCGATCGGCCCGACCCGCCGGTCGTGCGCGATGGACCAGTTCGTCTGCGACTCGTGCTCGTCCGCCGGGCGCATCGACCGGAACTTGATCACCTTGAACGGCTTGCCGTATCGGCCGATCCGTTCCTGCCGGAAGAAGATGCCCCGGCCGCCGTCGAGGAACGTCGCGATCGCGCAGAGCAGGAGCACCGGGCTCAGTACGACCAACGCCACTGCGGCGAAAAGCACGTCGGAGGCCCGCTTGACGGCCCACCGCGGGCCGGAGAGCGTGGTGTCACCGATCTTGACGATCGGGATGGCCCCGACGTGGTCGGCATCTCCACCATGGGACCGGGAACCCCAGAGGCGCGGCACAACCCAGAGGTCGCAGCGCGAGCTGGCCGGCCGGAGCAGGATTTCCATCAGGGTGGACTCCGGACAGTCCGGGTCGGCGATGACCAGGACTTCGCACTCCAGCAGCCGGGTGAGGTGTTCGAGGTCGTCGAGGGTGCCGACCAACGGAACTGACGCGGCGTCCTGCCGCGACGGGGCGTCAACGCAGCCGACAAACCGCAGGCCGTACTGGGGATAGCGCCGGATCAGCCGGGCGAGCTCCACGCCGATCGGACCGCTACCGATGATGATGGCGTTGTGCTCCACCCACCGGCGCTTGCGCGCGACGAGCATGAACTTCCGGTTGAACGCCCGGCCGACGATCACCAGCCCGGCGGAGAGCGCGACGTCCTGCATGAACCCGCTTACGTACTGCACCGAATCGTGGCGCTCGGCCGCGATGATGCCCACCACCGCGGCGGAGGCCAGCAGCCGCCCGCAGAGGCTCGGGAGTTCGTCCAGGATGCTGACGTGCCGGCGGGCCCGGTAGAGCCCGCCGGCCGTGAAGAAGGCCACCGTGAGGCCGGCGTTGACCAGGGTGCCGCGCCAGTAGTTCTGGCTCAACAGCAGCGGGGCGAGCAGCGCGACGACGTCGATGGGAGCCGTCATCATCCAGGCCCGGAGCCAGCGCGTGCGCTTGGAGGCCCGGGAACCGGCGTACGGCAGTACTGCGGTCGTGTCGAGGCCGGGGCACGTCTCAGCGCCGACCGCCGGATCGCTCGGCGGCCGCAGGGAGGGGATCACCGCGAGGATCCCCTCGTCGCCGGCCGCGTCGGACGATGCCGCGGTCTGCCGTGATCGTTGCTCGAACTGCCTCCTGGCGACAGCCGGGTCCCTTGTTGCAGGTTGCCCTGACATGGTCGATCCTTCCCCCGTGGAAGCCTGAGGCGCCATGCCGCACGCCTCGGGCGATCGAAGGATACGAGCGGGCCTGTCGCGCCGCCAGAGCCGGCACGACAGAGTGATGTCCTACTTTCCGGCGGAAAGAATGTCCGGGACCGAATCGCGGCGGACCGCCTCGAAGAGTTTCTTGGACTTCGTCGCGTCCGCGAACACGACGCTCTCACTGCCGACCCAGCCGGTCCCCTTGGTGGGGCAGGTGAAGAACGCGAGGTTGCCGCTGCGCAACTCCCGCAGCTCCATCGCGAGGTCCAGGAGGGACAGTGAGTTGTCCACCGCCACCGCCTTCGACGTGGCCTTCACGAACGAGTTCAGCTTGCTGGGGTTGCCCAGCACGCCGCCGGAGGCCGCCTTGTCCAGGATGGCCTTGATCACCTGTTGCTGATGGCGGATCCGGGCGAAGTCGCCGTCGGCGAAGGCATGCCGCTCGCGTGCGTAGTCGAGCGCGGCGGCCCCGTCCATGGTCTGCGGACCCTTGGCGAATGTCCGGCTACCGCCCAGCGCGTAGGCCGTGGTGAAGCCCTTCTCCACGTCGATCTCGACGCCACCCAGCGCGTCGACGATCTCCTTGAAGCCGGAGAAGTCGACCATCGTCACATGGTCGATGCGGACGCCGGTGAACTGTTCCACCGTCTGCACCATCAGCGGAACGCCGCCCCATGCGTATGCTGCGTTGATTTTGGCGTCCCGGCCGCCGTGTTTGCCGTTCTTCGAGCGCGGCACCGGCACCCAGGTGTCGCGCGGGATCGAGATGAGCTGCGCACTCGCCCGGCCCTTGGGCAGGTGGGCCAGGATGATGGTGTCGCTGCGGGAGCCCCCGGTGTTCTCCGGGTCGCGGGAGTCACTGCCCAGGATCATGATGTTCATCGCGCCCTTGACCTCGACCTGCGGTCGGGACTCCTCGGGCACGTCCTCGAAAGCTTCGACGCGATCGATGGAGGAATTGACTGAGCGGTAGTACAGGCCGCCCGCGAGGACGCCACCGCCGACGAGCAGCACCACCACCAGCAGCACGATCAGGGCGACCCGTCGGCCACGTCGGCGACGCGGAGCCGGCGGGGAGGTCTCCTCCGCGCCGTCGTGTTCCAGTTCGGACGCTGGGTAGCGCGGTTCGGAGTCGGCGATCTGCTGGCGATCCTGCATGCCGGTGATGCTACTGATGGACGTCCAGCTACGGGGGGACCCGTCCGGCGGCCGGCGCCGGCCACCCGGGGGAAACAAGAAGTTTTTCTGTTCAGCCGCCGCCCCGGCTTGGTACAACCGCGAGGTGGATGCAACGAAGCTCCGTCGGGCTATCGCCCGGACCCGGCTCGCGCCGGTCGCCGCCTTCCCGAAACGGCTGGCCCGGGTCGCGCGGCACGACAGCAAGGTGCTGGGTGTCTCTGCCCGCTGGCTGTTCACCTCCCGCGAGCACCACAACTACACGTACGACCTGACCAAGCTGAGCCGGCACCACCTGGCCTGGTTCGTCAGCGTGGTGTGCGACGTGCCGGTCCAACAGGTGCGGGGCTGGTTCGCCGAGCTGGAGGGCGACGACGAACTGCGCGGGCACATCGAGGCCGCCACCGCCGCCGCGTCCCGGCGCGGCCTGGCCGACCTGCAGGTCCGCTACGCCCGCCGGATCGGTTGGTACGCCATCGTCCGCGCCCGTAAGCCCGCACACGTCGTCGAGACCGGCGTGGACAAGGGCCTCGGCAGCTGTGTCCTGGCCGCCGCGCTGTTGCGCAACGCCGCCGAGGGGCATCCCGGTCGGCTCACCTCGCTCGACATCAACCCCGAGGCCGGCTACCTCGCCCGGGCCAGGCCATGGGCCGACGTGGTCGACCTCGTCATCGGTGACTCGGTCGCCTCCATCAACGCGCTGGACCGCCCGGTCGATCTCTTCCTGCACGACAGCGATCACAGCCGGGTGCACGAGCAGAGCGAGTTCGAGGCGGTCGAGGCGAAGCTCGCCCCGGCAGCGATGCTGCTCACCGACAACGTCACGGTCACCAACGTTCTCGGCCAGCACGCGGAGCGCACCGGTCGGCGCTTCCTCGCGTACCGGGAGACCCCGGCCCGGCACTGGTACCCGGGCGACGGGATCGGAGTGGCCTGGTGAGACTCGCGGCGATCCACACGTACCCGGTCAAGGGCTCCCACCGGGTCGACCACGACGGCGCCCGCGTCGAACCGTGGGGCCTTGCCGGCGACCGGCGCTGGATGGTCGTGGACGCCCACGGCGTGGGCGTCACCCAACGCGAGACCACCGCTCTGGTCGGGCTCCGCGCCGAGGTGCGGGGCGGCGGCCTGTTGCTTCGCGCCGCCGACCACCCCGACCTGGTGGTGCCCGAGCCGGTGGACGCCGAGCCGGTCCCGGTACGCACCTTCCGCAGTCGCCCGCTTCCCGTCCCCGCGCTCCCTGCCGGGCCGCCCGCCGACGACTGGCTCACCGCGCTGCTCGGCCGGCCGGTGCGCCTGGTCTGGCTCGGCCGACCGGCCCGGCACATTCCCGCCAGCGACCGCGAACACGACACCGGCGACCGGGTCAGCTTCGCCGACGCGTACCCCCTGCTGCTGGCCAGCGCGGCCTCGCTCGACACGCTCAACGGCTGGCTCGCCACGGCCGGCGAGCCGCCGGTGCCGATGGCCCGGTTCCGCCCCAACCTGGTGGTCGAGGGCGCCCCGGCCTGGGCCGAGGACGGATGGGTCGGCCGCCGGCTCCGCGTCGGCTCGGCCCGCTTCCGCGCCGCCGGGCCTTGCGACCGGTGCGTGGTCACCACCACGGATCAGGAGACCGGGGTACGCGGCAAGGAGCCCCTCCGCACGCTGGCCCGGCACCGCAACGTCGGGCAGTTGCTCCTCTTCGGGCTGCACCTGGTCCCCGAGGGACCGGGCTCGGTGACCGTCGGTGATCCGGTGACCGTGGCGGACTGACCGCCGCTGTGGCCGCGCCGCGGGGCCACGGCACGCTGCTGTCCGCTCCGGTCGTCCTACGAACCTGATGACGTGAACGACTCACCCCGGCTGCGCCCGCCGCCCGTCGATCCGTTCATGTCATCAAGTTCGTAGCGCCGCCGTAGACCCCGCCCCGGCGTCAGGACGCCTCGGTGCCGAGGTCGCGCCACATGAAGACCTCGTCCCGGTCGTCGCCGGGGGCGAGGCGCAGCGCGGCGGGCAGCCGCCCCACCTCCCGGTACCCGAGCCGGCCGTAGAACGCGCCCAGACCCAGGCCGTCCCGGAGCGTCACGTGCAGTGCCGCCAGGCCCAGCTCCCGGCCGATCCGCTCGGCCTCGCGCATCAGCGCGGCGCCGTGTCCCCGGCCCTGGGTGTCCGGGTGCACCATCACCCGCTTGAGCACCCGCCAGTGCGTCTTCAGGTGGAACCGGTTGTCGCCGATGATCAAAATGCCGACCAGCCGGTCCCCCTCGTAGCCGACCAGCAGCCGGTCCGGTCCGTCGGTGATGTCCGCGAAGGTCTCCTCGGCGATGGGACGGACCTCGGCTGCGGTCACCGGAGCGACGAAGCCGACCGCGCCGCCGGCGTTGGTGACGTCCACCCAGAGGGCGATGATCTGCTCGTGCAGCTCAGGGGTGAGATCGGGGTCGAGGACGAAGCGCAGGTTCACACCGGCCATCCTGCGGGAATGGCGCGGCGCGAACCCACCCTCGTGACCTTCACGACACCGCTGCTGGTGCGGGAGAGGGGAGTCGAACCCCCACGTCCTTTCGGACACGGGCTCCTAAGGCCCGCGCGCCTGCCTGTTACGCCACTCCCGCAGACCCGATGAGTGTAGAGCGTCGCGCTGAGACGGTGTGCAGTCCGGCCCGCCGCTGCTCAGTCCAGGCCGAGGTCCCGCCGCAGCTTGGCGACGTGCCCGGTGGCCCGGACGTTGTAGAGCGCCCGTTCGATCTTCCCGTCCTCGTCGACGACGAAGGTCGAGCGGATCACCCCGGTCACCGTCCTCCCGTACAGCTGCTTCTCGCCGTACGCGCCGTACGCGGTCAGCACCGCCTTGTCGGTGTCGGCGACCAGCGGGAAGGTGATGAGATCCCGGTCGCGGAACTTGGCCAGCTTCTCCGGCTTGTCGGGCGAGATGCCCACGACCTCGTAACCCGCGGCCTGGAGCGAGGCGAGCGAGTCACGGAAGTCGCACGCCTGCTTGGTGCAGCCGGGCGTCATGGCGGCCGGGTACGCGTACAGGATGACCTTGCGGCCGCGCAGGTCGGCCAGGGAGAGGGTCCCGCCGCTGTCGGTGGGGAGGGTGAACTCGGGGGCGGGGTCGCCGGGGTTGAGGCGGTCGGTCATGGCGGAGACGATACCGCCGCGGTGCCGTCCGGGGGCGGCGACGACGCGCTGTCCGTGTGATGATCACCATGGCTTGTTGCAAGGGATTGGCAACAACGACCCGTCACAAATAAGCTCATCGGTGACGGCGTGGACCGCCCCGCCGCGTCCCGGGAGGTGTCGTGGAAATCCTGGCGATGCACATTTCGAACGGGATCATCAACGGTCCCGTGGCCGCGATCTTCGCGGCGCTCGCGCTCGCCGCGCTCACCTTCTGCGTGCTGCGCGCGCGTCGCGACCTCGACGACCGGCTGGCGCCGATGGCCGGCCTGGTCGCCGCGTTCATCTTCGCCGTGCAGATGCTCAACTTCCCGATCGTCACCGCGGGCGTCAGCGGTCACCTGCTCGGTGGCGCCCTCGCCGCGCTGCTGGTCGGCCCCTGGGTCGGGGCGCTCTGCGTCGCCGTGGTCCTGGTCGTGCAGGCCCTGGTCTTCGGCGACGGCGGGGTGGCCATGCTCGGCCTCAACATCACCAACATGGCACTCCTCGGCACCGCCGCCGGCTACCTGCTGATCGCGCTGCTGCTGCGGGCGCTGCCGCGTACCCCCGCCGGCCTCGGCGTCACCGCCTTCGTCTCCGCGCTGGTCAGCGTGATGGTCGCCAGCCAGGGCTTCGTCCTGGAGTACTGGCTGGGCGGCACCACCGACCTGGGCGGCAACCTGGCCGGGCTGGCCGGCACGGTAGCCGGCTTCCACCTGCTGATCGGCATCGGCGAGGGCCTGATCACCGCCACCACCGTGGTCACCGTCGCCAAGGTCCGTCCCGACCTGGTGTACGCGCTGCGCGCCCGTAAGCCGGCCACGCCGGCCCCCGCCGTCCCGGTCGCCGGAGGTGCCCGATGAGCAAGCGTCCCTGGCCCTTCATCCTCGGCGGACTGCTGGTCGCCCTGCTGCTTGCCGGCGTGGTCAGCAACTACGCCTCGCCGCACCCCGACGGGCTCGACTCGTCCCTGCTCAAGGGCTGCACGGTGAACGCCGAGGACGAGATCACCGGCGGCAGCTGCCCGGCCCAGCAGGCGAAGGAGCACGAGCTGGGCGACAGCCCGCTGGCCGACTACGGCATCCGGGGCGTGACGAACGGGTTCCTCTCCACCGGCCTCTCCGGCGTGATCGGCGTGCTGCTCACCTTCGCCCTGGGTGGCGGCGTGTTCTGGCTGGCCCGTCGCCGGGGCAACGGCCCGGACTCCGGGCTGCCGGCCGCCACCGGCTCCGACCCCGCCGCCCTCGGTGAGGCGCAGGGCACGTCCCGCGCCGGCTCGGCCGGCTGAGGGCACGCGGCCGTGGGTGCCGGGCACGCGCACGTGCTCTACCGCGCGTCCACCTCTCCGGTGCACCGCCTCGCGCCCGAGGTGAAGATCGCCGCGATGGTGCTCTTCACCGTCGTGGTGGTCGCCACGCCCCGGGAGGCCTACTGGGCCTTTGCCGGGTACGCCCTGCTGGTCGTCGCGGTGGCGGCGCTGGCCCGGGTCGGGCCCGGCTGGCTGCTCAGCCGGGCCTTGATCGAGCTGCCGTTCGTGCTCTTCGCGTTCGCGCTGCCGTTCTTCGGCACGGGGGAACGGGTCGAGGTGGCCGGGCTGAGCCTGTCCGTGGACGGCCTGCACGGCGCGTGGAACATCCTGGCCAAGGGCACCCTCGGCGTACTGGCGTCGCTTCTGCTCGCGGCGACCACGACGACGCGGGACCTGATCGTCGGCCTGGACCGGCTGCGCTGCCCGCAGATCCTCACCCAGATCGCCACCTTCATGCTGCGCTACCTGGACGTGCTGGTGGGCGAGGCCCGACGGATGCGGGTCGCCCGGGTGTCCCGGGGCGACGACCCCCGCTTCCTGTGGCAGCTGCGCGGCTTCGCCGCCGGGGTCGGCGCGCTCTTCCTGCGCTCCTTCGAGCGCGGCGAGCGGGTCTACCTGGCGATGGTCTCCCGCGGCTACACCGGGCGGATGCCGGCGGTCTGGCAGGGCGCGGGCGCGGCCACCGCCGGGCAGTGGGCGGCCGCCGCGACCGTGCCGCTGGTCGCGGCCACCATCGCCGCCGTCGCGGTCGCCCTGACATGATCGGGTACGTGCAGACACCTCCCTCCCTGAACGTTCGCGGCGTCCGGTACGCGTACCCGGACGGTCACGTCGCCCTGCACGGGGTGGACCTGACCGTGCCGCGCGGGGACCGGGTGGCCCTGCTCGGGCCGAACGGCGCCGGCAAGACCACCCTGGTGCTGCACCTCAACGGCATCCTCACCCCGACGGAGGGGACGGTCAGCGTCGGCGGCCTGACGGTCAGCCGGGACCGGGAAACCCTCGCGGAGATCCGCCGCCGGGTGGGCATCGTCTTCCAGGACCCGGACGACCAGCTCTTCCTGCCCACCGTCGCCGAGGACGTCGCGTTCGGGCCGGCGAACCTCGGGCTGCGCGGGGCGGAGCTGACCGCCCGGGTGGACGAGGCCCTCGCCGCCGTGGGGATGAGCGAGCACCGGGACCGGGCGCCGCACCACCTCTCCTTCGGCCAGCGCCGCCGGGTGGCGGTGGCCACCGTGCTCGCCATGCACCCGGAGATCCTGGTCCTCGACGAGCCGTCGTCCAACCTCGATCCGGCGGCCCGGCGGGAGCTGGCGGAGATCCTGCGCGCCCTGCCGGTGACGCTGCTGATGGTCACCCACGACCTGCCGTACGCGGCGGAGCTGTGCGACCGGTCGGTGATCCTGGACGCCGGTCGGGTGGTCGCCGACGCCGCCACCTCCGACATCCTCACCGACGAGGCACTCCTGGCGGCCCACCGCCTGGAACTGCCTTACGGCTTCGACCCCCGCGCCGCCCCCCGCCCCTCCTGACCCACCGGGCCGGGCACCCTCAGCCGCGGGTGTGGGTCGGCGGGGGAGCGGGTGTCGCGGCGGCGGGGCGAGGCCTGGCGCTCGCGGCGCGGGAGGCGGCGTGCAGGCGGAGGATGCCGGCGGCGACCGCGCCGGCGCCGGTGGCCAGCGCCAGCGCCACCAAGACCCGGGCCAGGCCCGCCGGCCACGCCACCGGGACCACCGAGCGGGACAGCACGGCCAGGTTGGCCACCCCGGCGAAGAGGGTCAGGCATGCCCCGGCCAGGGCGAGCGTGAAGTCGGCGGCCTCCCGGCGGGCCAGCGCGTACCCGCCGGCGGCGACCGCGCCGAGCCCGGTGAGCAGCGTCCAGACCTGCTCGCCCACCAGCCCGAGCAGCACCCCGCCGACCCCCTCGGCGCCGGCGTCCAGCACCCGGCCCACGGTGAACGCCACCGTGGCCAGCCCGCCCAGGGCGAGCAGGGCGCCGACCGCGCGCAACGCGCGTACCCCGGTCGCTGTGCCGGACGGGACCAGGCCGGCGGCGCCGATGAGCAGGAAGCCGAGCGTGGCGGCCACCCACCACGGATACGCGTCCGGGGGCGGCACCCAGTCCAGGGTGCCGCGTACCTCGACCGGGTCGTCGCCGGCGCGCAGCGGCACCACCCAGTCGCGGATCCGCTGCTGCCGGGTCGGGTCGGCGCCCACCTGCGGCGGCGGCGCCGACTCCATCCAGAGCGTCCGCTGGTCGTGCCAGCGCGCCGACGGCCCGTCGGAGATCCGCTGCCAGACCGGGACTGCCGCCGGGTCGGCCTGCGGCGGCAGTTGAGTGTCCCCGGCGATGGTCCGGTTCAGGTACGTGGCGGGCGAGCGGGTGTTCTCGTACACCCCGCCCGGCCCGATCCGCAGGTACGGCTCCCCGGAGTAGCCGAGCACCTCGACCTCCGGCCCGGTGCGGTTGGTCAGCTCCAGCCGGGCCCCCGCCTCGACCATCCGGGCGGTGAGCCCGGGCCGGGCGGGGCTGATCGCGGCGACCTCGGCCCGGTAGTCGGTGCCGTCGGGCGCGTCCGCGCCGTGCGCGGCGGCCGGCGTGGCGAGGGCGAGGAGGGCGGCGAGCGCGGCGACCACGACCAGCCCCGCGCGCCGCAGCGGCACCAGGTTCACTTGCCGGCCGCCGCCACCGCCGCCTTGATCCCTTCCGGGCTGCGGTCCTCGACGTCCTTGCCGTTGACCTTGATGGTCGGGGTGCCGACCACGCCCGCCTTGCTGGCCTCGTCCGTGACGTGCGCGGTCCACGCCTTGAACGTGCCGTTCTTGAGGCACGCGCTGAAGTCGTCCCGGTCCAGTCCGACGCCCACCCCGATGTCGACGAGCTCGCTGTCGCTCAGCCCGGCGCTGTTCTCCGGCGGCTGCTTGGCGAAGAGCTCGTTGGTGAACTCCTTGAACTTCGCGCCCTTGGCCGCGCAGCCGGCGGCGGCCGAGGAACGGGTCGAGTACTGGGTGGTGGAGAAGCGGTTCAGGAAGGCGACCGGGTGGAAGACCACCCGCACCTTGTACTCCCTGACCAGCTGGTCGATGGTCGCGCCGCTGACCTGCTGGAACTGCTTGCAGGCCGGGCACTGGTAGTCCTCGTACAGGTCGATGGTGACGGGGCCGTTGCCGTCGAGGATGCCGGTGCCGTCGGCGCTGGCACCGGGTGGGGCGGTGAAGGTCTTCGACTTCTCGCCGCGGTAGACGGACCAGCCGATCAACCCGGCGATCACCAGCACCACCACCGCGGCGACCGAGGTCCAGATCGTGCGGGTGCGTCGCTTCTCCCGGGCGATCTGCGCACGGACCACCTGGGCGGCGTTCTTCCGCCCCTTACGACTACTCATCCTCGCCCTCCACGGGTGGTTCGCCCGCCAGCCAACCGTCCACCGAGAACGGGGTGCGGGGCCAGATCAGCAGGAATCCGGCCAGTACCAGGAATCCCAGGTCCCGGAGGATCTCCGGGAGGTAGCTCGGGGCCTGGCCGGCGGCGAGCTGCCCGCCGCTGCCGAAGCACCCGCAGTCGATGGCCAGGCCGCGCGCCCAGGCCGAGGCGATGCCGGCGATGAACACCACCAGCAGCGCCGTGGAGACGCCGGCCATCAGTCGGGTGGCCAGCCCGACGAGCAGGAGTACGCCGAGCGCCAGCTCCACGAAGGGCAGCGCGGCGCCGATCACCGTCGCCAGGTCGTACGGCATCACCTGGTAGGCGTTGACCGCCCGCCCGGAGGCGGCCAGGTCACCGACCTTGGCGCCCCCGGCGAACAACCAGACGGCGGCCAGCCCGAGCCGGACGGCGGCACCGAGCCAGGGCCGGATTGCGGGCCAGCGCGCGGCCCGGGTGGGGGGTGCGGTCATGGTCATTAGTCGTCCCGGATCCCTGGGAGGTTCCACCGTCAGCCGGTCAGCGCGTCGCCGACGGCGTCGACCAGGTCGCCACGTGCCCGGGCGACGCGCGACCGGATGGTGCCCACCGGCACTCCCTCCACCGCGGCGGCCTCGGCGTACGACAGGCCGAGCAACTGGGTGAGCACGAACGCGCTGCGCCGTTCGGCGGGGAGCCGGCGGACCAGGTCGGTGGCGCCGAGCTGCCCGGCCGGGTCGGGGTACGGCCGGTCCGTGGCCGCCTGTGCGGCCAGCCGCTCGCCGAGCCGCCGCCGGCGCACCACCGTCCGCAGGTGGTCGGCGCAGGCCCGGCGGGCGATGCCGAGCAGCCAGGTACGCGCGCTGGACCGCCCCTCGAACCCGGGGAGTGCCCGGAATGCCCGCAGGTACGTCTCCTGGGTCAGATCGTCGGCGCTGTCCGGGTCGATCAGGGCGGCGGCGAAGCGCCACACCTCGGCCTGGGTGGCCCGGACGAAGGCGGCCTGCGCCACCGGGTTGCCATCGCGGGCGGCCAGCGCCCAGTGCGTCGCCGGATCCGGCGCAGCCTCGTGCCCCGCCACAGGGCGGTCGGCGGAGGTGTCGCGCGGGGCGGGGATCACGACTGACGAGGTTACGCGGCGGATCAGGGTGGGGCAGGGTCCTTCGGCCCTTTCTATGGTCCCGCCCACGTCGGGAACTTTTCCCGCCGGCTCTCCGACTACCCCCTCATGATGTGCGAGGAGGTACGCGAGGCGCTGTCGGCGCGGCTGGACGGGGAGGATCCGCAAGCTCTGGCCGCGGCCCTGACGGCGCACACCGCGTCCTGCCCGGGCTGCCGCTCCTGGCTGGCCGGGGCCGAGCGGGTGACCCGGCTCGCCCGGTTGCGGGTGGTGGACGTACCCGACCTGACCGCCCCCGTGCTGGCCGCCGTTGGCGCGGACGGGGCGGCGACGCGTCACGGCGAGGCGGCCACCGTGCGGGCCCGGCGCCAGGTGCTCCGGGTGGCCGTCGCGGTCGCCGCCGTGGCGCAGCTCGCGATCGCCCTGCCGATTCTGCTGGCCGGGCTCGGCGTGGAGGCTGATCCGCACACCAGCCGGGAGATGGCCTCCTTCGACGCGGCCCTCGCCGTCGGCTTCGCGCTGGCCGCCTGGCGGCCGGAGCGGGCCCGGGCGTTCCTGCCGGTGGCGCTGGTGCTCGCGGTCTGCCTGGCCGGGACCAGCGTGGTGGACATCGCCGCCTCGACCACCGCGGCCGTGCACGAGCTGGGCCACCTGGCCGCCGTGGTGCAGGCCGCCCTGCTCTGGGCGCTGGGCCGGGTCAGCGCCGAGCCGGAGCGCCGGCGGCCCATCGTGCTCGCCCCGGAAGGCGGATGAGGCGGGGTGGCCGATCGCCGGGCCGGTCGGGAAGCATGATGGTCATGAACTCTGCCGTACGCCGCCGGCCCGTGTCCGTCGCCGACCGTCGCCGGGCCGCGCGGTGGGGGACCGCCGCCGCTCTGCTGCTCACCCTCGTCGCTCTGCTGCTCGCCCCGGCCACCCCAGCCAGCGCCCACGCGGTGCTGGTGAGCAGCAGCCCGACCGCCTCCGCCGTGGTGTCCAACGCGCCGAGCGAGGTGGTGTTGACCTTCAGCGAAGGGGTCCGCAAGGTCCCCGGCAAGATCCGGGTGATCGCCCCCGACGGCTCCCGGGCCGACCGGGGCGAGCCGACGTTCAAGGATGCCGTGGTGACCATCCCGGTCGACCCGTCCGGCGCGCGCGGCACCTACCTGGTCAGCTACCGGGTGATCTCCGCCGACAGCCACCCGGTCTCCGGCGCGTTCACCTACTCGGTGGGCGCCCCGTCGACGCCCCCGACCGACTCCGGTACGGACACCCGCGCCAACCCGGTGGTGCAGAACGCGGTGAAGGTGGCGAAGTACCTCAGCTACCTGGGCCTGCTGCTGCTGGTCGGCCCGGCCCTGGTGCTGGCCGCGCTCTGGCCGCGCCGGCTGTCCCGGCGGGGACCGGCCCGGCTGGCCTGGTCGGGGCTGGGCCTGCTGGTCCTGGCCACCGTTGCCGAGCTGTGGTTGCAGGTGCCCTACACCGCCGGTGGTGGCCTGTTCGACGTGACCGGCGCCGGGCTCGGCGACGTGCTGGGCAGCGCCTACGGCACCGCGCACCTGGTCCGGCTCGGCCTGCTCGCCGCGGCGGCGTTCCTGCTCCGGCCGCTCTTCGCCGGGCCGATCGGCCGGACCGACGGGATCATCCTGGCCATCCTCGGCGGGGCGGCGCTGTTCACCTGGCCGCTGGCCGGTCACCCGGCCGCCTCGCCCGCTCCGGCGGTGTCGGTGGTGGCGGACGCGGTGCACCTGGGCAGCATGGCCGTCTGGCTGGGCGGCCTGGTGATGCTCGCGGCCTTCCTGCTGCGCCGGGCCGACGAGCGGGAGCTGGGCGCCATCCTGCCGATCTGGTCCCGCTGGGCGACCCTGGCGGTCGCCGCGCTGCTGCTCGCCGGCACCGTGCAGGGGCTGATCGAGGTGGTCACCCCGAAGGCGCTGGTCGACACCACCTACGGGCAGCTGCTGCTCGCCAAGATCGGGCTGTTCGCGCTGGTGATCGGGGTGGCCGCGTACTCCCGGGCGCTGGTGAAGCGGCGGACCGCCGCGGGCCGCCCGGGGGCGATGCGGCGGGCGATCGCGGCCGAGTTGGCGATCACCGCGGTGGTGCTCGGCGTCTCGGCGACCCTGGTGCAGACCACCCCGGCCCGCACCGCCTCCGCGAATGTGGCCGGTGCGCCCGCCGGCTACTTCTCCACCACGCTGTCCAGCCCGCTCTACTCGCTCCAGGTGGAGATGGACCCGGCCGAACGCGGCAACAACTCGCTGCACCTCTACGCCTACACCCCGGACAACCGGCCGCAGCCGGTGAAGGAGTGGAAGGCCACCGCCGCGCTGCCGTCGGCCGGGATCGAGCCGATCGACATCCCGCTGCTGCCGCTGACCGACAACCACGCCACCGGGGAGATCAGCCTGCCGGCGGCGGGGCAGTGGCAGCTCCGCTTCACCGTCCGCACGTCCGACATCGACCAGGCCACGGTGACCGCTACCGTGCCGATCAAGTAACGAAGGGCCCTCTCCCATGATCCGTCTCCGGCGTCCCGCAGCCGTCGCCGCGCTCACCCTCGCCGCCGTGGCCACGGCCGTGCTCGGCCTGGCCGGGGCGGCCTCGGCGCACGTCACGGTCAACCCGATGGAGGCGACCCAGGGCGGCTACGGTCGCTTCGCCTTCCGGGTGCCGAACGAGAGCGACACGGCATCGACCACCAAGGTCGAGGTGGTGCTGCCGGAGAACGCTCCGGTCGGCTCGGTCTCCACCATGCCGGTGCCCGGATGGACGGTGCAGGTCGAGAAGCGCAAGGTCGACCCGCCGCTCGAGGTGCACGGCAGCCAGCTCACCGAGGCGGTGTCCAAGCTGACCTGGACCGCGGCCGCGAACGGCGGGGTCAAGCCGGGCGAGTTCCAGGAGTTCCCGGTGTCGATGGGCCCGCTGCCGCAGGTCGACCGGATGGTGTTCAAGGTGCTCCAGACCTACTCCGACGGCAACGTGTCCCGCTGGATCGAGGAGCCGACGCCGGGCGGCCAGGAGCCGGAGAACCCGGCCCCGGTGCTCACGCTGACCGCCGCGTCGGCGTCCGCGTCGCCGGCGGCGTCGGCGGCCGCGAGCGCCTCGCCGGCTGCCTCGGCCGACGACTCCGACTCCGGCGCCGGCACGGCCCTCGGGGTGGCCGGTCTGGTCGCCGGGCTGGCCGGGCTGATCCTCGGCGGCCTGGCCTTCCTGCGTACCCGTCGGGAGCCCACCCCCAAGGCCTGACCAGTGCCAGTGCCGCCGGCCCGACGGATCTTCCGGCGGGCCGGCGGTCTTTCTGCGGCCCGGCGGGTGCTTGCCGTGGATATCCGGCGTTTGGTCGGTTCGCCTCGGTAAGGTCGGCCGGGTAATTGGCTACCGAGGGGGACGACGCGAATGCGATTCGTGCGAACGATCGCCGGCATGCTGCTGTTGGTCATGGGAATCCCGGCGCTTCTGGCGGGGGCCGGTCTCTGGACCGTCGCCCGGCACGCCGACCCGGACGGCAGCTTCGGCGCCCGCTTCGAGACGGTCCGCACCACCGGCCAGGCCGTCGTGGTCACCGACGTGGACGACCTGCTCCGTGCGGAGGCGCCCTTCGCCCGGGCCGGGCAGGCCCGCCTGCGGCTGACCGCGCGCACCCCGGACGGCCCGGCCTTCCTCGGCCTGGCCCCGACCGGCGAGGTGCGGCGCTGGCTCCGGGACGTCCCGCACGACACCGTGCGCCGGGTCGCGCTGGCCCGCGGCCCGTTGCCGATCCGTCTGGAGCCCGCCGGGCCGGCCACCGCCGGCACCGCCGCCACCGCCCCCCTCAGCCAGGGCTTCTGGGTACGCGAGGGGACCGGCGCGCTGGAGTTGACCCCGGCCGAGTTGGCCGGCCGGTCGCTGAGCCTGGTGGTGATGCGGCCGGACGGCCGGGCCGACCTGGCCCTGGACCTGCGCGCGGAGCTGCGGGCCGGCTGGTTCCCCGGGGTGATGTGGGCGCTGCTCACCAGTGGCGTGCTGATGGTGGTCCTCGCCGTGGTGCTGCTGCTGCGTCCGGTCCGCCCGCGCGAGGTGGTCTTCGTGGTCGAGCCCGACCAGGTCCCGGTGCTCGCCGGGCGGCTCGGGGTCACCTCGCTCAGCGGGCTGGGCGTGCGCGAGGAGCGACCCACCCTGCCCGAGCGGCAACTGGTCGCCGTCGGATCGGCGCCCGCCGAGCCGTCCCGCGCGGCGATCGGACCGGTGCCGCGCCGGCGCCCGGAGGCCCTCGCCGACCTGCCGGCCGACCCGGCCTGATCCCGGCACGGCCCCCAACGGCGGGTGGCCCTCCGCGCTGCCGACGCGGAGGGCCACCGTCACCGGGGGAATCGGTGCTACCTGGGAGAAACTTGAGGTAGTTGAGACCAGATTAGCGTCGAACCCTGCTGGTCGCGAGATCTGTCCATTTGGTGCAAGTTTCAGAGTTTGGCGGTGGACTCCGCCCCGACCGGCCGCCGGGCCGGCAGCGCCATCAGCAACAGCAGGCTGAGCAGCACGTACGCGTTGCGGGCGACGAACGCGCCGAAGCTGTCGGTACGCGCCGGGGCGACCCCCCAGTCCAGGAACGTGACCACCCCGTAGATGATCACGAAGCCGGTGCCGACCGCCAGGGCGAACAACCAGCGGCGCCGCCGGACACCCTGCACCGTGTCCCGCCGAACCTCCAGCGCGGCGCCGACCAGGACCACCACCGCCGGGATGAACCAGTACAGGTGGTGGGTCCAGGTGATCGGGCTGGCCAGCCCGCCGACCAGGCCGGCCAGGGTGAGCCCGGCGAGCGCGTCCCCGGCCCGGGCGACGCGCGCGGCCCGCCACAGCCCGTACCCGATGACCACGCCGACCAGCAGCAGCCAGGTCAGCTGACTCGGCTTCTCGGGCGCGGTGATCCGGCTCAGCAGGCCGAACAACGACTGGTTGCCGGTGTAGTCGGTCCGACCCACCCGGTCGGTCGCCCACAACTCGTGGGTCCAGAACCGCCACGAGTCACTCGGCGCGAACGCTGCGGCCAGCAGGGTGGCCAGCGCCGCGGTCGCCGAGGCGACCACCGCCGCACGCCAGCGTCGGGTGGCCAGCAGGTAGAAGATGAAGATGCCCGGAAAGAGCTTGAGCGCGGCCGCCAGCCCGACACCCACCCCGCCCCAACGCCGCCCGCCGGGCACGGCGAAGAGCAGGTCTGCCAGGATCAGCACCACCAGCAGCATGTTGATCTGACCGAAGGTGAGTGTCTCCCGGGTGCTCTCCACCGCGAGGACCAGCAGGACGGCCACCGTGAGGGTGAAGAACCGGGGCAGGTCGTGCCGCTCCACCACGGGCTTCACCACCCACCGGGTCGTCACCACCACGCCGAGCACGGTCAGCGCCGTGAAGACCGCCACGGTGACGCCGAGCGGCAGCAGGGCGAACGGCCGCAGCAGCAGCGCCGCGAACGGCGGATAGGTGAAGTAGAGGGCGCCCTGCACCCGGTCCGGCTGGACGTAGTCGTAGAGCGGGTGACCGGCCGCCCACCAGTCCATCGCCCGCATGTAGATCTTCAGGTCGAAGAAGTTGTGGCCCGTGCTGGGCAGGTAGAGCGCCGGCAGCACCGCCGCGAGCGCCACCACGGTGACGAGCCGGCGGGCCGTACGGCCGCCCGGGTCGTCCTCGGTGATGGCAGGTGGTGCGACGGGTTCGGCGGGCACGGGGCAACCCTAGCGGTCCGCCTCGGCCCCGGTGCTCAAGGCGCGGGCGGTTCGGCGACGCGTAGTCTGGTCCGGTGGCTGATCTTCTCGTCTGGATCGACTGTGAGATGACCGGGTTGGACCTCGGCCGGGATGCGCTGATCGAGGTCGCCGCGCTCGTCACCGACCCCGACCTGAACGTGCTCGGGGAAGGCGTGGACGTGGTCATCCACGCCGACGAGGCGGCGTTGGACGGGATGCCGGAGATCGTGCGGACCATGCACGCCAAGTCCGGCCTCACCGAGGAGGTACGCCGCTCCACGGTCACCCTCGCCGAGGCCGAGGACATGGTGCTCGACTACGTCAGCACGTACGTCAAGGACGCCCGTAGCGCGCCGCTGTGCGGCAACTCGATCGCCACCGACCGGGGCTTCATCGCCCGGGACATGCCCCGCCTCGACGCGCACCTGCACTACCGGATGATCGACGTCTCCTCGATCAAGGAGCTCTGCCGGCGCTGGTACCCCCGGGTTTACTTCGGCCAGCCGCAGAAGGGCCTGGCCCACCGGGCCCTGGCCGACGTTCGGGAGAGCATCCGCGAGCTGGAGTACTACCGGCGCACCATCTTCGTCCCGCTGCCCGGCCCGGACGTGGAGAGCGCCAAGGCGATCGCCGCGCAGCTCTGAGCCGCCGCCGGGCGGCCGACCGGAACCCGCTGGACGGGGCCGGCAGGGGTGTGGCTATTATTAGTCCGCGCCCCGCCCGGGACGACCGGCGCGGAGAGCATGGTGGCTGTAGCTCAGTTGGCAGAGCACCGGGTTGTGGTCCCGGTTGTCGTGGGTTCAATTCCCATCAGTCACCCCAGAAGCGAAGCCCCCTCCACCGGAGGGGGCTTTCGTCATTTCTCTGCCCGGGGACACGCGGGCGGCCCCTTCCCGAAGGAGGGGGCCGCCGCGTACGGGTGGGTCAGGTGGTCGGCTCGGTGCTGGGCTCGCCCGTGGTGTCCGGGTCCGCGCTCGGGCTGCTGTCGTCGCCCGGCTGCGCCGGCGGCTCGTACGGCAGGGCGCTGCCCTTGACGTACTCGTCCCAGCTCATGTCCCAGTCGGTCCAACCGTTGCCGTCCTGGAGCTTGCGCTCGGTGCCCTTGACCGTGATCGGATCGCCGATCCGGGTGTTGGCGAAGAGCCAGGCCCCTTCCTTCATCGAGACGTTCACGCAGCCGTGCGAGACGTTGGTCCGGCCCTGCACCCCCTCGGACCAGGGGGCCGCGTGGATGAACTCACCGCCCCAGGTGAGCCGCTGGGCGTAGTCGATCTCGGTGCGGTAGCCGTCCACCGGGCCCAGCTCCTCCATGGTGTCGAAGACCGTGTGCCGCTTCTTCTCGATCACCACCATGGTGCCGCTGGACGACGGGGTCGTCTTCTTGCCGAGGCTCACCGGGATCGTCCTGATCACCTTGCCGTCCTTGGTGACCGTCATCCGCTTGGTGCGGTTCTCCACGGTCATGACGAACGCCGGGCCGATCTTGATGTCGACGGTGAGGTCGGAGCGGCCGTACCAGCCGTCGCCCAGCGGCAGCCCGCCCGCCTGCACCCGGTACGACACGGTGCTGTTGGCCTTCCAGAACACCTTCGGCCGGTAGCGCACCTCGGTGGGGCTCACCCAGTGCCAGATGCCCTCCTGGGCCGGCTTCGCGGTGACCGTCATCCGGCGCTGCACGTCATCCCGGTAGTCCTTGGGAATGGCCCGGCTGAACCTGACGATCAGTGGCATGCCCACGCCGACGACCTGGTTGTCGCCGAGGAAGCTGCTGATCCTGACCTGCTTGGCGGGCTTGGCCATGGTGGTGAAGGTGTTGGTCGCCGTCGCCGGCTTCCCGTCGTCGCCGGTCGCGGTCACCGTCGCGGTGTAGGTCTCGCCGTACTTCAGGGCGCCGTCCGGCAGCCAGCTCCCGCCGTCCTCGGCGAGCTGCCCCTCGACGGCCTTGCCGGCGGAGTCCTTGAGCTCGACTGTGGTCTCCGTCGCCTCTTTCGTGGTGAAGGTGATGGCGGTGGCGGCCGGGACGTCCTTGGCGTCGGCCTTGGGCTCCGTGATGGTGGCCGTCGCCTTCGGGGCGCTCTCGCCGGCGCTCTGCCAGCTGGACGGCTTGTCGCCGTCCTTGCTGCTCGTGCAGGCAGAGGTCAGGGCCATCGCGGCGGCGAGCATCGCGGCCGCGATCACGCGGCGCCGCCCGCCGCGCCGGACGGTGCCGGACCGGATCAGCTCGTCCTGGCTAGCTCGCATGATTCCCTCACAGTCGTGGTCCCCGATCCCATCGTTCCCTACAGACGCGCTCGTACGGATACCGGTTGCCTGAAGTGAACCGAAACACCCCGACTGCGACGTAACGATTCTGGTACGGTACGCCGCTTGGTGAGCGGGACTCGTGTCTGCCCTGGCTGCCGACGGGCGACCGGACGGCTTGGCCGAGGCCCGACGGTCCGCCCCGGCCGGCCCGCCGGACTAGAGGGCCGACTCGGCTCCGCCGTCGGGTACCGGCAGCGCGCTGCCCGCGACGAACTCCGACCAGCTCAGGTTCCAGGCCGTCCAGCCGTTGCCCGCCGCCAGCTTCCGATCGGTGCCGCGGACGGTGATCGGGTCACCGACCAGGGTCTTGCCGAAGAGCCACCGCCCGTTGGCCATCGACACGTTCACGCAGCCGTGCGAGACGTTGGTCCGGCCCTGCACCCCCTCCGACCACGGCGCGGCGTGGATGTACTCGCCACCCCAGGTGATCCGCTGGGCAAAGTCGATCTCCGTGACGTACCGGTTCCTGGCGTCCGGCTCGTCCCGCGTGTCGAAGACCGTCGACTCCTTCTTCTCCATCACCACCATCGTGCCGCTGGAGGAGGGGGTGCTCTTCTTGCCGAGGCTCACCGGCACGGTACGGATCAGCGCGCCGTTCTCGTACACGCTCATCCGCTTGGTCGCGTTGTCCACCTTCATCTCGAACGCACGGCCGATCTTGGCCGTCGCGCTCCGGTCGACGTTGCCGTAGCGGCCGTTGCTCAGCGGGATCCCGGCCAGCGCCAGCCGGACGGTGATGGTGGTGCCCGGCTTCCAGTACTCCGGCGCCCGGTAGTACGCCTGCGTGCCGTTGTCGATCCAGTGCCAGGCGCCCGGCTGCGGCGGGTCGGTCTGCACGAACATCCGCTTCTGCACCGCCGCCCGGTCCTTCTTCGGGATGCCCGGCGAGAACTCGGCGACCACCGGCATCGCCACGCCGTACGTCTTGTCGCTGAACAGGTACAGCCCCGAGCCGATCATCGACTTCGGCTTGGCCATCGTGGTGAAGGTGCTGGTCCCCTGGTGGGTCTGGCCGTCCGCGTCGGTGCCGGTGACCGTGGCGGTGTAGCGGGTGGCGTACTTGAGCGGGGCGGACGGCACCCAGGACGAGCCGTCGCGGCGCATCCGGCCGGCGACCGTCTTGCCGTTCGCGGCGGTGAGGACGACCTTCGACAGCTTCCCGCCGGGGACCGTCGCGCCGATCTCGCTGCTGACCGGGCGGCCGTCCGACCCGTCGGCCGGGCTCACCTGCAGCGGCGGCGTGGCCGACTGGGCCGGTTCGCCCGTCTGCCCGGAGGCGGAGGCGGAGGCGGTGGCGGCCGGGTCGGACTGCTGCTCGCCCGCCACGAACGCCGGCTTCTTCTGGTCGTCCCCGCACCCGGTCAGTGCCAGCGACGCTGTGAGGACCAGGGCGCCCACCATCGCCCCGGCCCGCGTGAACCTGCCCATCCCCACCCCGTTCTCGCGTGCCTGGCGCACATCGTGCCGTATCGCCGCCATCACCCTGTGCCCCTCGAGTGGCTGGTGCGGAATTTTGGGATGCTTTGCCCGTTAAGCTCGACCGAAGGGGGGAGCCCGGGATCGGATTGGAACCCAGGTCGGCGGCCGTGCTAGTGTTCTCCCCGTTGTCAGCGAGCGCCGCTAGCTCAACTGGCAGAGCAGCGGACTCTTAATCCGCGGGTTCGGGGTTCGAGTCCCTGGCGGCGCACCACTGATCAAGGCTCTGGCCGGGTGTCACACACCAGCCGGAGCCTTTTTCGCGTCTCCCTGCTTTTCGGGTGTCACCCGGGCTGCCAACCATCATGCGGGCAGGCGAGCTGCCGGCATCCAGCGCCCCGGATCGGCCGGATGCCGCGGTCGGCGGTCCCTCGGGCACACCCCGACGGCCGCGATCGCGGGCGTGTTAACGTTTCTCCCCGTTGCCACGAGCGCCGCTAGCTCAACTGGCAGAGCAGCGGACTCTTAATCCGCGGGTTCGGGGTTCGAGTCCCTGGCGGCGCACCGGTGATAGTGGCTCTGGCCTGGTGGTTCACCACCAGGCCAGAGCCGTTTTCGTGGCCGTCGTGGTGGGGCCCGGCGCGCGCACCAGCTGGCGGCCGTCACGGCAAACACGGCTGGAGGTGCGGCGCGGGCGGATCAACCAGGGGACGTGCACCGGCGGAGGTGGACCAGCACGGCGAGCACCCGTCGGTGGTCCTCGTCCGAGGCGGCCAGGCCGAGCTTGGCCATGATGGAGCTGACGTGCGCCTCGACGGTCCGGTCGGTGAGCCACAGGCGGCGGGCGATCCCGACGTTCGTACGCCCCTCGGCCATCAGCGCGAGGACCTCCCGCTCCCGGGCGGTGAGGGTGCTGAGCGGGTCGTCCGGCGGCCGGTGGCCGATGAGCCGGGTGACCACCTCCGGGTCTAGTGCCGACCCACCCGCCGCCACTCGCCGCAGGGCGTCGAGGAAGTCGTCGACGTCGAGGACGCGGTCCTTGAGCAGATACCCGAACCGCCCGCTGGCGACCAGATCCACCGAGTGCCGGGTCTCGATGTGCTGGGAGAGCAGCACGATGCCGAGTCCCGGGTGGCGCGTGCGGATCTGACGTGCCGCGCGGGCGCCGTCGTCGGTGTGGTCAGGCGGCATCCGTACGTCGATGATGGCCAGGTCAGGCACGGCTTCGTCGGTGGCGACCAGCAGGCTCGGGGCGTCGACCGCCTTGCCGACCACCTCGTGCCCGGCGTCGGCGAGCAACCGGGCCAGCCCTTCGCGGAACAGCGTCGAGTCCTCGCCGATCACGATCCGCACGGCAGCACCGCCTCGACGAGCGTCCCGTCGCCGGGTTGGCCGGCCACGGTGAGCGCGCCCCCCGCGGCGGCCACCCGGTCGCTGATGCCCGCCAGCCCGCCGCCGGGCCGCATCCGGGCCCCGCCGACGCCGTCGTCGCGGATCGTCACGGTCAGCCGGTCGTCCGCTCTGGACACCCGCAGGTGGATGGCGGTCGCGGTGGCGTGCTTGACCACGTTCGTCAGTGCTTCGCTGGCCACGTAGTAGGCGGTGGTGGCGAGGTCCTCGGGGACCGGCTCGGTGCAGACGTCGAGCGTGACCGACAGCGGCACGCCACGGACCAGCATCGTCAGCGCGTTGGCCAGCCCCTCGTCCAGGCTGGACGGGCGCAGCCCCTGCGCGATCTGCCGCAACTCGGCGACCGCGGTGCCCAGTTCGGCAACGGCCTGGTCGAGCAGGCCGGAGACGTCGGTTTCGGGAAGGTGCCGCTGGGCGAGCCGCAGCGCCATGCCGAGGGAGACCAGCCGTTGCTGGGCACCGTCGTGCAGGTCTCGCTCCAGCCGCAACCGCTCGGCGTACCCGGCGCGCAGCAGCCGCGCCCGGCTGGCCTCCACGTCGCGCAGGGCCCGGCGCAGCTGCAACCGCAGCCGTACCACCTCGACGAGCAGCGCGCAGGCGTCGGCGAGCTCGCGCATCAGTTCGCGGGTCGTGGTCTCACCGCGGACGAGAACGCCGATCTGCTGCCCACCCAGCTGGATCGCGGTCGCGTCACCGGCCGCCCCGAAGCCGGCCCCGGTCGCGGTGACCAGCTCGTTCGTGCCCGGCATCCGGTAACCGACACGCACCGACGGATCACGCAGCGCCTGTCGCAGTGCCTCCTCGAGCCGCTCCGGCGCCGCCTCACCGGCGTGCATCCGATCACGGAGGTCCTCGATCGCCATGAGCGCGGCCCGGCGGGCGGGATAGAGGCGACGGTCCACCTCACGCTGCAATCGGATCCGCAACGGGGACAGCGCGAGCGCGCAGAGCGCGGTGGCGCCGGCAGCGGCCACCGGCGATGAACGCCCCGCCGCCACGCCGGCGACGAACATGGCGAGCGTGTAGAAGGCCAGCAGCGCGGCGGTGACCAGGCCGTAGGTGACCGTGGCGCTCAGCGCCTTGTCCACGTCGTACAGGTCGTGGCGAAGGATGCCGACCGTGGTCGCCGTCGGGACCGCGATCAACGTCGCGGCGAGCCCGGCCACCGCGAGGTCCGGCCCGTCCAACAGCAGGTAGCTCAGCCAGCACAGCAGCAGCGTCGCGGGCAGGAACAGCGCGCCGAGCGCGAACCACTTCACCTGGGCCCGGCGGATCGGGTCGGTAGCCCGGCGGTGGCGCACCACCATCGCCGCCGCGGAGGCGACGAGCAGGGCGAGCAGCCCGGGCAGCAGCGCGATCGCGATCGGCTCCAGCACCCGCGCCAGCGCCGGTGGCGGGGTGCCGAACGCGTGGTCGACGTCCGCGAACGGCGCCGGGAACGGGGCGGGGTCGAGACCGGTGAGCACGATGAACGCTCCGGGCACCACCACCAGGCCGACGGCCACCACCCGCCATCGTCGCCCGGGCAGCAGCCGCCCGTCGGGGAAGAGCAGCATGAGCAGCGCCGCCGGCACGTAGTTGAGCATCCAGGAGCCTTGACCCGCGGTGGCCAGCAGCGGCGAAACCGGCAGCCGCCCCGGATGGTGCTCGACGACGTACGCGTAGACGTCGGTCCAGGCGACCCAGACCGCGAGCAGCCCGAAGAAGGTGAGCAGCGCACCGACCACGTTGGTCGGACGCTTGGTCGCGATCAGCACACCCAGGACCACGGACGCGGAGGCGAGCAGGCAGGCGCCGGCGAAGTAGACGACCTGGCCGCCGTCGGCGCCGACGGTCAGCAGCCAGATACCCGCGCCGACGAGCACGGCGGCGATCGCCGCCATGCCGTACGCGACCAGCCGCGCCAACGTCATTGGCTCACCGTAAGCCCTCGGCCACAGCAGCGGATACGTGCCAGCACGGAGATCGCTTCCGTACCTCCCCGCAGTCCGAGTCCCGAGCCCGCCCCGATGCCCTGCCACGGCATCCGGCCAAGACTGCTGGCCAGGACATTCGTTCAACGGAGGGCAACCGTGAAACCCAGTCGTACCTTCACCATCGGTCTCGTACTCGCCGGCCTGCTCGGCCTCGGCGATCTGGCCACCGGGCTCTTCGGCGTGGGCGGGGACGGCCAGCCGCCGCTCGCCGCGGCGGTGGTCATCACGCTGCTCGGCGCGATCACCCTCGCCGGCACCTGGTTCGCCTGGGGCGGACGGCGCGGTGGCCTCGTCACGGTGATCGTCACTCGGATCCTGTCGGGGCTGGCCGTGCTGCCGGCTTTCGGCGACGACAGCATCTCCGGGGCGAACGTCGTGCTCCTCAGCGTCGGTCTCGTGGTGACGGTCGCCGCGCTGGTGCTGATCTGGCCGGGCCTGCGCCGGCCGGCGGTGGCCGCGTCATGACCGCGACCCTCGACCGCGACGTCACGCACGCCCCGACCGACGCGCCGCGCCGCATCGGCACCGCCCTCGCGATGCTGCTCGCCCCGTGGGGATTCGTGGTCGCCAACGTCTGCTACGCCGTGGCCACCCGTAACGGTGGCAGCGACGAGACCGGTGCCGACGCCCTCGCGCTCGCCGCCGCGCATCCGGCTCCGTTACGGGCGTCGACCGTCGCGGCCATGCTCGGCTGCCTGCTCATCATCCCGGCCGCGCTCGGCGTCATCGGGTTCACCCGGCACCGGGCGAACCGGCTCGGCCTCATCGGCGGGTCACTCATGATCGGCGGGTACGTGGCCTACTTCGGCGCCGTGATGAGAGGCTACGTCGACCTGGCCATGGCCGAGCGCGGTGGCCCCACCGGCGACTACGCCGCGGTGCTGGACGCCGCGAGCGAGGCCGCGATCCCGTGGCTGCTGCTCTTCGTGGCCGGGAACCTGCTCGGCACCCTGCTGCTGGGCATCGCCCTGCTACGCGCCCGGACCGTACCGGTCTGGGCCGCAGTCGGGATCTGCTGCTGGCCGGTGCTGCACGTGACCGGCCTGATCGCCGGCACCGAATGGTTCGCGGTCGCCGGAGCCACGCTCCAGGCCGTCGGCTTCGCCGCCCTCGCCCTACGGCTGGCACGCACCGATTGACCCGCGGTAGTTCTGCGCCCCCCGGGGGGTGGGGCGCCCGCTCCGCGGCACGTGGGGGTGCGCCGCGTGACCGAATCAGGCCGGTCCGCTCGGGCCGGCCTGATTCGTTTCTCGCAAACCCGACGGCGGCGTCCGCACCTCCCATGGCGCTCGATCCACGATCGTGCCCGTCTGAACGGCCCATGCCTCGGTGTCCGGTTCCGGGTGGCCCGGCCGCATTCGTAGCCCGGAATGGTGGGCGGCTCGGGGTCGTTGAAGATGACTGCACGACCGAGGAGGA
>NZ_JBLROB010000051.1:0-24808 GCF_047921475.1 Micromonospora sp. SL4-19
GGCGCTTCGAAGCCGTCGGGCTTGACCGTCAGCGTCCGGTAATAAGGCCGACGAGCACCCTGCCCGCAAAGCCGCACCAGACGAGGACGAACAGGCCGTAGATGGCGGTGAAGATCCAGCCGACCACGAGACCGGCGGTGGCAAGCTCAACCCCGCGCTCGCCTGTCTGGGCGATCTGCTTCTTGGCTTTGTTGCCAAAGTAGATGCCCAACGGCGGGAACACCATCGCGCCAAGGACCAGCGCGAGGATCGCATACATGTTGACCGGCGGAGAGTACGCATAGGGCGGATACGGCGGGTGGCCCGGCGTCATGCCTGGCTCCGGTGGGGGTTGCTGAGTCGACGGCTGGTCGCTCATGTTGCCCTCCCTGGCTAGGGGTGGCGGCTACCTTTTCAGCGTAAAGGAGCCCGCAAGCGGGCCTCAGGTGTACCTGGCTGTGCACGTTGACCCGTACGAGGACCACCAGGAAACGAAGTCTGTGGTTGATGAGGACCAGGACGTGAATAGGCGAGAGGGGCAAGGTCCGAGGAGATGAGCCGGCAGGAAACCGCGGTCCGACGAGGATGAGGTCGGGCCGGCGGCCACGTCCAGAGCGGGCGAGGCAGCCAGCGTCATGCGCGGTTGAGCCTAGCGGTCCCCGAGGCGGCACCGGACGGCGATGGTCGGGATGGGTGTTGTGTTCGTGGCGGCTTGGTCGACTCGGAGCGCTTCCTGTGATCTGTTGCCGAATTACCGGGTTGGCGGCGGCGGGGCCGGAACCGGTTGGATGAGACGGATATCCGACGGTTTTGGGGGCGTGGTGGCGGAGCTGGTCAAGATCAGGAGGCTGACCGACCAGGAGGGCCAGCAGTTACCACGGATCGTGCGCCGGGGCAGCACCAACACAGTGCGCTATCGACGGGCGATGATGCTGCTGGCCTCGGCCGGCGGCAACCGAGTTCCAGTGATCGCCCAGTTGGTGCAGGCCGACGAGGACACGGCGCGGGACGTGATCCACCGGTTCAACCAGATCGGCCCGGCCTGCCTGGACCCTCGGTGGGCGGGAGGCAGTCCCCGCCTGCTCAGCCCTGACGACGAGGACTTCGTCGTCCAGACGGCCACCACCCGCCCGACCAAACTCAACCAGCCCTTCACCCGCTGGTCCATCCGCAAACTGCTCGCCTACCTGCGCAAGGTGCACGGCCGGGTGATCCGCATCGGCCGCGGGGCCCTGCGCTAACCCCGGGCCCAGTGGCGCCCGCAGGAGCGCGCGCACAACCGACAGATGCGTCACAAGTGCGCGTTTTACGCGTTCGGGTCCCAGTCTGCGAGCTGCTCCATCGGCTCGGTGTCGCCGGTGGTCTCCAGGCCGTCGAGCGGGACGCGCTCGTAGAAGTAGAGGACCAGTTCGCTCGCTGCGCCTCGCATCGCCATGTCGCCCGGCTCCGCGTCGGCGGCGAGGTCGTCGCAGCGGACGCCGTCGGCGTTGAGGGTCAGGCGCCAGGAGCGGCCCTCGGTCGTGTGCAGGTCGATGGTCGCCGGCTTGAACGGCCAGGGGACGGTCGTCGCCGAGACGGTCGTCAGGAACTCGTCGACGCCCTCGACCGCGACGTCCGTCGGCAGCGGCTGTGCGGCCCGCTGGGTGAGCTGGGCGTCGTAGGTGTGGACGGCGATCTCCTGGATCTGGTGCCGGGCCACGGCTCCGCTGGTCTCCGGGGCCTGCGAGCGGCCCCACCAGGTCCAGCAGCCGCGGTCCGGGCCGGCCTCGCGCATCGCGTCGAGCATGAGCTCGGTCGACTCGGCGAGCCAGGCGTCCAGGGCTTCGCGGTCGCGGGGCGCGGTCGGGGCGCCCTTCGGGTCCGTCCTCGCCGGGGGCTCAGCGCCCGGGCCCGCCGCGATGATGGCGGCCTGGCGGCGGCGGCCGTCGCCGAGGTGCTGCGCCAGTTCGCGCAGCGTCCAGTCCGGGCAGGTCGGGACCTGGACGTCAAGGTCGGGGGCGGACGCGATCGCGGCGCGGAACGCGGCCGAGCGGTCTTCGATCAGCCGCAGGACCTCGGGGAACTCCAAAATGTTTTGCACCTCGGTTGTGTAGCACTGCGCTCCGGCCGCCGGGTAGCGAATTTGTCGGACGAACGCGTCGACAGCCGGGCGGAGCGCCGGCGCCGAAGCCGTCCTGAAACTCCGCGCACTGCTCGCCAACGGCGACTTCGACCGCTACTGGACCTACCGTCTGGGCCAAGAGCACCAGCGCAACCACCGGGCCCGCTACCAACTCGCTGCTTGACCTACGAAGTCACTCCCAGCAATCCGCACGGCCGATTGCAGACTGCGCCAAGTGCCCGGAACCGATGCCTCCGGCGGGGATCTTCGACAGAGATGGGGGCCGCCCACCTCCACCGTGAGGCCGGGCGAAGCCGAACAGACCTGATCCCCGTCGTGATGTCGTCATGGGGAAGTAATTCGATTGCTGCTCGGTCACGCCCGCCGCACGATGCGGTCATGACCATCACGCAGCTCGATCCGGTCGATTCCGTGGCGATGGGCCGGTGGTACGACCTGATGGTCGCGGTGACCCGCCACGACCTGCCCGACTTCCCCACACCCAGCCGACAGGAACACACGGCCCGGTTCGAGCACCCGTGGCCCACATTGACAGAAGAGGCGCTGCTGGCCTGGGACGGCGACCGGGTGGTCGGTGCGGCGTCGTACCTGCTGCCCCAGGCGGCGAACCTGAGCATGGTCTACCTGGAGCTGATCGTGCACCCGCAGCACCGGCGCCGCGGCATCGGCACCAGGCTGTTGGAGGAGGTCTACGCGGCCGCCCGACGGCACTGCCGGAGCCTGATCGAGATCGAGACGGTTCGGGCACTGCCCGGCGGCGTTGCCCGCGACGAGGCCGGCTACCACTACCTCACCAACCGCGCTCACCGGCCCGGCGTGACCAGCATCAGATCCCGGTGCCAGATCGCCGACCATTCGGGGGGCGCCGAGGCGACGCTCGCCGAGGCGTGGACCCACGCGGACGGGTACTCGCTGGTGCAGTGGCGCGACGCGGCACCCGAAGAGATCATCAAGGATGTCGCCGCGCTGCAGAGCCGGCTCATGCTCGACGCCCCCACCGGTGACCTGGCGGTCGAGCAGGAGTTGTACGACGCCGACCGGGTACGCGGCCAGGAGGCGACCGAACTGGGTCGCGGCCACCGCGCCTACTCGACGGCGGCCCGGCACGACGCAACCGGCCAGATCGTCGCCCGCACCAAGCTGTCGTTCGAGGCGAACGACGACACTCACGCGCGGCAGCGGGTCACGATCGTCGAGCCTGCCCACCGTGGCCGGCGTCTCGGTCTGATCGTGAAGTCGGCCAACCATGCGTACACACGGGCCCACGAGCCGGCGCTGCGCGTCATCGACGCGTGGAACGCCGAGGAGAACACGCACATGCGGGCGGTCAACGCAATACTCGGCTTCCAGCCGGTGGACGGCTGGTCGGCCTTCCAACTGTCGGTGCCGGCTACGTAGCCAGGCCGCAGCCGTCGTCAACGCATGGGAGGCGCCTCGGGCACGTATCCCAGCGCTTCTGCCCAGCGTCCAGGGATGCCCCGGGCACGGTTGCCTCAGCCAGATCATCTTGACTCGGTGTGGCCGCCTGATGCCAACTTGTCGTTGGATCCTCAGGCGGGTGAAGCGGCCGCGGGTCGCGGCTGGGGATCGCGGAGTGAGGTTGGGGAGAGGAACGGCTGGAATGGGCGGTCGTCTACGATCTCCGGCAACCGCCGGGCCACTCCGGCGAGGAGGTCGGCGACCTGGACTCGCGGATCGTCCCGGGAATCGACCATCACAAGCCCGGCCAGGGGTGAGTTCCCGGCCGGCGACGAGTCGGTCTCTTCGGCGTCGTCCGGCGGCGAGGGGCGGGCGCGGTCGACCAGTACCTGCTGGAGGCGGCTCAACCGGCCGGCCGTGAGGGCGCTCTGCTCGTCGTGGGTCACCAGCACCTGTCGCTTTCCGTCGCCGCTCCAGAACAGCACGGTCTCGGCCAGCGCCGGCAGCAGCGGCTCCAGCGGTGGTGGGATCGACCGGTCGTCGGCGAACAGCCTGGCCAGCACGGCCTGCACCCGGGTACGGCTGAGCCCGTCGAGGATGTCGTCGGCCTGTGCGCCGAGCCGGTCCCGTAGCAGCGCGTCCCGCGCCTGGAAGAACCGTTCCAAGGCCTGGGGATCCGGCCGATGCCGCCGCTTGGTCCGGACCAGTTCGACAAAGGCGGCGAGGAAGACGCGCCAGTCGTGATCAGCCAGGTGCCTGGCCCGGTACAGGGTCCGGGCGGCCGGACGCTGGTCCTGGGTGAGGCGGGTACCGGCCGCGTACGACGGCTCGCCCAGCAGCAGGTCGACGATTCGGGTGGTGAGGAAATACTCCTTGTCGATCAGATGGACATGCGCCCGGCCGCGCAGTTGTGCCAGGAACCACTCCAGGGCCTCGCCGGCTGCCGAATTGCGCAGGAACTGCCCGGACTTGAACTCGTTCGGTGAGAATCGGAACCCGGACCGCAGCGCCGTGATCAGCTCGACTGCCTCGCCGATGCACAGGTCGACACTCGCGTGCGTGATCACCGGGGTGGCGCGATGGAGCAGATTGGTGCCGGAGAAACCGGACTCGTCACACGCGATCTCCACAACGGCGCCGGCCACCGTATCCATCGGTGGCAGCCCGCCCTGAAGCGGCAGCCTCATACCCGATTCCTTACCATGCCCGGCGCCAAGCGTCGTCCATCAACGTACGCCACGACCCGCACAGTGCCCCGAACTGCACCCCGGTGCAACCCCAATACGAGCCGGGCGACCCGTAACCGCGCCTCCAGGAGGGCTGTCCCGGTGGATCGGGGCACCGCCTTTCTCGGCCAGTCGTCCGTGCCTTCGTGATCTATCGTGCTCCTCGTCGTACAAGGATTCGGAGGGTGGCTCACGATGGCTCGTACCCAGCTGTATCTCGTCCGCCACGGCGAACAGGATCCGGCGTCCGGGCACGGCGCGGACGGCGGCCTTTCGCCACTCGGTCGCGAGCAGGCGGACCGGCTGGGTCGGCGGCTGCGTACGGTGCCTTTCTCGGCGATCCACCACAGCCCGTTGGCCCGGGCGGCCCAGACCGCCGACATCGTCGCCGGCCACCTGCCACAGGTGCCGCGACACGGCTGCGACTTTGTAGCGGACCGAACGCCGGTGCCCTCCGCCGGGCAACGCGGCCGATACCCGGACCGGTGGCTTGCCTGGCTCGACGGCGTGCCCGACGACGAACGCGACGAAGACGCGACGGCCCTGCGGGCTGCCGTCGCACACTTCGGTGTCGCCGGCGACACCGACCGGCACGAACTGCTGATCACGCACAACTTCGTCATCGGGTGGTTCGTCCGCCACATGCTTGACGCCCCGGAGTGGCGGTGGATCGGCCTCAACCAGGCCAACTGCGCGATCACCGTCGTGCAGTGGGATTCCGACCGACCGCCTACCCTGGTCAGCTTCAACGACACGGGGCACCTGTAGCTGCACGGCCTCCGCTCGTACGCCGCCAACAGGACCTGGCAGGCGGGCCCGCCCTGTGCTCGGCCTTCCTCAGGGGCACCGCCTGCGGGCCAGTTCCCTTTCCTCCTGGGGCAGTGCCTCGGCGGCCAACAGTTGCGGCAACAGTTCCGGTTCGAGTGTCATCGCCCGGAAGACGAGCTCGACGGTCACGTGGTGGGTGGGTCGGTGCAGGATCTCGATCGGGTCGGCGGCGCAGATTTGGCCTGCCTCGATCACGCGCAGATACGCGCCCGGCAACGCGGCTTGCGTGAACCGCTTGATCCAGCCGTGCTGCTGCAGCCAGCCCTGGAATGTCGCACACGGGATCCGTGCGCATGACACCTCCAGGACGACATCCGACCCGATCCGCCAGCGTTCGCCGATCAGCGCGCGGTTGACATCGAGGTCAATGGTCGTCAGGTTCTCCCCAAAGCCGCCGTTCGTGATCGGCCTGTCCAACTCGGCTTCCCAGCGGTCGAGATCCTCGCGGGCGTAGGCGTAGACAGCTTGGTCGGGACCGCCGTGGTGCTTCACGTCGTAGACACGGTCGCCCACGAGACCGACTTCGCCGGTGCCCTTGGGGCCCGGGGCGACGACGGCGACCGGGCCGGAAAAAGGTCGTTTGTCAATTCCCGTCGCGCTGAGCTTCTTCCACGGATTGGGTCGAGGCTTGCCCACATTGACGGAGAGAAGCTTCATGGCAGCGAAGGGTAGGGCCGGTTGCCCGCCGATGCGACCCATTTCCCGGCCACTACCGACCGGGCATCCGCCCGCCGGTGGCCCGGCAACTCAGGGGTCAAGCTGCACGAGGGGCCATGGGGCGTCAGCCCAGGGCTCTCCCGGGCCGCGCGTCGGCCGGCCGCACTTTCGCGGGATTCGTCGCGGCCGCTGAGCGGGCCGCTGCGGCTCATCGACGGCGGCTTCGATGCGTGGCAGCCGGACCGCGAGCTCGTCGCCGAGCCGGTAGATCGCGTTGCCCCGTACCGCAGGAGGGCACCGGCGTGACCGGCGCTCTACCAGGTCCACAGGCGGAGCAAGACCGTGGACCGGAGGTTTTCGTGGCCCGGACGGCGCTTCGCGCTGCACCTGTAGGGCTGGACGGAACGGACACGTGCGTAGTCGACCAGACCTGTCTCGGGTGCGTGTCTCCGGGCCGCGTACTGCGGCAGACGATCGACGATCCGCAGTAGGGAGCCCGGCTCAGCACCGATCCGGGGCTGAGCCGGGCTCCCTGTGCGTTACTAGCTGTTTGTCCTCCGGCTAGGCGCTGCCTAGCCGATCGGCGTCCACGGGCCGTAAGGGTCGCCGGGGGCCTGGTTGCGGGTCCACCACTTTGCCTTGTACACGTGGTCCTTGTAGGTCACGACGTCGCCGGGGGTGAAGATCCGGGATGCGGTCCAGATAGCGGTGCCATCCTCGGTCAGGGCTAGTTCCTGCCACGGCCCGTATGGGTCGCCGGGGGCCTGCTTGCGGGTGTACCAGCTGGCGAGGTAGACCCGGCCGTTGTAGGTAATCTTGTCGCCGTTGTTGTAGGCCGTCGACGAGTTCCATGCCTTGGGCAGGTTGACGGTGACGGTGACGGTGGTTTGGGCCGCCTTGACGTAGGCGTTGCCGGAGTACGAGACGGTCAGCGTATGCTCGCCCCCCGCCAAGCCGGCGGGCAGGGTGAACGTCGCGCTGGTCCCGTCCAGCGTGGCCGAGCCCCGTGCCGTGTCACCTTCGTACAGGTCGACGGTGCCGGTGGCCGGCGAGTCGTCGTCGGCGTTGACGGTTACGGTGACCGTGGCCGCGGTACCCCAGTCGACGGGCTGCGAGTCGGCGGTCAGGGTCGGGTCGACCTTTTTCAGCGTGAGCAGGCCGGGTCGGTAGGGCAGGAGGCCATAGTCACCGCCGGAGCTGGGGTCGCGGCCCTGGTAGAGCAGCTGCAGGTTGCAGGGGTCAATGGTCATGGTCTGGTCGGCGGTGGTGCGGATCAGCTCGCCGTGGCTGATGTCGTTGGTCCAGGTGGCACCGCTGTTGGCCTTGCCGGCGAAGGGGCTGCTCTCGGTTGCGGCCTGCGGGGTCCACTCACCGTCAAGGCTGGTGGCGGTGAACGAGCGGAAGTACCGCCCGTTGGCGCCGATCGCCTCGACGATCATGAAGTACTGGTCCTGGCCCTGGACCTTGTAGACCTGGACCGCCTCGAACAGGTTGTTTCTGGTGTCGGTCATGATGACGGTCGCATTGGTGCCGAAGTCGCCCGGGAAGTTCTCGATCGGCATGCTTGCCCGGTAGATATTGCCGTTGTCCCCGGCGAAGAACAGGTACATGTTCTTTTCGTCGCCGATGACCGCTTGGTCGATGGGGCCGGTGCTGGAGTTGGAGATGCGCCCGGAGAACAGCGGCCTCGCAGCCGACCATCCGTTCGCGTTGGTGGGGTCGCTCGACGTCCGGTAGCTGAAGGCGGTCGCGCCCCACTGGTAGGCCAGGACCCAGATGCCCTTCGGGGCGAAGTAGAACAGCGTCGGAGCAACAGTAGACGAGGACATCGTGTTCTGGGTGGCGGTGGCCATGTCGGACCAGTCGTCGAAGAGGCTGAAGTTCATCGAGCCCCACGAAGTTCCCGTGTTGTGGGTGGTCGCGTAGACGAGATGCCGGCCGTTGTACTCGACAGTGGTGAAGTCCTTGAGCGAGACCCAGCCCGCCTTGGGGGTTGCGAGTGGCCCCGTGGAGGTCCAACGATATGTTGTCGGAAGGGCACACGTCGTCGACGAACTGGGAACCAGCGAAGCACCGCCGACGTTCGCCGATGGACTCCCGGTGGCGGCGGTGGCGGAAGCAGCTTGGGTCGATACCGCCACGACCGAAAGCAGCGTCATGACGACGGCAAGACCTAACGAACGAATACTGGCGGCTTTCCTCACCTTCACCTGAACACTCCTATCCTGTTGTTGCCCGCAGGCTGGGGGCTTTGCCAACGGGTACGCGGAGCCAACGAGCTGTGTTCGCCTTCGTTGGAATGGACCGTGCTCGTCCCCTGCTGACGGGGAGCGGCGTGGCCCGATCAGGACTGGCGGCCCCAGACGACCACCACGCGGACGGACTGCGGGCCGCCCGCGGCCCGCAGTCAACCACCTCAACGGGGCTCGGGACCGTCCCGTTGGGACTGCATGTGAGCGCTAACATCCTCGGGTTTGCGATCAGCCTGCCACATCGTCTCGTAACGTGCAAGCTTCCGGAAGCACATGCTTGACCCCGTCTAGGTCCGCGTCGACCACTAGGTGGGGCCTCGTTGCGCACTTGCGCCCCGTCGCCGCGTACCGTCCTTCCATCCGCATAGACCGAGGTAATGACTGGCCAACGGTCCACAAGGCTCACCGGCGGCTCGCCAGGTAGGCCCCCGAGCCGGCTTCGTGGGAGAGGCGAGATCGGGAACGCGGCAGAGGGCCGCGTCGGCCTGGCGGTCGCCGCCGCGGTTAAGGCGTGTCGCAGATGCAGTGGCGCCGGCTTCGGTTGTAGAAGTCGGTGATTCAGGTAGCGATCTTCAGGCGGGCTCCGGCGCAGATGCGGAACTGGCGGCGGTGGACGTACTCGACCTTGATGGTGGAGAAGCTGGGTCTGGTCGAGGGCTTGACACTCGATGTTAGCGGTCACATCATGAGAGGCCGATCACATTCGCGTTTGGAGCTCGCTATGCAAGCCTCCGTCGACTGTGATGCCTCCGGCCTGCGCCCCGCATCCAGGCCGGTCGGCGTCGTCACCGTGTTCGAGGTTCTCGCCCGTGCACTGAAGCGCATCGCAGGCGCAGAAGCCCCCAGGGCGCCAGGCTGGCGGCGCAGGATCTCACTCGCAACGGTCGGCGCGCTCCTCTGTGCCGGTGTGGTACCCGCCGGTGGTGCGGCGCACGCCGCCGATGGCTGGTCGCCTCGATCGTCCTACACGTCGACCGACAAAGGCGATGGCACGTACTCCGTGCCGCTCCTTCGCTCCGACGTGCCGGACATCGGCGTCGAGCGCGTCCCGGCCGCCGAGAACGACGAGGGCCGGGACGTCTACTACATGATCAGCACGACGATGCACCTGAGCCCGGGTGCGCCGATCATGAAGTCGTACGACCTGGTGAACTGGGAAATCGTCAACTACGTCTTTGACCGGGCGAGCATCGGGGACTCGTTCTCGCTGCGCAACGGCCAGAACTCCTACGGCCAGGGTCAGTGGGCGTCGTCGCTGCGATACCACGACGGCATGTTCTACGTCGCCTTCAACACCAACAACCTCGGCGGCGCATACATCTACCGCACGGATGACATCGAGAACGGCGCGTGGCAGCGCACGGCCCTCGGTCGGGGCCTACACGACCCGTCGCTCTTCTTCGACGTCGACGGCACACCGTACATCTTCTATGGTTCCGGTGGGACGAGCGCCGTGCGACTCAACGCCGACCTGACGGCGATCACGCAGGACTACCCGAACATCTTCACGGCAAGCAACTACGCCGGCCGGCCATACATTGGTGGCCTGTTCGAGGGCGCCCAGTTCTACTACATCGACGGCTACTACTACGCGGTCATTATCACCTGGCCGTCCGGTCAGGGACGTCAGGTCGTCATGTTCCGCTCGCCGGAGCTGCTCGGGCGCTACACCTCCGCAGGTGGCGTGAACACCTACGAGGCGCGCGGTGTTCTCAACTCCAACGGCTTTGCGCAGGGCAGCCTCGTACCGATCTCCCGTCAGGGTGGCGGCACCGACTGGTACGGCATGTTCTTCCGCGATTCGTTCCCGATCGGTCGCATTCCGGCGCTCATCCCCGCGACGTGGCAGGACGGGTGGCCGACCTTCGGCAACAACGGGGTCGTGCCGGTAGAGGGCGCGTTCGAAAAGCCGATCAAGCTCAGCCCGGACGAGGAGCTGTTCGAGCGCCAGAAAAGCATCGTGGCCTCAGATGACTTCGCCAACGACGCGCCGCACAAGGCGTATACGGACGAGGAGTGGACGATCCCGGAGCGGCCGAAGTTCGACGAGTCACTCATCGGCGTCGAGCTGCTGGAGAATCCCGGGTTTGAGTCCGGCTCGGTAGCCCCGTGGGGTGCGCAGTACGGTGCGACGCTCAGTCTTGACTCGACCGATCCGGCCTCGGGATCGGCAGCGCTGAAGGTGAGCAACCGTACGCTTAACGGTTCCGGCCCGAACCAGTTCCTGAACGGCAAGATGCAGCGCGGTGTGACCTACACCGTGTCCGCGAAGATCAAGTACACGTCGGGCCCCAGCAGCGTGCGGTTCAACCTGGCCGCGGACTGGGGCTCGGGCGTCCAGGTGATGACGTCCGGGAACGTGCCGGTCGGGCAGTGGACGACGGTGTCCGGCCAGTACACCGTCCCCGCGGCTGCGAACGTCAACAATTTCAAGTTCGCTGTGGAGACGCCGTGGGCGAATCCGCAGCCGCCGTCTTCGAGCGTGGAATACCTGATCGATGACGTCTCGATCGTCGGCCAGCCGGTGACGCTCGAGTACCCGACCGAGGGCGAGATCGCCCCCAACGGGTCGCGGCTGGACCTGGCGTGGGAATGGAACCACGCGCCCGACAACCGGTACTGGTCGCTCACCGACCGGGAGGGCTGGCTGCGGCTGACGACCGGCAAGGTGGTTACCGGCCAGTACATCTACACGAAGCTCTCGGATCGGGCTGAGCTCGCCTGGTTTGAGGAGGCAAGGAATACGCTCTCGCAGCGCGTGTTCGGTCCGCGGCAGTCGGTCGAGACCAAGATGGACATCTCCGGCATGGCAAATGGGGACGTGGCCGGCCTGGCGGCGTACAACCGTGGTTTCTCGTATGTCGCGGTCAAGCGCGCGGGCGGTGCGAACACGCTGGGCGTCGTCAACCGGGTGCAGCCGTTCGCGGTTGACCTCGACCAGGCGTCGGTCGAAAACTTCGTGACGGGCACGACGGTCTCGCTGGGCGACGCGACCGAGGTGTACGTGAAGGCGGATCTCGACTTCGCCTCGCCGACCCGCCAGCTGTGGACGACGTTCTACTACAGCCTTGACGGGCGCCAGTGGTCCCAACTGGGCAACCGCGTCGGCCCGCAGACGCTGGACGGCAGCCTCGCCCACTTCATGGGGCACCGGGTCGGCCTGTTCAACTATGCGACGCAGCAGACAGGTGGGCACGTCGACTTTGACTACTACCTGCTCAGCGACACGCTGACCGCGCAGGGCAGGTCGCTCGACACGAGCGAACTCGACGCGGCCATCGCGTACGCGGGGACGGTCAACGAGCGCTACTACCCGAAGGACGCCTGGGCTGCGATGCAGGCCGCCCTCGCCGGCGCAGAGGTGGCGCGGGGCGGCGGGTTCGGCACCCAGAACCAGATCGACGCGCCGGAGCGTGCGCTCAGCTACCAGCTGGCCCGACTCGGTGTGCTCAAGACCGAGTCGCCGTGGATGGACGTGTCCGTGGTGGCTGGGACCCGGTGTGTCGGCGGCAAGGTGATGGTGACGGTGGAGGTGTCGAACAACGAGGCCGCTCACGTGTCGGCGTCGGCGGGATCGGCGTACGGGATGCGGCCGTTCGGCGCGGTGCCGCCCGGAAAGCGAAAGTCGCGGCCGCTTCCCACCGATGCGGCGAGCGTGCCGGCCGGTGAGGTGACGGTGTCGGCGTCGGCGAGGGTGGACGGTGAGTCGTTGTCGGCGTCGCTCAAAGCGCCGTACGACGCCCGTTCCTGCGGTTGATGAGCCGGGGGCGGCCCGGGTGCTGCTGGGCCGGCCCGCCCCACCGCCCCATGCAGGTCCCGTCACCGACCTGCTTCCGGGCACAGCGGTCATGGTCACTGGGAGATCAAGGAGGAAATCTCGTGAAACAGCGCTTGCGAAGCGCAACCCGACGGTTCGCCGCGATCGCGACGGCCGGGGCCATGGTGGCGGCCGGACTCGTCGCGGGGGGACCCGTCCAGGCCGCCGACACGAATCTCATCGCGAACGGCGGGTTCGAGGACGGCCTGGCGAACTGGTTCGCCAACAACGGCAACGCAACCGACAGGGCAACGCTTTCGCCCACGACAGACGCTTACTCCGGATCGAGCGCCGTGCTCGTCACCAACCGGGCGACGACCGGATCCGGTCCGATGCAGGACCTCTCCGGCAAGGTACAGGCCGGGCAGACCTACTCCCTCAGCGCCCGGATCAAGTACGAGAACGCGGACGGGCCCGCGACAAAGCAGTTCTTCGCCACGATGCACTACGGCGGGGCCACCTACACCAACCTGGTCAGCGCGACGGCGACGAAGGGGCAGTGGGCGCAGTTCAACGGGCGATTCACGATCCCTGCGGGGCAGAACGTCTCGACGGCGCGTCTGTTCTTCGAGACCCCGTGGACGAGCAACCCGTCCGCCGATCCCAGCTTTCATCTGATGGACTTCAAGCTCGACGACGTGTCGGTGGTCGGAGCTCCGCCACCTCCGCCGCCGTCGAAGACCATCGAGGTCGTCGGCAAGCTGCCGGGGGAGCACAACCCGCTGATCGGGCACAAGTTCGGCGCCGATGGGTTTGGCTTTGTCCATAACGGCCGGGTCTACATGTACATGACCAACGACACCCAGGGCTACGCGCCCGACCCGGCCACGGGCATTTCGCCGGCCATTAACTACGGCAACATCAACCAGATTACGCTGATTTCCTCCGACGACCTGGTCAACTGGACGGACCACGGTGAAATCCAGGTCGCGGGCCCGAACGGTGCGGCACCATTCACCGGCAACTCGTGGGCACCTGGCATGGCCAAGAAGGTCGTGAACGGTAAGGAGAAGTTCTTTCTCTACTACGCCAACGGTGGCGGCTCGACCAACGTGATCACCGGTGAGTCGCCGCTCGGACCGTGGACCAGCGAGCGCACAAGCACGCTGATCGACGGCCGTACCCCCGGCGCCGAGGATGTCGCGTGGAAGTTCGACCCGGCTCCGCTCGTGGACGAGGACGGCGAGGCGTACCTCTACTTCGGTGGCGGTCCCGCGTCAACGAGCATGCCGCCGGCCGAGCGCTTCAACAACCCGAAGAACCTCCGGGCGATCAAGCTCGGCGACGACATGGTCTCGACCCAGGGGTCGGCCGCGGCGGTCGACGCTCCGGTCGCCTTCGAAGCCGGCCACGTGTTCAAGCGTGAGGGCAAGTACTACTTCTCGTACTCCTCGCACTTTGGTGGGAACGACTTCGGTGGCAACCAGCAACGGCTTCCCGGCTACCCCGGCGGCGGCCAGATCGGCTACATGATCTCCGACAACCCGATGTCGTGGCCCAAGGAGACCTATGCCGGCGTGCTGTTCCCGAACCAGTCGCAGTTCTTCGGCACCGGCACCGGTGGCAACAACCACCAGTCGGCGTTCGAGTTCGAGGGCAAGTACTACTTCACCTACCACGCCCCGACGCTGAACAAGCGCATCACCGGGAACAACACCCAGGGGTACCGCAGCCCACACATCCAGGAGCTGACCTTCAACCCGGACGGCACGATCCAGCAGGTCGTCGGCACCTACGCCGGAGCGGCCCAGGTCCGCAACTTCGACCCGTACCGCGTGTTCGAGGCCGAGACCCTCGGCTGGAGCAAGGGCATCGCGACCGCGAAGGTCGACGGCGCGTCCGCCCAATTCGGCGGATCCGCTCCGAACCTGGTGGTGCGCGACATCGACAACGGCGACTGGACGGCGCTGTCGTCGGTCGACTTCGGCGACGGCGCCCAGAGCCTGACGGCGAAGGTGCGCCCGCTTGTGGCCGGCGGCAAAATCGAACTTCGTCTCGACGATGTCGCCGCGCCGGTGGTCGCGGCCATCCCCGTCGACGCGCCGATCGGCGAGTGGACGGAGCTGACCACCCAGATCGAGGGCGTGGCCGGCGTGCACGACGTCTACTTCACCTACGCCGGGCCCGATGGTGCGGATCTCTTCGAGATCGACTCCTGGGCCTTCGAACCCGCGCCGCGGCTGCACGTGTCCGCGGTGGCGGGGACCCGGTGTGTCGGCGGCAAGGTGATGGTAACCGTGCAAGTCACGAACGACGAGGCGGTTCACGTCTCCGCATCGGCAACGTCGGAGTACGGGTCGACGCCGTTCGGAGCGGTGCCGCCGGGCAAGCAGAAGTACCGGTCGTTCCCGACCGACGCGGCGGACGTGCCGGCCGGTGAGGTGACGGTGTCGGCATCCGCGACGGTGGACGGTGAATCGTTGCCGGCATCGCTGAAGGCGCCGTACGACGCCCGTTCCTGCGGTCGATGACCAGGGGCGGCCCGGGTGCTGCCGGGCCGCCCCTCCCGTCGTCTACCGCAATCAACGCGCTGACGGTGAGGGCAGCGCTTGCCGTCTCTTACACCACCCCCGCGGACGCCACCCGGTCGCGCGCCGGGGATCGGGGAGCACCTGGGAAGCAGCCGGGCGCACTGAACGGCGTTGAACAGCGCCCAACTGCATCGAACGGCACTCACCTTCAACCCACCCCGACCTGCGGTTTCCGTTTCCGCAGGTCAGAGTCGATGCGGCGTCCTGCTTCACACAACTGCACTCAACTGCAGCGAACAGCAGTCAACGGCACTCTATATCGCCTGACAGAGAAAGTCTGACACCGATCAAGGAGGATAAATTGAGATTGCGACAGCAAAGGTCACGTCACAGGCTGAGTCGGACGGGTAGAGGTGGCGCCAGCCTGGTACTGGGTGCGCTTCTCTCGGTCTCGTTCGCACCGACGCCCTCGCACGCGGCCGAGGAGGGGCTCAACGAGGGCCTGGTGCACCACTTCGCCCTCGACGAGACCAGTGGGACGACGCTGGTCAACTCGGGCAGTGCGGGCTCGGCGGCGAACGCCACGCTCGTGCATCCGGAGAAGGCGACCTTGACCGGGAAGGGAGTCAGGTTCAACCCCGACTCCTACGAGAGCGCCCTCAACGGTGCGTACGTGGCGCTGCCGAAAGACATCACCGCAGGCATGTCGAACCTCACCGTCGACTATGACGTGTGGATCGACCCGGCGAACGTCGGCGAGCACCAGATGTGGGGCTTCGGCGCGAAGTCCGGCTCGTGCGATGCCGACACCGGCGCCCAGGGCTCCATCTTCGCGTCGAACACCCAGCGGTTCCGCGTCGCGGTGGGTTCGGCGAACCTCCAACAGACCCGGGTCCGCATGCCCGAGGGAGCGTGGACGCACGTCACCTACACTCAGTCACTGAACGCGAACGGTACGAGCTGGACCGGCAGGCTTTACCTCGACGGCGTGCTGCACGCGACGTCGACGAACCTGACCACGCCACCATCGGTGAACGCAGCGGGGACGAACTGCAACTTCCTCGCTCGCTCGCAGACGTCGGGCCACTACTCATTCCGCGGAACGATCCGGGACTTCCGGGTCTACGACCGGGCAGTGAGCCTCGACGAGACACTCGCCCTGGCGGAAAGGACCGTCTCCACTGGCGTTCACGCCGACGCCGACGCCATCGACCTCGGCCTGACCAGTGCGATCGTACGCGACATCACTCTGCCCAAGGTGGGCTCCGTGGCAGGCTCGGCCATCACGTGGACGAGTTCGGACCCGTCGGTCGTCGAGGTCTACACCCCGCCAGCCGTCGCCAGCGCACGCAAGGTTGCGGTGACCGGCAGGATCACCCGACCCGCGCAGGGGCAGCCGGACGCGACAGCCACGCTCACGGCGACTGTCCGCAAGGGCGCCAATGAGGTCACCACACGGGAGATCCCCATCGTGGTGAAGGCCGAGTTCGATGACGCGCAGGCGGTCGACCGTGACAGGTTCGACCTGACCCTGTACGCCACCGACGACGTGCGCGGAAACATCAACCTCCCCGCCAACGGCGAGTTCGGATCCAAGATCATCTGGAAGTCGACCACCGACCTCGTCACCCCGACGGGTGAGGTGAACCGCCCGGCCTTCGGCCGTGCGGATGTTGCCGCCACCCTGACGGCGACCATCACCAAGGGTTCAGCCTCGCAGACGAAGTCGTTCCCGGTGACCATCACCGCCATGCCCCGTTCCGAGGAGTACGAGCGGTACTTCATGGGGTACTTCAAGGGCGAGGGAATCGCCGACGGCGAGCAGATCATGTTCGCAACGTCCAATGGAAACACCGCTCTGGACTGGACCGGTCTGACCGGAGGCTGGCCGTCGCTCATCTCCCAGCTGGGCGACCAGGGCCTTCGTGACCCGCACATCGTCCGCTCACCCGACGGCGACACGTACTACATGATCGCCACCGACCTGAACTGGTACGACCAGGGCGGATACGCCATCAACGACACCCAGTACATCGAGGTGTTCGAGTCGCACGACCTCGTGCACTGGACTCCTCAGCGGCACGTGAAGGTCGCGCCCGACAACGCGGGCAACGCCTTCGCACCCGAGTCACTGTGGGTCGACGAGATCGGCGCCTACGCCGTGTTCTGGGCACAGTCGCTGTGGAACGACCCCGTGAACCGCACCGGTCAGGGGAACGCGCAGATGTGGTACACCACGACGCGCGACTTCCAGACGTTCTCCGGTCCCAAGGTCTGGCAGAACCCGGCCCCTAAGTCGCGGATCGACACGACCGCGATCCGGGTCGGTGACTACTACTACCGCGTGACCAAGAACGAGGCCGGCAACCAGGGCTCGGACATCTTCTCGGAGAAGCACACCGACTTCCTGGACAGCAACATCGACAACTGGGAGTTGGTCGCTCCGGCTCTGGGGCGCACGACCTGGGTCGCCAACCAGGGGTACGAGGGGCCGGTCATCTTCAAGGCCAACCCTGGTGACACCTCCTGCCCCGGCCAGTTCTACCTCTGGGGTGACCGATACACGAACGGCGGTGGATACCAGGCCGCGTGCCACGAGAACATCGAGGCCCCGACCTGGAACGCCAAGGCGATCACGATGACCAACGCGGGTGTCGTCCGTCCGCGCCACGGCACCGTGATCCCGCTCACCCTCCGGGAGTGGAACGACATCCGCAAGATCCCAAACAGCGACGTCACGACCACCACTGAGGTGGCTGTCGAGCCGTACGCGAGCGGGGCCCAGACGACCACGGCCACCGCCACGGTCAAGGCAGCTGACGGGTTCGAGACCGGCGGTCAGGTGCGGTTCAGCATCGGCTCGTGGTCGAAGCTCGCCCACCTGAACGACGGCGCTGCCACGGTCACGCTGCCGACGGGTCTGCCTGCGGGCGCCCGGACGGTCAAGGCCGAGTACCTCGGCTTCGACTACCTGGAGGCGTCGGAAGGCACGGCGTCGTTCAAGGTGCCCTCCGGCCCGGCCGCCGTCAAGGTCCAGGCGAGAACCGCGCCGGCGTCGGTTGTTCGCGGGGACACGTTCAGCCTGAACGTGACTGTCGGGCCAGCGGGCGGGCAGAAGCAGAAGGCTCCGACCCCGACCGGCGAGGTCACCGTCACCTTCGGCGGCACCGTGCAGGTCGTGCCACTGGCGGACGGGGAGGCCATCGTCACGCTGCAGACTGCGGATCTGCAGCCCGGGACGTACAGGGTCCACGTTGCCTACTCCGGCAACCCGACCTACCAGCCCTACGCCGCCAACTACCAGGAGTTGACGGTGCGGTAGCCAGCAGGTGGCGGGCCGGCGATCTCATCCTCGTCGGCCCGGCACGAACGGCCTGGGCGGGTCGGCGAGCTCATCCTCGTCCGCCCGCCCAGTTGTTGTGGGGCAGATCCTAGAGACGAGCTCGCGTCCGACAGCATGAAGTCGACGAAGGCATCGGCCCCGGCTTCGTTGCCGGTGCTGTCGATGATGCCGACACCGGTGACCTGGAGAGGTCCCACCGGTTCACCGGGGTAGAACCTGGCCGCGACGTTGGTGGCCTCGCCGTCGAGGTGCAGGTCGTAGAGGTAGTAGTGGCTGCCGAAGTCGGCCTCGGCGAGCTCGCCGGCGGCTACGTCGTCGACGATGGCCGCGGAGCTAAAGAGCACCGTGGGCTCATTCGCCTGTATACCTTCCAGCCAGGCGCGGGCCCGGTCGCCCTCGATCTGAGCGCCGGCTACGCGCCGCTGCCCCTCGGCTACGAGGTAGGCGCTGCCGACAGCCAACGCAGCCCGACGCTCTCGAACCGCTTGCCCGGCCACACACCAGCCGGCTCGCCGAGCCGCCTGCGGCCGCCCAGAATACGGAGCAGCTCCAGTATCTCCCTGGGATTACGCGCGGACGCGTTGATGTCTCAATACGGGCGCCGGTTACACCGACAGGAGGCCGGCTCAGCCGATCAGCTGCCGCCGGTCTCGGGGCCCGAGACCGGGGAGCAGGTTGGGAGCAACCGGCTGCGCAGAACGGCGCTGAACAGCGCTGAACAGCGGTGCGCGTTCAACGCCACCATCGCGGTTCCCGAATGGGGAGAACAGTGACCCGGAGGTTTTCGGCGAGCCAGCGGGCGAGCTGCGTCTCGATGACCAGGTGCTCGCTGGCAGCGTGCGAGACGCCGATCAGGGCCATGTCGGTGGTGGCAGCGAAGGCTCGAACGGCGTCGAACTTCCGGCGCCCGTACTCGCCCTCGATGCGCACGTGCAGCTCACCGGTCAGGTACGCCTGGGCGCCCAGGCGCTCGGCCAGCGCCATCTGCTCGACGTGGTCGCCGACGCCGCCGACCACCGCGACGCGGGTCACCACGTCGTGCACCGCTCCTTCGACCTCGACGGTGTCCACCCCGAAGATCTTCCGGGCGCGGCGTACGAGGGCGGTGCTGCTGATCGCCGGGATGTCGGCCACGAGTCCGGCGTGGCCGTCGCCGTAGGGCCAGAACTGGTCAACGATGGTGCCACCCAGCGCCTCGACGATGGCTGAGGCGGTGCCGACCCGCAGCGAGGTGTCCATCGGGGCGTGACAGGCGTACATCGACAATTCGCGCTCGGCGATGGCCTGTAGCCGGGTCGCGTCGATCGGCACGAAGCCCTCCGCCCAGACGTCGCCTTCCGGAGACCCGTTGCGCACGTCGATCGGATGATGGGTGACCAGCAGGTCCCCGCGCTCGGCCACGGCCAGCCAGGCGTCCAGAACCTCCGCCGACGGGAGGCAGGCGCCGTACACGGCGCCGACCATCGGATAACCGCGACGCATGAGCCCGTTGAACCGTTGAGCGAACCGCGGCTCGACGAACCCCCGCCAGTCGGTGCCGATCTCGTCGTAGACCCGGGGCAGATGCCGGCTCATCGCGATGTCGGGCGCGGCCGCATCCAGGGCGAACAGCTCGTCGAGGGCGGTGACCACCTGATCGAGATCCACAACCATCCCCGCACCCTATGAGGCGCCATGCTGGGCGTCATCTGCCACGGCAGGCGCGGATCCCAACTCCGGCCGGCGGATCGTAAGATCCACGCACCGTGGCGAAATCCTCGTTCCCGTCCCCCTCCGGAGCCCGCATGTCCGAGCCGCAGCACCCCACCGACGTACCCGAGGTCAGCCGGGCGCGGCGGCGCTGGCTGCTACCGGTGGCCGGGCTCGCCGTGGCCGTCGCGGTGCCGCTCATCACGGTCATCGCGACCGGATCCGATCCGGAGCGCGCGGCGGTCCGGTACGCCGCCGCGCCGACCTCGCCGCCGCCGACCACCGACGCCGCCCCTCCGAGGGCGTCCCCGGTCCCTGCCCGCACCGCGACCCCGACGGCAACCCCGACGGCCACGCCCTCCCGCGCGTCGACCCCGACGCGGCGGCCCACGCCGGCCCGGTCGCCTGTGGCACCCGCTCCGCGGCACCGCGCGACGACCACCACCCCCAAACCGCGTTGCACCCCTGCCGGGGTGGTGGACGTGGTCCAGGTCTTCACCTACGGGGTGGTGAAGGTGGCGGCCCGGACCAACGGCGAGTGGACCGACCAGCTCTGCCCGGGGGAGCGCATCCGGGTCTTCTGGGCCACCTACAGCCGCACCTCGGACGGCGGCGCGAAGCTGTACAAGTCGCAGGTGCGCTACCTCGACCGGGCCGCGCCGACCTGGACCATGCAGCTCGTAGTCCCCGGGAAATGCGGTGACTCCTGGTACGTGGTGGCCGGCAACTGGAGCATCCCGCAGACGCTCAAGCCCGGGGTGGTGCCGTTCGGGCAGGGCAAGCTGAACTGGGAGACCGGTGGCGGCCCCTGCTGACGCGGCCACCGAAGTTGGCGCCGCAGGCCAGGGGCAAGCACCGAACCGGGCGGCTGCCCGACCAGGCGCGCCGAGTTGGGCCGCGCCTGAGCGCCGGATCAGGCGAGCTCGGCCAATCGCGCGGCGAGCTGCTGCTCGGCCAGTTGCTGCGCGAACTCGACCGGGTGGCGGTCGGGCATCGTCTGCACCTCGGTCACGCCGAGTGCCGCATACTCGGCCGCCTCGGCCACGAACCCGTCGACGTCGTCTAGGGGCGGCCGCATGACCAGCACCGTCTTGTCGATGCTGTCGTAGTCCCGACCTTCGGCAGCACAGTGTGCCCGCAGCACGTCGAGCTTGTGCGCGACCTCGGCCGGGCTGTTGCCGAACAGGTTGCACGAGTCGGCGTAGCGGGCCACGAGCCGCAGGGTCTTCTTCTCGCCGCCGCCACCGATCATGATCGGTGGGTGCGGTCGGCTGATCGGCGCCGGCACGCTCAGCGTCTCGGCCAGTTGGTAGTGCCTGCCGTCGAACCGGCCGTTGTCGTCGCTCCACATCTGCAGGCAGATCTGCAATGTCTCCTCGAGGCGTTCGAAGCGCTCGCTGACGGGAACGACCGGTACGCCGAGGCCGCGCTGCTCGCGGTCGTACCACGACGCGCCGATGCCGAGCCGGGCACGCCCGCCGGAGAGCACGTCGAGAGTGGTGACAATCTTGGCCAGGAGGCCCGGGTAGCGGTACATCACCCCGGTGACGAGGACACCGAGTGTCATCCGTTCGGTCTTCCCGGCCACGTAGCCCAACGTCGTGTAGGCCTCGAGCATCGGCTCCTCGGCCGACGTCGTGAATTCCATCTGGAAGTAGTGATCCATCACGGTGAAGGCGGAGACGCCGGCCTGCTCGGAGATCCGGGCGGTCTCCGCCAGGGTGGGGGCCATCTCCGACGGGTGGGCCGGCGTGGAGAAGTTCCAGTAGTGCAGGCCTAACCTCATCGCGCCCGTCCTTCCAAGTCCGTGGGCGGCCACCTGACATTATGCCGGGCGGGCAGCCTCTGCTCCGCCAATCCTGTCTGTACGAAGGACCGTGGGGCGGCCAGAGCGTGGACGAGCCAGCAGGGATGCGGACGGCCACACCCTTCATCGGCGTGGTTCGGCACGGCGCGAAGCCGCCGGTGGCCCGGCGCGGGACCTTCCGCGCCGGGCCGCGGGTTGTCAGCTCGCGCTGCAGGTGGCGGTGCCGGACGGTCCGGTGCCGACGCCCTGGAAGCCGAACTCGGCGGTGGCTCCGGCGCTGAGTTGGCCGTTGTAGCTGACGTTGCGGAAGGTCACGGTACCGGCGGTACCACTGGGCTGGGCACTCCAGGTGTTGGTGATCGTCGCGCCCCCGGGCAGGGTGAGGGTGACCGCCCACCCGTTGACCGGGTTGGCGCCGACGGTGACCCGGACGTTGGTGGTGAAGCCGCCCTGCCACTGGTTGAGAGTCAGGGACGCGGTGCAGCCACCACCCGGCGGCGGGGTGGTCGGCGGGGTGGTGGTCGGCGGGGTGGTGGTCGGGGGAGTGGTGGTCGGGGGAGTGGTGGTCGGCGGCGGGGTGCCGCCGCCGGCGTTCAGGGCGTCGAGGGCTGCCGTGTAGGCCGGCTTCTTGTTGCCGCTGCCGTCGAAGAGCAGCGGGGTGCCGCTGGCTCGCCACGAATCGGAGTCGCGGATGCCCCAGACGGTGATGCCGGTGCAGCGGGACACGGCCAGGCAGGCGCGCACGACGCGGCCGTAGTTGTCGGCCTGGGCGGACCCGGAGCCCTCGATGTCCAGCTCGGTGATCTGCACGTCCACGCCCAGGTTGGCGAACCGCTGCAGGTTGGCCTGGTAGTCACTGGGCACCGGCGAGGCGCTGTTGAAGTGGGACTGGAAGCCGACGCAGTCGATCGGCACCCCGCGGGCCTTGAAGTCCTGCACCATCGCGTAGACGGCGTTGGACTTCGCGTTCTGCCCGTCGGTGTTGTAGTCGTTGTAGCAGAGCTTCGCGCCGGGGTCGGCGGCCCGGGCGGTGCGGAACGCGACCTCGATCCAGTCGTTGCCGGTACGTTGCAGGTTCGAGTCCCGGCGGGCCCCGGTGCCGCCGTCGGCGAACGCCTCGTTCACCACGTCCCAGGCGTAGATCTTGCCCTTGTAGTGGGTGGCCACCTGAGTGACATGGTTGACCATCGCCGACCGCAGCGCGGTGCCGCTGAGGTTCTGCGCCCAGCCGGGCTGCTGGGAGTGCCACGCCAGCGCGTGTCCGCGCACCCGCATCCCGTTGGTCTGGGCGTGGGTGACGATCCGGTCCGCGTTGGTGTAGTTGAACTGGTTCTGCGACGGCTCGGTCGCGTCCCACTTCATCTCGTTCTCGGGGGTGACCATGTTGAACTCGCGGTTCAGGATGCCGACGTACGTGCCGTCTGACAGCTTGTTCGCCGCGACCGCGGCACCGAAGTAGCGCCCCTTCTCCGTCGCGGCGGACCCCAGCGTCGTGCCGGCACTGGCGCGGGAGGCCACGGCCACCGTCGCGGCGACCACCGCGACACCGGCCACCACCGACATCAACACGGCACGCGGGCGCGGCCGGGCCGCCGAGCTCCCGCTGCCCCTGGCGAGCATCTTTTCCATCAGGAAGCCTTTCCATAGCCGTAATGGGTGGAAGGCGCTTCGACCACTGCCCGCCACGGTGGTCGGCTCGCTGCGCGGTCGCCCGGAGGCCGCGCGGATCGGGATCTCTCCCATCCACCGTGTTCTGATCGAAGGCTATCTCTCGAAAAAGTACCGGGACCGTTCCGAATTCTCAACTTGTCATCGAGCCGCATCGAGCCCCCGGCCGACGGCCGCAGGCGGCCGACGGGGTGGCCGCCACGACGGCCGAAACTTCCGGAACTTTCGGAGACCGCGACCCCCCCCGGTGGGTGCCCTGCCGTCCCTGGTCGCCGACGCAAGACGGCGGGGCCGGTCCGTGGAGACCGGCCCCGCCGTCGTCGAGCGGGCGTCTACCGACGCGGCTGCTGCGGCACCCGGGGCAGCACGTAGGGCGGCCCGGAGTAGATCAGGTCGGCCTTGATCTCCTGGTACGCCCGCTTCGGCTGGTAGTTCTCGTCGTACACGGTGGCCAGCCCCTCGGGCGGGTTGGAGAACCAGCCCGGCACCCACGAGTGCCGGTCGGTGAAGCCCCAGAGGGTGAACGACAGGCAGTGCTGATCGGCCAGGCAGGCCCGCAGCAGGACGCTGAAGTTCGCTGCGGACGCCTGCAGGCGCGGGTTGATCTCGTTGGAATCGCCCGCCTGGACGCCCGCGGTGAGCTGGCTGCGCACGTCGACCTCGGTGAACGCGGTCGCCAGACCCAACCCCGCGAACCTCTTCAGCGCCGCGGCGACCTGGAAGGTGTCGTAGTTGCCGTACTGGGTGCCCAGGTGGCCCTGGCTGCCGATGCCGTCGATCGGCACGCCCTTCGCCCGCAGGTCGCGGGCCATCTCGTACACGAACTGGGTCTTGTCGTTGGCCGGGTTGCCCGAGCCGAAGGCCTCGATGTTGTAGTCGTTGTAGAACAGCAGGGCCCTCGGATCGGCGGCGCGGGCCCAGCGGAAGGCGTCGGCGATGTAGTCCGGCCCGAGGTGCTGGGCCCAGAAGCCCTTGTAGTGCAAGGTCGACGGGGTGTCCCACGGGTCACTGACCGCCTCGTTGACGACGTCCCACTGCCAGATCTGGCCCTTGAAGTGGGTGACCACGTTGGTGATGTGGTTGCGCAGGATCTGCCGCATCTCCGCGGTGCTGATGGAGCCGTCCGCGACACCGCGGGTCAGCCAGCCCGGCAGTTGGTTCTGCCAGACCAGCACGTGCCCCCGTACGCGCTGGTTGTGCTTGCGGGCGAAGGCGACGAGCTCGTCGGCCGGTCCCCAGTTGTAGCTGCCCCGGGTCGGCTCCAGGCTCTCCCACTTCATCACGTTCTCCGCCGTCACGGTGGAGAACTCCGACGCGGTGACCTCGCGGTAGCGCGGATCCGTGGCGTCGCCGAGGGCGGCCATGTCGACCGCGGTGCCGACGTACAGGCCGTGGCGCATGGCCAGGTCACGCAGGCTCTGCGCGGCGGGATCGTGCGGGCGGCCCGCCGTGGCGGGGGTGATGTTGAGCGCGGCGGCGGTCGCGACGGCGACCGCGCCGACGGCGATCCAGCGTCTGAGCTTCATGGGG
>NZ_JBLROB010000052.1:0-24311 GCF_047921475.1 Micromonospora sp. SL4-19
CCACGAACGAGCCATCGCCGCCCGCTGCGACCGCCTCGTCCGCCTCGGCGACGGCCGCATCGTCGAAGACCTCAACCTCACCGACGGCGAAGACCCCGCCGACACCTACGACCGCGCCACCCGGCTACGCCTGTAGACCAACCGCTCAGATGTCGACGGTCAGCCGGACCGCCACCAGTTCCCGACCTGGAGCCCGTCGGCCTTCCGCACCGACGCCCGCAGCGGGTGAGGAAATGCCTCGGCGCTGGGACCTTCCAGAACCACAGCTCGCCACCGAGCTCCAGATCCACCCGCCCGGGCAGGGCCGACCAGCAGGCGGGCTCACCCGCGGCGGGCGTGTCCCCCTGCATCGTGGCAAGCTGGCACGAACCACACCGCGGTGTCTGGTGGCAGCAGGGTGCTCTCGTCCGCCGGTGGGACCGGTGCGCTCGTCAGCAGCAGCCGGCCGACGTCGGTCAGCGGCACCGCGCGGTCGCCGAGGTTGACCGCGCAGCCGAACCCCTCACCGCGCCGGAACCCCACCACGTCGAGCCCGATGTCCCACCAGGTCAACTTGTCGGCTACCCCCTTGCTCAACTCTCGGCGTGACCGGATGGCCGCCTGGTAGAACGCCAGGGTGGAGGCGGGATCGGCCGTCTGCCGCTGCACGCTCCAGGTGCCCCAGCCGTCGGGCTGCGGCAGCCACGGCGGTTCGGCGCCCTCCGGCGCGAAGCCGTACGTTCCACCGTCCGCCGTCCACGGGATCGGCACTCGAGACCCGTCCCGCCCGCGTACGGTCCGCCCGGAACGTTCCCAGACCGGGTCACGGAGCGCCTCGTCGGGCAGGTCCACCTGGGGCAGCCCCAGCTCCTCGCCCTGGTAGACGTAGGCCGCGCCTGGCAGCGCCAGCATCAGCAGGGCGGCGGCCCGGGCCCGGCGCAGCCCCCGCTCTCCCCCGCCGTAACGGGTGACGGTCCGGGTCGCGTCGTGGCTGTTCAGCACCCAGGCCGGGAGGGCACCGACCCGGCGGTACGCCTCGAGCGTGCGCCCGATGGTGTCCCGCAGCGCTGGGGCGGACCAGTCGCACTCCAGCAGCTCGAAGGTGAACGCCTGGTGCAGCTCGTCCGGGCGGACGTACCGGGCCTGCCGGTCGGCGTCGAAGAGGCACACCTCCCCGATCAGCGCCCGCTCCCCCGGCACCGCGTCGACCATGGTTCGCCACTGCCGGTAGAGGCAGTGCACGGGTGCCTGGTCGAAGAACGGCATCAGGTGGTTGCGGCGGAACTCGGTGTGCTGCCCGGGGCCTGCGTCAACCAGGTCGGGGTGCTTGAACAGGGCGTGCGCCATGTCGATGCGCAGCCCGTCCACACCCCGGTCGAGCCACCACCGGACGATGTCCCGGAACTCTGCCGGCACCTCCGGGTTGTCCCAGTTCAGGTCGGGCTGCTCGGGGCTGAACAGGTGCAGGTACCACTCGTCGGGTCCGCCGTCCGGGCTCGGCACCCGCCGCCAGGCGCTGCCGCCGAACGCCGACTGCCAGTCGTTGGGTGGCTGGTCCGGCTGGTCGTCGTCCACCGGGCGGAAGACGTACCGGCGGCGGGCGGCGCTGCCCGGCGGCGCGGCCAGGGCCGCCCGGAACCAGGGGTGCCGGTCCGAGGTGTGGTTGGGTACCAGGTCGCAGACGACCCGCAGGCCGAGCCGGTGTGCCTCGGCGACGAGCGCGTCGACGTCGGCGAGGGCGCCGAAGAGCGGGTCGACATCGCGATGGTCGACGACGTCGTATCCGCCGTCGACCATCGGTGACGGATAGAACGGGGTCAGCCAGACGGCGTCCACGCCGAGGGAGGCCAGGTGGGACAGGCGGGCGGTCACCCCCGGCAGGTCACCGGTCCCGTCACCGTCGGAGTCGGCGAAGCTGCGGACGTACACCTGGTAGCAGACACCGGCACGCCACCAGGGCTCCCTCGGCGCGGACCGGGTCACCGGCGGACCAGGGTGAAGCCGCCGGGCAGCACGGTGACTCGCAGGGTGGCGGTGGTTCCGGTGCTCCGGGAGCGGAGCACGCCTGCCGCGTCGTACGCCTCCACCGTGGTCGGGCCGGTGCCGCCGGCGGTGACCTCCGTGGTCCGGCGGGCTCGGGCGGCGCTGCGCAGCAGGGTCGTGCTCCGCCCGTCGCCGGCCAGGGTGAGCCGGGAGACGAGCGGCTCCAGCATGACCGCGTCCACGGTGGCCGTGTCTCGGGCCGTTGCCTCGGCGGTCAGTTCGGTGGCGTGGGCGGCGAGTTCGCGGGGCAGGGTGACCGGGAGCAGCGCGCCCGGCGCCGGGGAGTTGCCCTGGGCGCCGACCCGGGCGTGGTCGACCTCGCCGAGCGGTCCGGCGTCGCTGCGCCAGCGAGTCCGGGCCGGTACGCCGGGGCGCAGGTCCACCACGGGCGACACCAGCCGGGGTTGGTCGGCCGGCGGGAGCTGCCACCGCAGCCCAGCCCCGGCGGGCAGGTCGACATACGCCACGCTGATCAGTGACTCACCGGTCCACGCCGATGGTGGGGTGACCACGGTCGCGCCGCCCAGGCGCACGGCGTGCTCGGCTTCCAGGGTCACCGCGCCGACCCGTTCGACGATCTCGGTGTGGCGGGCGAGGGCGGCCACCTCCGGCCGGGCGTCCAGGGCGAGCATGCTGAGCAGGGTGTGGATGGTGGACTCGGCACCGGAGTTCCGGTTGACCTGCCCGTCGCCGTTGATGCCGTCGATGGCCCGGCCGGTGCGCGGGTCGTAGCCGGGTGTGCCGGCCGGGTTGGCGCCGAACCACCAGGCGGCGGTGAGGGCGGCGAGTTGCGCGAATCCGGGACGTCCGGTGGCGTCGGCGACGGCGAGCAGCGACTGCACCCGGGAGTCGACGCCGTAGGCGATCTGGGTGCGGTCGGTGCGGGTGGGCAGCCGGCCGTTGTCCGGGCCGCCGGAGGTGAGCAGCCACGGGGTGAAGACGGCGGAATCGGTGACGGCGGGGTCCAGCAGGGCCCGGTCGTTGAGGACCTGGGCCGCCCGGGCGAGCGCGGCCGGCATCTGGGCGCCCCAGCCGTGCCACACCGAGCGGGACAGCGCCCAGGGGCGTACCGCGCCGAACGGCCATTCCCGCATGCCACCGTCGGCGAGGGCGGCGATGCCCTCGGCGAGTTGGCGCAGGGCCCGGCGGGCGGTGGCGCCGCCACCGGCTTCGACGTAGGCAGCGAGTCCGATGACGGCTTCGGCGGTGGCGTCCGCGCCGTCGACGATCAGCCAGGCCGGGGTACGTTCCCCGTCGATGGTCTGCCACTGCTGATAGCGGACGAGCACCTGGCGCTGCACGGCGGCGATGGCCAGGTCGAGGCGGGTACGCAGGAAGCCGGCGAAGTCCGGGTCGGTGTCGCGGAACGCGGCGTACCCTTCGCCGAGCGCCCAGACGGTCCGGGCCAGCCAGTACGACGCGTCGCTGTCGGACGGGTCGGGCAGTTCCTTCGGCTCGGCGCTCGGGTTGAGCGTGCCGTCCGGCTGCATCCACAGCACCACGTTGCCGGCGTACGGGCCGTCGGCGGTCTGCAGGTAGGTCAGGCCGCGCAGCAGCTGGTAGGCGGCGTCCCGGCTGGCGGCGGCCCCGGTCAGCCGCCAGTGTCGCAGATAGACCACTGCGGCCCGGGAGATGTCGTCGGCATTGAAGGCGCCCTGCCCCCAGGTGTCGGTGTCCGGGTGGTAGGCGCCACCGCCCACGCGGCGGAACGTGCCGCCCGGCCCGGGCTCGGCATAGGTCCAGAGCGCCCCGACGGCGGGAATGTCGGCGAGCCGGTAGGTGGTGTGCCCGGGCTGGTGCGGCGGCGTCACCTCCTGCCGGAGGAAGTCCAGGTGGGCGAGGTTGGTCAGGGGGGTCATGCTCGGAGCGGGCGCGGCGGCGCCGGCCGGGGTGGCGGCCAGCAGCGGGGTGGTGACTGCGAGGCCGCCCAGCAGCAGCGATCGGCGTTTCACGGGGGTCTCCTCGATCAGGACGGGCAGGCGGTGGGGTGTTCCGAGGACCGTCGGAGGTGGACGGTGCGGTCCTCGCGGGCGGAGCGGGCGGCCGCGGCGGCGACGGTGACCGCGGTCGCACCCTCGGTGACTCCGGCGACGGGCCGGCCGCCGGTACGGACGCAGCGCACCAGGTCGTGCATGGCGGCGCGCACGCTCTCGGCGTAGGCGTACGGTTTGGCGGCCTCACCGCCGAGGTCGACGGTGATCCGGCAGTGGTGCGGCAGTTGCCGCTGCCGGCCGCGCTCCCGGGCATGCGCGGGGCCGGCGTGTCGGCGCACGACGACCGTGACGGCCGGGTCCCGCAACCGGTGGCCGTCGACAGCGAGCAGTTCCCCGGCCCGGGCTGGCAGGTGCTCGACGAGCTCCGCTCCGGCGTCGTCGGTCCAGAGGTCGACGGTGGCGTGCACCGGGATCCAGCCGGTCACCCGGGCCTCGGCGGTGCCGAAGTCGATCCGCATCAGTTGCCGCTCACACCGGTGGGCGTGGCTGAAGCCGTGCGCGAAGGTCGCCAGTGCGCCGTCGGGATACCGGGTGGTGGCCACCGCCAGGTCGGCCAGGTCGCTGCCCGGGCGGTGGCCGAGCATGCCCTGCACCGACTCGGGCGCCGCGCCGACCAGGGCGTCGGCCGCGTCGAAGAAGTGCACGCCGTGCTCCACGAAGATCCCGCCGCTGACCCGCTCGTCCCAGAACCAGTGCTCCGGTCCGAGGTCCTCGTCGCTGGCGTCGTTCTCGAAGGCGAGCCGCCGGACCGGGCCGAGCAGCGGGTCGGACGGAGCGCCGGGCGGCGCCGCGAATCGTGGGTCGCGCAGCCGGGCCAGCGCCCGCAACACCGGGTTGTAGCGCAGCACGTGGTCGACCACCAGGACGCGGCCGGTGGCGGCAACCGCGTCCCGGATGCTGGCGGCCTCGTCCTCGTTGGTGGCCAGGGGTTTCTCGGCGAAGACGTGCCGGCCGGCGCGCAACGCCGCGAGGATGGTCTCCGCGTGCCCGGCCGGCGGGGTGGCCACCACCACGACGTCCACGTCGTCGGCGGTGACCAGCGCCCGCCAGTCCGGCACCGGCCGGGCGGCCAGGGTCCTGGCCAGCCGCCCGGCCCGGTCGTTGTCCGGGTCCGCGACCACGGTGACCGCCACGTCCGGCAGGTCCCGCAGGGCGCCGGTGAGGAAGGTGGCGAAGCCGCCGGCCCCGACGACGCCGAGCCGCAGCACTGCCGGGCTCCGCAAGGTCGGCGCGACCGACCCAGTCACGAGGGCCGGCCGGACCCGGCCACACAGCTCACCGGACACGGTCGAGCCGGGCGACGCCGATCTTGGCGTCGGCCATGCCGTAGAAGACGTACCGGACTCCGTCCACCTCCTCGATCGCGGTGGGGAAGACCACATTCGGGACGGTGCCGGAGCGCTCGTCCTCGGTCTCGGGCACCAGGATCGGCTGGGCGGTGCGGGCCAGCACCCGGCCCGGGTCGGCCGGGTCGAGCAGCATCGCCCCGGCCGCGTACTCGACCTTCTGAGTGCTGGGGTCGAAGGTGTCGGGGATGTGGCCGGTCACCCCGTGGTGGATGAGCAGCCAGCCCCCCTCCACCCGTACCGGCGGCGGGCCGGCACCGATCTTCAGCTCCTCGTAAGGGAACTCGGACAGGGCGACGCAGCGGTGGTCGCGGAGCCGGACCAGCGCGGTGATGTCCGTGTGCACCTCCTCCGCCGGGACGTAGGAAATCCAGATGCCGGGCCGCTCGTCGGCGACCCCGGCCGGCAGGTGCACCCCCTCGCCGGGGCGGAACCAGCCCAGGTCCCACATCGGCCGGTGCAGCATCGCGTAGCAGGGGCGGCCGTCGGGGCCGGGCACCGGCTCGGGGAAGAAGACCGCGTCCTTGTTCGGGAAGAGGTTCAGGTCGGTGTCCAGGCCCGGCTGGTAGGCGAACTGCACCGGGCCGAGCCGGCGCCAGCTGCGCAGGTCGGTGGAGACGGCCAGGGCCAGCCGCGGGCCCAGCGGACCGTAGGCGACGTACGTCATCAGGTGACGGTCGAGGCCCGGCACCCAGGTGGTGCGCGGGTCCTCGACCCCGGCGTTGTTCAACCCGCGCTCCCAGCCCTCGTCGGGGGCGAGCACGACGCCACGCCGGACCACCCCGGCCGGAATCCCGTCGCGGAGCTCGACCTCGGCGAGCCCGACCCGGGAGACGTTCCCCTCGGCGACCAGCCGGGGCAGCAGGTGCAGCTTGCCGTCCGGGGTACGCCCGCTGGCCGGGTTGAGCACCCCCTCGACTTCCAGCGGCTCCCCCGGTTCGGGCGCCATGACCACGCCGAGTCGGGTGAGGGTGTACGGGACGGCGGTGGAGACAGTCAATTGGTTCAACCCTTTACGCCAGATCCGATGTTGGTGGAGGTGAAGTGGCGCTGGAAGGCGACGAACAGCGCCACGGCCGGGGCTGCCAGGACGCAGGCGCCAGCCAGGATCGCGCCGTACGGGTTGGCGGTCCGCGCGGCGACGTTGGTCATGTAGTTGGCGAGCGACACGGCAAGGGGCTGCATGTCGGCCTGCTTGGTGATCAGGAACGGCCAGAGGAACTCGTTCCACGGCCCGATGAACGTCAGGAGCACGGCGGTCAGCAGCGCCGGGCGTACCAGCGGCAGGGCGATCGACCACAGGACGCGGACCTCGCCCGCGCCGTCGACCCGGGCGGCGGCGAACAGGTCATCGGGCAGTTGCAGGAAGAACTGCCGGAAGACGAAGACCGCCGTGGTGTTGATGGCGTACGGCAGGATCATGCCGAGATAGGAGTCGGCCAGGCCGTAGCTGCGCACGATGAGCACGTAGAGCGGGATCAGCAGCAGCTGGAACGGCACCACCTGGACCAGCAGCACCAGGGCGAAGAGCGCGCCCCGGCCGCGGAAGCTGAGCCGGGCCAGGGCGTAGCCGGCCAGCACGCCGAAGACCAGCGTGGCGAGGATGACCCCGCCGGTGAAGATGCCGGAGTTGACCAGCGACCCGACCAGGTCGACCCGCTCGTTGATGTCGCGATAGTTGCCGAGGGTGAGCTTCGCCGACGGGAGGGCGCCGGCGGGCGAGGTGTCCGGCTCGGCCTGCAGCGAGCCGATGAGCATGTAGTAGAACGGGAAGAGGAACGCCACCGCGCCGCCGGCGAGCAGGACCCAACGCAGCACGGCCCAGCCGCGGCCGGATCCCCGCCCGCCCGACGAGGGTTTGCCACGCCGCTCGGTGGAACGCGGCGCGATGTCTGGCACGACGCGTGTCATCTCAGGGCCTCTCCAGGATCCGTCGGTTGATCAGTGAGACGGCGACGACCCCGATCACGAGCAGCACGCCGATGGCGGCCGCGACATCCGGCTGACCCTGCTCGATGCCGCGCTGGTACATCAGCAGCACCGGGGAGGCGGAGGCACCGTTCGGCCCGCCGCCGCCGGTGAGCAGGTACGGCTCGGTGAACAGGTTCGCGCCGGTGATCGTCGCCAGGATCACAACGAGCATGGTGGCCGGGCGGACGGCCGGCACGGTCACCGAGCGGAACCGCTGCCATCGGCTGGCGCCGTCCACCGCTGCCGACTCGTACAGCTCCTTCGGCACGTTCTGCAGCGCGGCCAGGTAGAGCAGGATGAAGAAGCCGAGTTGCTTCCAGGCGACGTAGATCGCGACGGTCGGCATCGCCAGGCGCTCGTTGACCAGCCAGGACGGTTCCGGTGCCAGCGGGCCCAGCAGCTTGTTGACCAGGCCGCCGGAGTTGAACAGGAACAGCCACACGCCCACCACCGCGACGCTCGCGGTCACATAGGGCACGTAGTAGGCCACCCGCAGGAAGGTGCGCGCGCGGATGGCATCGTTGAGCGCGGTCGCCAGCAGCAGTGCCAGAACGGTGGTGAGCGGCACGTTGATCAGCAGGAACACGACGATGTTGCCGAACGCCTGCCGGACGGCCGGATCACCCAGGACGGCGGTGTAGTTGGCCAGCCCGACGAACGGGCGGTCGACCGGCACGCCCGGTGCGGTGAAGAAGTAGTCGTGGAAGCTGATCCATACCGAGAACCCGAACGGGTAGGCGAACACCAGCGCGAGGAACACCGCGTACGGCGCGACGAGAACTGCGCCGACCGGGTGGCGGCCGAGAACGGCCGCCACCCGGCGCTGCGGGCCGCGCCGGGATCCTTCCCGACTGAGCGGCCCGGGCATCAGGACTGCCCGGCCAGCCCGGTGGCCTTCTGCGCGGCCTCGGAGAACGACTCCGCCACCGACCGCTTGCCGAAGATCACGGACTCGGAGTACGCGTCCCGGAACGTCTGCCAGATGGTGATGGAGTTCGGCACGTTAGGCACCTCGACGGTGCGCCCGGCCTGGTCGGCGAAGGTCTGGTAGGCCGGGTTCTTCGCGAAGTAGTCCGGGTAGGTCGACGGCAGGTCGGCCCGCAGCGGCATCTGGCCGGTGGCCTGCAGCAGGTTGCCGTCCTGCTCCTTGCTGGTGGCGAACTTCAGCACCTCCCACGCGGTGGCACGGTTCTTGCAGGCCGAGTACATGGCGACGTTCTTGGCGTCGCTGAAGGTCTTGACCTCGGCCGCGGGCTTGCCCGTGGACGTCGGCACCGGGGCCGCCCCCCACTTCACCTTGTCGCCGTACACCGCGATCGCCCACGGGCCGACAATGGCCATCGCGGCCTTGCCGTCGGCGAACGAGTCGCCGTTGTACTTCTCCTTCGGCGCGAGGCCCTCGTCGTAGAGCTTCTTCCAGAACTCCGCGACCCGCTGCCCTTCTGGCGAGTCGAACTGGGCCTTGCCGTTCTCGACCAGTTGCTTACCGCCGGTCTCCGCGGCGAACAGCGGGTAGTAGTCGAACCACGACTGGAAGAACTCGCTGCTCGGGGCCGGGTAGATCGCGGCCGGCGCGGCGCCGGACGACTTGATCTTACGAGCGGTGGTGAGGAACTCGTCGTACGTGGCGAGCGCCGGCTTGTCCGCGTCGATGCCGGCCTTCGCGAGGATCTCCTTGTTGTAGAAGATCATCACGGGGTTGGACTTCCAGGGAAGCTGGTAGAACTTGCCGTCGGGCGACTTGTACTGGTCGGCGGCGGCGCCGGTGCGCTGCTTGATGTAGTCGGCGGCTCCGTCGAAGCTGTCGAGCGCCACGAGGCCGCCCTGCTTCTGGAACTGCGGCACCGCGGCCGGGGCGGTGTTGAAGATCAGGCAGGGGGCGTTGCCGGCGGTGATCGCCGCGCCGATGACCTCCTCGGACGACTTGCCCGCCGGGATCTCCTGCGCGGTGATCTTCTGGTCGGCGTGCTGGCTGTTCCACGCGTCGACCATCGCGGTGCCCCAGGCCAGTTCCTCCTTGTTGTTCGACAGCCAGATGGTGATCGGCCCCTTGGCCGAGGAGTCGGCCTTGGTGTCGGAGCCGCCGTCACCGCAGGCTGCGGTGAGGCCCAGGGAGAGGACGAGGAACGCGGCGGGGACGGTACGTTTCATATCGGTCTCCGATCTGGACTGCCGTGACGCTCGACCGCCCGGGCCGAGGCGATGCCCGGCCGGCTGGTCACGGCGATTGGTGTGGTGTGGGTGGTGGTGCAGCGGTGGAGGCACGGACGACGAGCTGCGCGGGAGGCATCTCGACGTCCGTGGCGCCGTCGCCGTCGATGAGGTCGAGCAGGGTACGAGCGGCGACCCGGCCCCAACCCGACGGATCGGTCCTGACGCTGGTCAGTGCCGGGCTGATGTGGGCGGCCAGCTCGGTGTCGTCGAAGCCGGTGACCGAGAGCCCGCCCGGGACGTCGACGCCCCGTTCCCGGGCCACGGCCATGCCGGCCATCGCCATCACGTCATTGGCGTAGATGATCCCGCTGGGCGGGTCGGCCAGGTCGAGCAGTTGCCGGGTGGCCCGGGCCCCACCGGCCGCCGAGAAGTCGGAGGACACGCACGGCCCCGGCGGCAGCCCGGCAGCCCGCAGCGCGCCCTCCCAGGCATCCCGCCGGGTGGCGCCGTGCAGGAAGTGCTCCGGGCCGCCGACGTGCGCGACGTGCCGATGCCCCAGCTCCACCAGATGGCTGACCGCGGCGGTGATCCCCGGCCGGTCGTCGACGAGCACCGCCGGGAACGGACTGGCCACGTCGGGACGGCCGAGGGTGACGGCGGGCAGCCGCAGCTGCCTCAGGAGGGCGATCCGCGGATCGGCGACCCGCAGGTCCAGGAGGAAGACCCCGTCCACCCGCCCGTCGGCGGCCAGCCGCCGATAGCCGTCCTCCTCCGCCCGCTGGTTGGTGACCACCTGCAGGACCAGCGCCTGGTTCCGCTCGGCCAGGACGCGTTCCACCCCGGCGATGAAGGCGGGGAAGAACGGGTCGGCGCCGAGCAGCTCCGGCGGGCGGGCGAGCACCAGACCGACGGCGAACGCCCGGGAGGCGGACAGGGCCCGCGCCCGGTGGCTCGGGGTCCAGCCCAGCTCCTTCGCCGCCGCCAGGATCCGCTGACGGGTCTCCTCGGCCACCCCGGGCCGGCCGTTGAGGGCGAAGGAGACCGCTCCCTTGGAGACGCCCGCGGCACGGGCGACATCGGTGATCGTCGGTCGAGGTGGTCTGACCAACGTGGCCTCCTTCCCGTGCCGGCGAGTCGCGTGCGGACGGTCACTAAACCGGTTTGGAAGATGCTAGACCGGTTTAGTGAATGGATCAACGGCCGCCGCTTGAAGATTTCTTGCATCGCCCTACGTTCGATCGGCACCCATTGACACGAAGGCCGGTCGGGGCGAGGGTGGCCACTGAGCAACCCCTGAACGGAGGTCTTATGCCCCGATCACGAGCGCCCATCGGCGGGCGGATCCTGCTCAGCACCGCGCTGGTCGGCGCCGCGACGCTCGCGCCGGCCGGCCCGGCGCCCGCGGCGAGCCCCACGTCCGCCAACCGACAGCAGCAGTACGCGGCGGCATCTGCCGAGTACGGCGTCCCGGAGTCCGTCCTGCTCGCCGTGTCGTACCTGGAGTCCCGCTGGGACACCAACGCCGGCACCCCCAGCACCAGCGCGGGGTACGGCCCGATGCACCTCACCGACGCACGGTATGTCAGCAGCCTGGGCGAGCCTGGCCACTACGGTCCGGCGGAGGACCCGCGCGGCGACGATTCCCGAGCCCCGATCCACCTCGGGAAACCCGCTGTCGGCCCGGCCGCCGAGGCGGCGCTGCAGACCTTGGACGCCGCCGCGGCGGCCACCGGCAGCGGGAAGGACGCGCTCAGGTCCGACCCGACGGCCAACATCCGGGGCGGTGCCGCACTGCTGGCGTCGTACCAGAAGGAGATCGGCGCCCCGGTCGGCGTCGGCACCGACCCCGCCGCCTGGTACGGCGCGGTGGCCCGCTATTCCGGCTCCGACAGCACCGACTCCGCGGCGAGCTTCGCGGACGAGGTGTACGCGACGATCCGAACCGGCGCGGCCCGCATGACCGACGACGGGCAGCGGGTGGCCCTCGCCGCCCGCGCGGTGGCACCGCAGAAGTCCTGGCTCGGCAAGCTCGGCCTGCGGAAGGTGGCCCGGGCCGACGGCGTGGAGTGCCCGGCGGAGCTGGCCTGCGAGTGGATCCCGGCGCCGTACCAGCTGCTGGGCGACGGGACGGACCCGGAGTACTACGGCAACCACGATTTGTCCGACCGACCGGCCCGGCAGAAGATCGACTACATCGTCATCCACGACACCGAGGAGACCTACGCCAGGACGCTGGAGCTGGTGCAGGATCCGGCGTACGTGAGCTGGCACTACACGATGCGCTCGGGCGACGGGCACACCGCGCAGCACGTCCGGACCAAGGACGTCGCCTGGCAGGCCGGCAACTGGTACATCAACAGCAAGTCGATCGGCATCGAGCACGAGGGCTTCGCCCGTCAGGGCACCTGGTACACCGAGGCCCTGTACCGCAACTCGGCCAAGCTCGTGGGGTACCTCGCGAAGCGGTTCGACATCCCGCTGGACCGCCAGCACATCATCGGCCACGACAACGTGCCCGGCACCGTCCCGTCGACGGTCCGCGGCATGCACTGGGATCCGGGCCCGTACTGGGACTGGTCGCACTACTTCGACCTGCTCAAGGCGCCGTTCCACGGCACCGGCACGCCGCGGACCGGGCTGGTCACCATGGACCCGGACTTTGCCAGTAACCGCCCCGCGTTCTGGGGCTGCACTCTGGACGAGAACGACAACCCGACCAGCGAGCCCTGCCCGCTGCGCGGCTCGTCGTCGGTGATCCTGCACAGCGCCCCCCGCCACGACGCCCCGCTGGTCACCGACATCGGGCTGCACCCGGACGGGGCGCCATCCACGATGGAGGCCTCCGACCACGGCGCCCGGGCCTCCGCCGGCCAGACGTATGCCATCGCGGACCGGCAGGGCGACTGGACGGCCGTCTGGTACCTCGGCCAGAAGGCATGGTTCTACAACCCGGCCGCCGCCCCCGTCGCGAAGTGGGCGACCGGCTTCGTGGTGACGCCCAAGCCCGGCAAGACGACCGTTCCGGTCTACGGCCGGGCGTACCCGGAGGAGGCCGCCTACCCGGCCGGCGCGCCGTACCAGACCATCACCCCGCTGCAGTACACGCTGTCCGCCGGACAGCGGTACGCGGTCGGCCAGGTCGCGCCGAGCGAGTTCTACAAGGCGTACACCTTCGCCGGCACCTTCCCCGGTGACTTCACGGTGATCCGTGGCGAGACGACGTACGTCCAGATCCAGTTCGGCCACCGGATCATGTTCGTCAACATGGACGACGTGCTGATCCAGCCGTCGGCGGTGGGCGCGCCCCACTGACCGTCCCTGGCACGAGCCGGGCCCCCTCTCCATGCGAGAGGGGGCCCGTTCCGGGGACCGTCCCGAAAAACTGACGTGCTCGGCGTGGCTCGACGCTCTACGGTTCCGGGCGTGACCATCGACATCGTGAGCCTCGCCGACCGGCCCGACCTCGCCCCGCTGCTCGACGACGGCTTCGACGGGGCGTGGCCGCAGTTCATGCTCTGGGATCCGATGGGCTCCGTGTACTACAGCGTCGCCCACGACCTCTACCCCGAGTTCGTGTTCGTCGCCGTCGACTCCGACGAGCCGGGTCGCGCCGTCGCTCGCGCGTACGCCGTGCCGTTGCGCTGGACGGAGGACGAGCTGCCCGACGGCGGCTGGGACCGGGTGATCCAGCGGGCCACCATCACCCGCCTCACCGGCGCAACCCCGAACATCGTCTCCGCCCTGGAGATCTGCATCCGGCCCGACCGGCGCGGCGGCGGACTGTCCGCGCTGATGCTCACCGCCATGCGGGAGGCCGCCGCGAAGCGGGGCTACGACACCCTGGTCGCGCCGGTGCGCCCGAGCGGCAAGCACACCCGACCCGACCTGCCGATGAGCGAGTACGCGGCGCAGGTCCGCGAGGACGGCCTGCCCGTCGACCCGTGGCTGCGGGTGCACGTGCGCGCCGGCGGGCGCATCGAACGCGTCGCCACCCGCTCCATGATGATCAGCGGGACGCTCGCCGACTGGCGCTCCTGGACCGGCCTCCCGTTCGACACCAGCGGACCGGTGCACGTGCCGGGCGCCCTGGTGCCGGTGCACTGCGACGTGGCGCACGACCACGCCGTCTACGTCGAGCCCAACGTCTGGGTCCGTCACCGCCTTTAGCGGTACGACAACGCGGTCACCTACGGCCTGCACGTCCTGCTCGGCGCGCTGGAGCCGCACCACCCTGCCGATCGCCGTGCACCGAACGGCGCTCGCCCTACTGGCGGATGTCCAGGGCGCCGATCAGACCGTCGCGGAGCGTGAAGCGGTAGCGAAGCCGGACCGGGCTGCCCGGGAACGTGCCAGTGACGAGGGTCGTCACCACGATGTTGCCGCCGGCCTCTTCCTCGACCGTCTCCGGCACGGCGTCGTAGGCGTACTCGGCCGCGGTCCGCTCGCGCCAGGCCCGGATCGCCGCCGGGCCCTGGTAGGTCCGGTCCTCGTCGGCGACGATCGCGTTGTCGGTGAAGCAGGCGACGAAGGCGTCGATGTCGGGTTCGCCGATGAGCCGGTAGTAGCGGACGATCACGTCGGGAATCGTGACGGTCATGTCTCTCTCCTCAGGTCGGGGCCCGTTCGTCGGGGCTGACTACCACGAACGCGCTCGGGTAGGCGTCGGGTCCGCACCCGACCCGCCTGCGGGGCGGCCTCACCCGCTCTCCCCGGCGGGAATTGGCGGCGCGCCGCGCTGATCCGGTTGGCTGGCCGCCAGGTCCGGAGACCGCAGGTCGACGGTGACGGTCGCACCGGGGGCGAGCTGGAAGGTCCGGTCCCGCACCGCCACCGGGGCGGGCTGGTCCGCCCCGGGGGCGGCGGAGATCCGCAACCGTTCGTGATCCACATGCAGGGAGATCAACTGGTTGCGGTACCGGATCACGAAATCGAGGCCGTCGAGCCCTTCGGGCAGCAGCGGATTGAGCCGGAGCAGGTCGTCGCGAATCTCCAGGCCGGTGTAGCAGCGTTGCAGGATGTCCAGCGTGCCGGCACTGGCGCCGAGATGGATCCCGTTTCGCGTCGAGCCGCGCTCCGGATCCGCGAGGTCGGTGCCGAGCGCGGTCACCAGCATCTCGAAGGAGCGACGACGGTCCGTGCGGGCCAGCACCCATGCGTGCGCGACCCGGCTCAGGGTGGATCCGTGGCTCGTACGGGACAGGTAGTAGTCGACGGTGGCGGGGATCCGGTCGGGGTCGAACTCGTACCCGAGGCCGCGCACCAGCGCGGTGAGTTCCTCGGCGCTGAACAGGTACAGCAGCATCAGCACGTCGGCCTGCTTGGAGATCCGGTAATGGTTCGGGTGGCCTCCCTCGGCCTGCAGCAGCGGCCCCAGCTGCCGCAGGTCGCCGTACCGCTGCCGGTACCGGTCCCAGTCCAGCTCCGCCAGGTCGTCGTACCCCTCGAACTGGGCGAGTATCCCGTCGTCGAGGAAGGCCAGCCGCAGCCGCCGCCCGACGTGTGCCCACCGGCGCCGCTCGTCGTCGGTCGGGGCGACCTCACGCCACGGCCTGGCCCCCGGATGCCGGCCGACGATCGCGCAGGCCTCCACCGCGCGGCCGAGGACCCAGGCGACCATCACGTTGATGTACGCGCAGTTGTCCAGCCCCTGGCCCGGCCGGCCCGGGTACCCGTCGTGGAACTCGTCCGGCCCCATCACCCCGCGAATGTCATACCGGTCGTCGACCGGGTCGTAGGTTGCCAGCCCGGCCCAGAACCGCGCCGTCTCGACCAGCAGCTCCAGCCCGGACGCGGCGAGGAACGACAGATCACCTGTCGTCTCCCAGTACCGCCACACGCAGTACGCCACCGCCAGATTGACGTGCTGCTGCCGGCCGGTGTAGTCGTCCATCCACTCCCCCGTCACCGGGGACGGCGAACGGGACGGGCTCTCATCCCGGCCGCTGTCGCCGCTCTGCCAGGGAAACAGGGCGCCCGGCATACCCGCCCCGGCCGCCTGCCGCCGCGCCGCGGTCAACCGCCGGTGCCGGTACTCCAGCAGGGCACGGGTCAGCTCCGGCATCCGCAGATTCAGGTACGGATAGACGAACAGCTCGTCCCAGAAGATGTGCCCGTGGTAGCCCTCGCCGTGCAGCCCCCGGGCGGGCACCCCGGCGTCCAGGCCGATGACGTGCGGCGACAGCGTCTGCAGCAGGTGGAAGGTGTGCACCCGTACCGGCACCTGCCAGGCGTGCTCCTCGCCGACGTCGAGCCGGAACCGCGCCCACAGCTGCGACCACGCGGCGGCGTGCTCGGCCAGCGCCGTTTCGAAGGTCCCCGCCTGCCGCAGCCCTTCGCCGGCGGCGGTCAACGGCACGGACACCACCCGGTCCCGGTTGGAGAAGACCATGACGGTCTTCTCCACCACGACGCGTTCCCCGGACGTCACGTCGATCCCGATCAAGAGGCTCACATCGTCCGTCCCGTGCAGCAGCTGCCTGCTGTGGGCGACGCCGTCGGTGATCCTGGTCCGGGCCGCCACGGCCACCTGGTGTCGTGAGTTGGTCGTCACCGCCGTCAGCCAGACGGTCTCCGCGTCGTCCCCGCCGGTCGCCACATCGGTGAGGTGCCGGCCGCAGCTCCCGGCTTCCGCCGGCGCGTTCGCGTTGACCACCCCACCGTCGATGCCCGACATGATCTCCAGCCGGCCGGACCAGTTCTCCGCGATGATGCTCGTCTCCAGCGCCGCCAGATGAGGATTCGCCATCGACACCAGCCGGCGCTGCCGAACCCGGGTACGCCGCCGTTTCCGGTCGACCACCACCAACTCCCGCAGGTACACCCCGCGCCGCAGATCCAGCATCCGGTGCTCGTGCACCCGCCGCCCCTGCCCCGGCGCGAACCAGTCACCGCCGGCGGCACGGAACGTCAACGGAAGCCAGTTCGGCAGGTTGACGATGCTCTCGTCGCCCTCCATGCCGGAGAGCCGGTTGTGGAAGCCGGCGAGGTAGGTGCCCGGATAGTGGACGCCGTCGGCCGACGCCTCCGGGGCCGCCCCGCGGGTGGCCAGATACCCGTTGCCCAGGGTCAGGATCGTCTCCCGCGTACCTTCCTCGCCCGGCGCCTCGCCGTCCCGATACGCCAACGTCCAACCGGGCGGCGGAGGTCTGCTGCACAGCTCGCACCCCGGGTCCACGTCCGCCGGCACCCCGTACTCCTCTTCCACGGCGCGATGCCGTTTCCCCGTTTCGGGCTCGGCAAACGCCCGACCGAAACCGAAATCGCGCGTCAAAACTGATCTTTCGGCCTAGATTGGCGTGGTGAGCCATACGGGTGCGGTAGTCGACCGGGTAGTGACCGACCGGGGTGAGCTCGTGCTCCGGCAGTGTGGCGGGCACTTCGAGATCGTCAGCAACGGGGTCTTCCTGATGGACACCCGTGCCGGAGCGTCGGAGCGGCTGCTCGTGCGGGAGGCCCTCAATCTCGTTGGACCGGGCGCGCGGGTGTTGATCGGCGGGCTGGGCGTGGGCTTTTCACTGGCCGAGGCGGCGGCGTCCACGGTCCCCGGAGAGATCGTCGTGCTGGAGATCGAGGACACGCTCATCGAATGGCATCGCCGTAGCCTGGCCCCCTACAGCCGCGACGGTCTGCGCGACCCCCGGGTGCGGGTCGTGAACCACGATCTCCTGGCCTGGCTGCGCAGCACGAACAACGTCTTCGACGCCATCTGCCTCGACATCGACAACGGCCCCGACTGGACCGTGTTCCCGCCCAACGCCGCGCTGTACGACGAGGCCGGCACCGCATTGCTGCGGGATCGGCTGGCTGACGGCGGCGTGCTGGCGGTCTGGAGCGCCTCGGCCGCCCCGGCGTACGCCGCCCGCCTGGAGGCGGTGATCGGTCCGGTCACCACTCACCTCGTCGATGTGCCGCGCGGCGAACCGGACGTCGTCTACCTGGCCCGCAGGACCCGCATTCCAGATGAGTGGGATCGCCGGCCCGGCAAGGAGTCAACTACCCGCCCATGAATGGGCGGGCTTGCGGATCACTGTCCTCGCTGGCTGCGAGGCTAGGCCGCGTGCGGGCGATTGACTGCGCCCCAGCTCACGACACCACGCGAAGCGATGTTGCGAGCCGCATTGTGGTCGGCGTGGGCAACGACCCCACACGACCGACAGATGAAGGTTTCCTGGTTGGGTCGGTTCCGTTTGTCCCGATACCCGCAAGCTGCACAGGTCTGGGAGGTGTACCGGGGGTCGATCTCGACCAGCGGTACACCCGCCCGGCGCGCCTTGTAGACCAGGAACGCGCCGAGTTGGTGGAACGCCCAAGAGTGCAGCGTGACCCGTTGGGGCTTCCTCAGCCGGACCCGGTCGCGAATCCCCGTCAGTTTCTCGACGGCAATGCCGCGGCCGGTGCGTGCAGCCTCGGTCACGATGCTCTTGGCGATGGTGTGGTTGACGTTCGCGGTGTGCCGCGTTTCCTTCCGGCGGCGGCGGGCCAGGAGCCGTTTCGCCGACTTGGTGCCTTTCTCCTGCAACCGCTTCCTGAGCCGCTGCTGGCGGCGCCGGTAGCCGTTGAGCTTGGTTCCGGCGTAACGGGTGTCGTCGGAGTCGTAGGCGATGTTCGCGATCCCCATGTCGACACCGAGGAATCCGTCCGGCTCATAGACCTGCGGCGCGTCCACCTCAACCGTGGCGTACAGGAACCACATGCCGTCCCGGTGCACCAGGTCGGACTCGCCGACCGGATGGATTTCGACGGCCTTGATCTGGTCGGGGGAGCCGGTGAACGCGACCTGTTTGAGCCGCCCTTGCACGGTCCAGATGGAGACGACGCGGGCGTCGTGCTGCCACGACAGCATCCTTGCGTCGTAGGGCTGGGCGGCGTCCCAGCGGAACATGATCGGGTTGGTCTCGACCTTGCGGCGGCGCTTCGATCCGGGCTTCCCATAGTTGCCGGCCTTGAGGTTACCTGCGAGCGTCTTGTATACGTCGGCGACCTTCTTAATGACGTGCTGGGCGGCCTGCGCGCCGAGCCCGTAGTCGTCCTTGATGCCGTGGTAGGCGTGCCGGCGCAGGTCGTAGTTGCGGTAGCAGTCGATCTCCCGTGCCATCACTGCGACATCGAATGCCGCGGCGTTGCAGGCGCGCAGGGTCGCCTCCAGCGCCGCAGCCTCGTCGGGTGTCGGCAGGAGCTTCACCTGCACCACCAACTTCACACCATCATCGAATCATTTGGTCTATGTCACCACGATGGACCCCAGACCCGGAAGTTCGCCGGGGACGCTCGGTCGTCTACAACCTTCACGCGCACTTGGTCTTCACCACGAAGTACCGGCGCGGGGCGCTCACCGATCCGATCCTCACCCGCTGGCAGCAGGTCATGGCCGAGGTGTGCCGGGACTTCGGCGCCGAACTGCGGGAGTTCAACGGCGAGGACGACCACGTGCATCTGCTCGTCCACTACCCGCCGAGCGTCGCCCTGTCGCGGCTGGTCAACAGCCTCAAGGGCGTCTCATCTCGATACCTGCGCCGCGAGTTCGCCGGACACCTGCGCAAGTACCTGTGGGGCGAGCATCTATGGTCGCCCTCGTACTTCGCCGGGTCATGCGGCGGCGCGCCCCTCACGATGGTCAAGGAGTACATCGAGAACCAGAAACGTCCCGGTCCGTGACGGCGTTCCTCCCGGCCGTAAACGGCCAGGGTTCCCGCCCTATCAACCGCTGAATAGATCCGACGTAGCCGGTACCAACAGTTTCCTACGAGATATCGGCTTATCTGCGAGGCGGGCAGCGGACCGGGAGGGCCAACGGTAGTCTTCGGCGGGTCGATTGTCGCCGAGGTCGCCCCAATCTGCGGGCAACCGGTCGCCGACCCCCACGTCTTGCCAGGTGTTCGCCCGAAGTGATCGAGTTAGGGGTAGCGGTGCGAAGGCTACTGTCACTCTGCGTCCTCGCGATGTTCGTGGCCGCCGCTAGCGGCTGCAGCGAGCCGAGCGCGCAGGCGGAAACCCCTGGTCTCGCGGCCCGTGGCACGACAATGACCACGGTGCAGCCCACCCGCCAGGACCTTGCCAACAAGGTGAGCCTCTCCGGCAAGGTGACCATCAACCCGGTGTTCGGGATCGTGGCCCCGGTCGCCGGGCAGGTGCGCTATCTCGATGTCGAGACGCCACAACGTACGCCGAGCAAGCCGACAAGGGTGGCGACCATTTGGGCGTCCGGCAAGGCGCACCGCATCGAGATCCCGGCGGGTGCGGTGTTCGCCGGCCGGCTGGTGGACGACCGCTCCAATGTGACCGCCGGGATGCCCATCGTTTCAGCCAAGAAGGTCGGCTACGGGCTCGTCGCCGACATCGACGGCGAGCAGGCGTACAAGATCTCGGATGCGCTCGCGACAGTCCAGGCCCAGATCAAGAGCGGCCCGGGGCCGTTCCCGTGCAAGGTGCTCGGCACCATCGCCGCCCTGCCCGCCGGCACCATCCCGGACCCGCCGGCCGCCGAGCCGTCCGCCGATCCGTCCGCCCAGCCGTCCGCCCCGCCAGTCGTCCGGCCCGGCCCGGACCAGCAGGACAGGCCCGAGCCGTCGGAACCGACCGGGATGCGCCTGGTGTGCACCGCCCCCGCCAAGGTGAAGCTGATCAACGGTGCCAGCGCCACGCTCGAGGTGGTGACCGCGAGGGCTGCCAAGGCGCTGGTGCTCCCGGTTGAAGCGGTCGCCGGCGGGCAGGGCCGGGGCAAGGTGGACGTGGTCCAGCCGGACGGTACCCGGGAGACCAGAGACGTCGTCCTCGGGCTCAGCGACGGCAAGGTGGTGCAGATCAAATCCGGTCTCACCGGCGACGAGACCGTCGCGGTCCCTGGCCCCAACCTCCCACCCGCCAAACCCGGCGGGGAGGGCGACCCCACCGGGCCGATGGGCGGGAAATGACGGCGTTGCTGGAGCTCAATGGCATCACCAAGACGCTGAAGGGCCAGAAGGCGCCGCGCACCATCCTCGACGGCACCGACCTGACCGTCGACAGTGGCGAGAGCGTGGCCATCCTTGGCCGCTCGGGGTCCGGCAAGAGCACGCTGCTCAGCCTGATCGGCCTCTTCGACCGGCCTGACGGTGGGCAGTATCTGCTGAACGGCCGGGACATCACCCGGCTGCCGGAGCGCAAGGCGGCAGCGTTGCGCAGCGCCGAGTTCGGCTTCGTGTTCCAGCGGTTCTTCCTGCTCAAGCACCTGACCGCCGCGCAGAACGTGGCGATGGCCCTGGTCAACGGTCAAGGCTGGCTGCCGCGCCGCAAACGCAGGGCCAGGACCATGGCAGCCCTCGACGAGGTCGGCATCGCGCATCTGGCCAAGCACCGGCCGGCCCGCCTCTCCGGCGGCGAACAGCAGCGGGTGGCGATCGCCCGGGCGCTCGTCCGGGAGCCGCGTCTGCTGCTGGCCGACGAGCCGACCGGCGCGCTGGACACTGAGACGGGCAACCTGGTGATCGAGGTGATGCGCGCAGCGGCCGACCGGGGCTGTGGTCTGATCCTGGTCACTCACGACTGGGACCACGCCAACAAGATGCAGCGCGTGCTGCGCCTCAGCGACGGGAAACTTCATCCGGCCACCGACAGGGAGGGTGCTTCAGTGAGCGGGCCGGCGCGGCACAGGGCGGCGACCGGGCCCAACCGGACCGATGACGAACTCCGCGGGGTGACGGCGTGATCCGGCTCTCGGGGCGGTTCCGCTCGGCTCTGATCATCGGGGGCCAGGGCATCCGGGCCCGCAAGACCCGCACCCTCCTGTCGATGGTGAGCCTGTTCCTGGGGGTGATGGCCGTCGTGGTCGTACAGGTCGGCGCCGAGACCGCCAAGAACGCTCGGCTGGCTGATCTGGAGCTGCACATGGGCAAGGACGGCACCCGGCAGACCTACCTGCCGGGCACTGCCGACACCATCCAGATCAGCCAGGACACCCTGAAGGGGCGGCCGGACGCGGTCGCGGTCTCCACCACCCAGGCGATCATCGGAGAGCCGGGCGTCACCCCGGTCAACCCCGGTGCCGCCCCGTTCGACCAGCCGGGCGGCGGGCCGTACGCGGGCCCCGAGATGTACTGCGACGCTCGCGGTTACTGCCAGCCCGTGGAGACGGCCGGCGACGCCCCGGCCGTCCCCGGCGCGGCGATCGAGCTGAGCCTCAACGCGCTGACCGGCGACATCCGCCAGTTCCGGCCCTTCCGGCCGGTGTCCGGCCAGTGGCTGGACTTCTCCTCCGACCCGTCGTTGTCCCCACGGATCGTCATCAACCTCGAGGCGGCCAAGGGCTTCGCGCGCCACCAGGTGCCGGCCGAGATGCGCGTCGAGGGGGCGGTCGCCAACCCGACGCCGCGCATCATCGGGGTCATCGACGACGGCAATCCGCAGCCCAGCGCGTACACCCGGGCCGATGAGCTGCAGAACTGGGTGCCCCACGCCGGCAACAGTGGCGCATACGGTCCGGGGCTGCAGGTGATGCTCGCGCCCACGGCCGGCGACCTGGAGCAGCTGCTGCGGATCCGCCTCACGGCCAGCGGGATGCCCGCGGAGCAGGTCCAATTCGAGACGATCCAGGCGCGCAAGGACATCGCCAAGGAGTTGGCGCTCATCCGCTGGATCTTCCTCGGCATGGCCGGCCTGGTCCTGCTCATCGGCGTCGCCGGCATCCTCAACGTCGGGCTCGCGACCGTCGGAGAGCGGGTCGAGGAATTCGCCCTGCGGCGCGCCGTGGGCACCTCACGGTCGCTGCTTGCCGGCATCGTCCTCGCAGAGACACTGCTGACCGGCCTCCTCACCGCGGCCGCCGCCATCGGGCTGTCCGCGCTCGGATTGGCCGCGATCAGCGCGCTGTTCGGCGATCGGGAGCCGTTCCTGGCGGATCTCGTGTTTCCCTGGCAGGCAGGCGCCGCAGGGGTCATCGCCGGCCTGGTCGCCGGACTGCTCGGCGGCCTCATCCCGGCCATCCGCGCCGCCCGCATCCCGATCGCCACCGTCATGCGCGCCTGAGCCGTGGCGCAGGTATGAGGGATCGGCGGCGAGCCCGCCGCCACGTCGTCGACACGGCTACTCCACTCCCCGTCGTCCCAGACGCACCGACCGACGTATCCGGCGCCAGAGCAGGAACGCGGCGCCGACGAGGCCGACGCCGATGACGGCGTTCACGAGCATCTGCCAAGGGCCGCGCTGCGGGCGACCAGCACTCCGGACCGCCAGGTCGGGCAGCAGACCGGTGGCGAGGTGCAGGTCGAAGATCTCGCAGTTCTGGGTGCCCAGCTCGCAGGTATGGCCGGTGTCGAAGCGGGACAGTGTCCGGCGGGTGCCGCCGCCGAGTTGCACCTCCGCCAGCAACGCGTGACCCGCGTCGTTGATGGTCGCGACGACCACACTGCCCGCCGAGCGCCAGCCGAGCAGTCGCACGACGTCCTGAACCCGCGCCGGTGGCGTGCCGGCGTCCATGACGGGCACGAAGTCGACGTCGCCCACCTTGTACAGGAAGCTGCCATGGTCGGTGAGGCCCCCGACGGTGCCGTCAAACGGACCGTCCCCCAACCAGGGCACGGTGGCGAGGAACCTGCCGTCCGGCGACCAGCCGACATTGGCGGCCAACTCGCGCCCGTCCGCGATCGGGACACTGCCGTACTCGCGGCCGTCGAGGTCGAACAGGTGGGCCGCCTGACCGACCTGCACGGCGAGCCGCCGACTGTCCGGCGCGAACGCCGCCGTCCACGCCGGTTTGATCGCCGGCACCTCTGTGCTGTGTCCGGTCGACAGGTCGAGCAACCGCAGCGTGCCGGTGCGACCCACCGTGCCGTCGACGAACTCGACGGTGCCGGACAAGTCGGAGCCGGTGAGGGGCGCGGCGCTGTACGCGACATAGCGGCCGTCGGGGGACCAGGCCAGCAGCCGCACGCCGACCGGGTCGCCGATCGGGATCGATCGGCGCTTGCCGGTGGCCAGGTCGAGGAGGATCAGGTCGCCGATCGCGCCGCGGTCGTCGCCGAGCAGTACGCGGGTACCGTCCGGAGCGAGCAGCGCCGACGGCTGGTCCCGCTCCTCCATGGCGTCGACGCGCCGGTACGTGTCACCGTCGGCCCCGACGACCAGCGACTGGAACATGTTGAACGCCTCTCCGTTGCCATAGCCGTAGAGGGCGATCGCACGGCCGGGCGGAGCGCTCCTGACGCTGCTGGTGAGTATCGAGTACCCGGCGAACTGATCCGGCAGGCTCGGCTTCGCCGACGGGGCTGCCGGCTGGACGGGAAACTGGACGCCAGGCACAACCAGGACGGCCAGGAGGAGCACGACGACTGCCCCCACCGTGGCGGTGCCGATCCGCCGGCGCCGAACCGAGCGGCGGGCCCGGCCGAGCACAGTCTCCAGGTAGCCGGGCGGCAACGGCGGCGGCTCGTCCGGCAGGGTGGCGAACAGTTCTCTCATGATGTGAACGACCGTTACCTAACAGCGCGCGCTGGTGAGCACGTGATCGGCAGTCCCGCCTGAGGGTGGGACGGTCCCGGTCTTACCCGCCTGGGTGGTGCCGGGTTGACGTTTCACGGCCACCGGCCCGCTGGGGCGGGTCTTACGGTCGGCTCCACGTCCTGCCACCGGGCCACTCCCGGCGGTGGTCGCCTCAGCCGCGATCGCGGCGAGGTTACGTGCGGCGTTCACATCGCGGTCGAGGACCAGGCCGCAGGTGGTGCAGGTGTAGGTGCGCTCGGACAGGGCCAGCTTGGTTTTCACCGTGCCGCAGGCCGAGCAGGTCTTGCTGGAGGGATACCACCGGTCAGCCACCACCAGCCGGCCGCCGTTCCATGCGGTCTTGTACGCCACC
>NZ_JBLROB010000053.1:0-23243 GCF_047921475.1 Micromonospora sp. SL4-19
GCGGTGACACGACGGCCGGCATCGAGGTCAACGGACGAACCATCAGAAGTTCCTCATGTGGACGATCCCCCAAACTGCTCAACGCGCCATCAGCACCGAGGAAACGACCGGGAATAGTTAGTGCGCTCGATCTAATCGTCGGAGTCGGGCTCGGCCAGCAATGGCAGGATCCCGGTCATCGACAGCACGCGCCGGACATGGCCGGTGGGATTGACCAGGGCGAGCCTGACGCCCCTGTCGGTGGCACGACCGTGGGCGTTGACGAACGCGTTCAGCACGGTGGAGTCGATGAAGCTGACCCGCTCCAGGTCGACCTGGACGCGGGGCGCGCTGGCGATCGCGCCCTGCAGGACGTCTCCCAGCGGGCTGGCTGCGGCGATGTCGAGTTCGCCGAACAGCGTCACGACGGCGGTCCCGTCGCTCACCGTCGTCTCCGACTGCCACGTCTGCTCCATGCCGCCCCTCATCCGTTCCCGCTCGACTGTACGCCGGGCAGGCGGGCGGTGACGGTTACTGTCGTCCCACGCGGCCCGCTGTCGATAACCAGGCTGTCGGTGAGCTGCTGGGCCAGCCACAAGCCCCGGTGACCCGGGGTTCGGGGGCGCGGCAGGGCGATCGGAACATCCTCTGTACCGGGACCGTCGTCGATGACCTGACAGGACAGGGACACGGCGTCGCGCAGCAGACGGAGCCGTCCGCTGCCGCCACCATGACGCACGACATTGGTGGTCATCTCGTGCACGGCCAAAACGAAGTCCTCCAACCCGTCACCAGCGAGACCGGCCGCGCCGGCGGCCGCGGCGACGGAGTGCCGCAGCCGTGTCACCGCCACCTCGGTGATCGATTCCGACAACAGAGTCACGCCGCCCCGGACACCGCCCGGATCGCCCCCACCAGCCCCGACGTGGCCACGCAAGCTCACCTGGGCACCCTACAGGCGGTGGACGACCACCGCATGCGGTAGGACGTCGGGTGCAACGGCTTCATGGCCCGGGCACAGCCTGACTCAAGCGGTTGCCCGCTTCTGCATGTACCGCGGATTCTGCCTAGTATGTTCCTCCGATGCTTCGGTGGCCGGTTTGAGAGGTCGGAGTGTGCGACCACCATCCGGAGCGGGTGGGCCCCTCGACCCCAGGGTTCCCGTATGGCGCACAGGTAGGCCCCGTTCACCCCCCGGAACGGGGCCTACCGCGCGATGAGCAGCCGTCGGCAACCGGCACCCGGGCAGCTCGGGCCGAGCAGACAGTTGGCTATCGGCGTTGCTGATGGCGTCGGATCTGCTCCGTGGCGCTGTTTCGGCTGCACTCGCTACTGCGCCGTTGAGCTGACCGGCCGTCAGGCAGGTGTCGCCCCCAGCCGTACCGCCGAGGCGTACGCGTCGACGAGGCCGGTTCCCTTGTCAACTGCGATGGTGTAGGGCCCGACGGTTTGGTAGGCCGCGCCGTCCGTGAACTTGTACGCCGTGGCCTTGAGCGCGTCCTCGACTTGGGCCGGGGTCGCGTTCGGTGCGACCTGGAACAGCTGGGTGACGATGCCCACGACATGCGGGGTCGCCATCGAGGTGCCGCTGATCGTGTTGAACGTGCCGAGGTCCAGGGGCCCGGGGCCGTTGTGCGGGTCCAGACCGGTCGAGCAGATCAGCAGGTACGGCCGGCAGGCCGAGGTGATGTTCGATCCGGGTGCCGAGACGTCCGGGTAGGTCTCCGGGTGTCCCGCCGCCCCGCGGCTGGAGAACGTGGACACGCTACCGTCGCGGGTGCCGGTGCCGTGGTCGTCGTAGGAGGCGACCATGATGATTCCCGGAGTGGGGTCCTGACCCGGAGGGTTGGTGGCGCTGTTGTCCGGGCCGTCGTTGCCGGCCGCCCAGACGGTGACGACACCCTCGGCGGCCAATGCCCGCTGGAACTTGGTGGTCGCCGAGTTCGGATCGAACGCCCCACCGCCACTGGGGCCGTACGAGTTGTTGCTCACCTTGATCGGTGGGCAGCCCGCGCACGGGTTCAGGTGATGCTCGAGCACCCAGTTCAGCGCGCTGTCCGCACCGAAGATGCTCAGTCCCGCGCCGACCGACAGGCTGATCAGCGTGGCGTCAGGGGCAGCGCCGTGCAGCCGGGTGCCGTCGGTGAGCGTCGTGTCCCGCCCGGCGACGATCCCTGCGACGTGCGTGCCGTGCCCGCCGGCCGACAGGGTGTCGGTGTCGTTGGCCGCGGTCAGGTCGAGGAAGCACGAGTCGTTGGGTAGCGGGAGCGGCAGACCCAGGTCGGCGAGCGGGCCGCAGATGTTCTTCAGATTGAGCTTCACTGCGCTGGTGCCGTCGGCGTTGCGGAAGAACGGGTGCGTGCCGTCCACGCCCGTGTCGATGATCGCCGCCGATACACCGTGGCCGTCGACCGGCCGTCCCTGTCCGTCGCGCAGCTCAGCGCGCGCCTGCTCGCCTCGGGTAGCGACGTTCGAGGTCGACAGGTGCAGCCGCAGCGGCTGGTCACCTTCGACGTACGTGACACCGGCATGACCGCGAACGGCCGCGATCTGCTCAGCGGTGCCGCGCGCAACCGCGACGCCGATCTTGTTCCAGGTGGTGACGAGTGTAAGGCCGGTGTCGGCGGCCGCCTGCCGGGCCGCGCCGATGCTCGTACCGTGCACAAACACCGGGATCATGCCGGAGGTTGTCGTCAGCGTCCGCGCCAGGGAACTGGATATCGGGGCGAGTGGGTTGCTCGCCTGCGCCGGCGCGACCGGCGCGACGAGCGCGGCGGCAAGGACGCCGGCGATCAGGGGAGGGGTGGTTCGAGGCATGAGGGGCCTCCTCTGGGAGGGTGTGTGACGCGTATCTATGTCCTACATCGGCGATCACCAAACTTATGCAACACGGGTGCGTCCTAAGGGCGCGAATGCGTACGGAGCCACCCACTCGCACCGCGGTAGTCAGGGTGTGTGATCACCAAGGAGGAGGATTGGACGGTCACCAAGGCCCGGATACGAGTACCGCCAAGGTGCCTGGTGCTGGGGGCGATCCGTGGGCACGCTACAGGGCTGCTGGAATCGATCCCGACACCTTCGCTCCGCTTTCGCCCTGAGCGCCGGCTCGGCAGCCGAACGGCCACGGTCAGCGGTCCGGTGCCGACCATCGCCCGCACAGCGACACGCGCCGTCGGGTCGGTCAGGAAACCGAATGGCCTGCCCCTTTGGGCACGCCGACGAGGTCACCGAGCACGAAGCCCTGGGCAGAGGATTGCCGATGGAATTCGCAGGCTCACCAACGCGCGACTTCCACTTCCGGCGCAACGGCCGAACCGTGCTCATCGAGGCACACGGATAATCATTGCAGCGTGTCGATCAGTTCGCGAAGCTTGTCGTCGGTTGCAGCATCCGTGCTGGCGTGCGCCATCGTTCCGTCGGAGGCGACGAAAGCAACCGCGGTTGGCTCGGTCTGCCCGGCTTCGATACCGGTTGCCTGGCTGATCAGGTAGCTGGCCGCACCCTTGATGTCGACGCCAACCGGCACGGGGAACGCGCCTGCCGCCTTCGACGTCTCCTCGGCAAAGGACGCGGCGTCGGTTGGGTTGAGCAGGCTGCCCTTCCAATCCGGGGGCGGTACTGCGACGAGCATGCCGATCACCCGCGGTCGGACGCCGCCCTGCGTCAACGGTAGGAGCCGGGCCACCATCTTTCGGATGCCCGCCGCGTCTCCGACGACGATCACCAACGGCGGCGGATAGGCAGCCAATGTCAGCTCGCCGCCGCCCACCCGCGGCAGGTGGAAATCGTCGATCCTGGAATCAGACGCGTCTTGTGCACGAGCGGGTAGCTCAGTGGAGAATGTGCCAACGTCCACAGTTCGATCAAAATCGACTTCGCTAGCCGCAATGGATAACGTGGCTCCGTCGTCCTTGAGTAGGAGCCCTGTCGCCTGATCCAGCGACATCTCGTGCGGCTCGGGCATCCCGCCCTCGTCGCTTGAGGCGGCGCACGCATAGCGGACGGCGGTGCGCCCAAGTAGGGCGTGCGTTCCCAGGCGGCGTGCCTGCGGGCATGCCCGCCGGAAATGCGGTGAGCCTTGCCGAAGGACGTAGACCGGCCGCTGGCCGGCGTCCCGGTCGTCGAGCCGAGTGTACGCCGGCGCGTCATTCGGGTTGTAGTCGAGCAGGACCTGACCGTCCCACACCGTCCAGCTGCCGTCGGTCCTCTTCTCCCAATCGGTCTCTGGTTCCCCGAAGTAGTTGATGCGGGTACGCCGATCGCCGTCGGCGATCACCTCGTACTCCTGACGGAACTCCTGTCCGTCCTGCCTGATGATCGTGGTGTAGCGCGCGCGAATCACGCCAATCGTCTGCTTGACGACTCCGGTCGAAGTTCCTGCTGGCGGTTTCTGCCGCACCGGCTGCCCGCAGCTGGTGATTGTCAGCACCGCTGCGGCCCAACCGCCGATGATCGGCCACCACGCGCGCCCCACAGACCGGCGAGATTCCCGGGTTGTTGACCTGGGAGGTCGCGGGTCGTCCATGGCAGGACTTCCTAACGTTGTCGATGCCGGACGTCGTCGATGCTGGCCGAAACGCCTTCTCTGGCGGCGTGCCGAGTGTCGCGTGCTTTGGAGGGCCGCCCCGCTTCCCAGCGTTCTCGCTCGACACGCCGCCGTCAATTAGCTTTCCGTTCAGCGCGCTCCGCTGCCCTCAATTAAGGTCCCGCTGCCATGCATCGTTGATCTTTTACGAAGGCCCCATCGGCGTTGTGCCTGCCGAGAATGCCGTCCGCGCTATTCAGGGCGAACTCGTCGGTACTTGGGCGGCCGACCACGGCTGGTTCGGCTTGTCACCTGACCGATCGGTGTCGGTGACTACGGGATGATGCCGTCTCGTGTTGCTGCGACTGGCCTACCTCGGTGTGGCCCACGTGTTCGCGCTGCTGCGGTTGCTGCCCCGGATCGATCACGACAAGGACGTCGAGATCCTCATCCTGCGCCACCAGATCGCCGTGCTGCAGCGCCAACTCGGCGACCGACGCGTCCGATTCCAGCCCGCCGACAGGGCCCTGCTGCCCGCCTTGCTGCGCCCACTCCCCCGGGCCGTGCTGCGGCAGCTCCGACTGCTCGTGCACCCGGGCACCATCCTGCGCTGGCAAAGCGACCTGCTCGCCCGCCGCCACGCCATCGTCTCCCGACCTCGCCGACCTGGGCGGCTCCGCGCACTGTGCTCGATTCGCGCCCTGGCTCTACGTCTGGCTCGAGAGAACAGCAACTGGGGCTACCGGCGTGTCCACGGCGAACTGCTCGCCCTCGGGATCAAGGTCGCCGCGTCCACCGTGTGGAAATACTGCGCGAGGCCGGCATTGATCCCGCACCGGACAGGTCAGCGACGACCTGGACCGCATTCCTCCGCTCGCAAGCCCAAGGAGCGGACCGCGCGGCCGGGAGCGCCTGACGACATCTCAGCGAGCAGAGCGTTTCGTCCCGAACTCGCGGCAGTTACTTCTGGTGCGCCATTGACCCCTTCATATGCAGAGATCCATCCTCGGGCGGCAGCGGTTGATGTCAGCCGTGAATGTCAACCACAGATCGGTAGGCGGCGGCATGATGGCTGGATGGCGGCAGTAGATGCATGGTTTCTGGGTGGACCGGTCGACGGGAGGCTGATGCCCGTGGAGGTCACAGCTGACGGCGGCCCGCCGGCGGTGGTCGAGCTGCCTCAGACCGGCTATTACATCGGGGCCAGCGATATCGCAGGGCCCACGGTTGAGCACGTCTATGTGCTCGTCGAGAGGCTGGACGGCACCGACGTCTACCAGTACCAGCAGCCTCCTTTTGCGGGGAGTGACTGACGGCGGCCGCTGGCGGTGTCGTTGTTCTACCGCTGTTCGTATGCAGACCGTCGCCGGGTCAGCAGGAGGCCCCCGGCGTCAGCCCTTGATCTCGCTCGGGGCGGCTGCGAGCTCGGCTAGGTCAACGGCGTTGATGAGTTCGGTGAGTGCCGGCTCGGTGGCGAGGTCTAGCGGCAGGAGTTCGCCGGTGCGGGTTCGTGGGTTGAGCAGCAGCTGGGAGTTGGTGTCGTTGATGATGGCAGCGGCGTCGGCGGCGTCCCACCGCACTCCGTTGAGCGCGGATCGGTCGAGCTTTGCGGCCAGCAGGCAGGACACGCGGGGCTGGCCGTAGCTGTCCGGTCCGTCGTGGCGGAGCACGGCCACGCGTGCGGTAGTGATGCCGGGCGCAACGGCGAAGGCTTCCCGCACGGTAACGAGGACCTGGCCGCAGACGAACAGCTTGTAATAGTCGGCCCGCTCGCGTTGAGGAAGCTTACGCAGCGACAGGTTCCCGGCCTGGGTGGTGGTGGGCATCCGTTCGGGCACGACGTGCTCGACGGCGGGTACGAGCACCACGAGGGACACCTCATCTCCGGTGACGCCGATTGCGGCGCTCGGTGCCTCGTTGTCTTCGAAGGCCTCCTCCAAGGTTTCCAGAACAACCTCGGACACGTTGGCGCAGAGCTGCTGCCAGCGCTCATCCAGGTACTGCTGCCAGCCTTTCTGCTGCTCCCGTAGCGAGGCCCACTGTCGCTGGACCTCAGCCTCGGTCCACTGCGCGGCCTGCTGTTTGGCCTGAGCGCGCTTGGCGCGCTCGAAGAAGCCGATGCCGGCCAGGGCGTGCCGTTCGTAATGCTGGTAGATGGCGGCTCGATCTGGTGGTGCGGGGTCTGGAGCGATCGGCCGCGACGCGGCAGGGAAATCGACCCGGTGCAGCTCGAGAATCCGCAGGAATGCCTGCGCCAAGCTTCGTGCTTCCTCGACCCGCTGCGCCTGCATCGCTTGGCGCTGCTGCGCGGCGACCTGGCGCTGGTAGCTCGCCGCCGAGGTAGCCCGGCCCGCGGAGCTGCCCCGGCGGCCGCCGCTGAGTGAGGTGTAAAACCCGACGGGGCCCACCCCTGTTGAGAAACCGGTGCGGCCGGCGCCGAAGTGGACCCGGGCTGCCCGCGGGCCCACGCTGGTACGGATGCCACGCGACGAGGCACGGACCCGGACGCCGGGCGCGAGTTTGATGGAGAACCCCACGCCCTGACCGTAGAGCCTCGCACCCCGCTGCCCATTCACCCTGTCATCCAATGGCAGGTCCGACAAATGTTCGCTGCTCAAGACGGACGGGCATACACGAATGCCCAGGTAGACACGGTTCTTCTGTGCCCTACGCGTGGGTAGCGAATCCGTCGGTCGCCACGGTTACGATCTTGCGCACATGTGATGCCATCAAGGCATCCGGCCGGCGACGGGTTCACGCCGGCCTCCACTTTCCAACCAGGGGGACCACTTGAAGAGAAGGCTGATCGGGTTTGTCTCCGCGCTCGCCGTCGCCGTCGGCGGGTCGCTGGCCGTCGCCGCCCCGGCGCAGGCCGCCCCGGCCATTATGATCACCAAGATCTACTACGACTCCCCGGGCAGCGACACTGGGTCCAACAGCAGCCTGAACGCCGAGTACGTCCGGCTGACCAACAAGCGCAGCACCACCATCAACCTCAAGGGCTGGACGCTGCGCGACAAGACGGGCTACACCTACAAGTTCAGCAGCAACTTCTCCCTCAAGTCCGGCGCCAGCGTGTACATCCACACCGGCAAGGGCACCAACACCAGCGCCCACCGCTACTGGGGCCGCTCCTGGTACGTGTGGAACAACACCGGCGACAAGGCCTACCTGCGCAACCCGTCCGGCACCCTCATCGACAGCTGCACCTGGACCAAGCGCGGCAGCGGCTACACCTACTGCTGACGCCGCAAGTTACCGAACGCCGGCCCAACATAGGTGGGCCGGCGTTCCCCCTTCCCACGCTCTTTGCACCGTCGCCCCAACGCCGGATCAGCCCTCGCGGCACGACGATCCATGGGCTGCGGCAGCCGCCAATCCGAGCGAGTCGACCGTCCGTCGAAATGATGACAGACATCGTGGCCAACCGGCCCGTGTCAGGCATTGACACTGGTCACCACACTCGGACACGTGACGTACCCGCCTCCGCAGGACCCCTGGCACGACCAAACGCCCCCACCGCCCTACCAGCCGCAGCTCGGCCACGGCGGCCAGGTGCCGCCATACCCGACCGCGCAGATCCCGGTAGCTACAAGCTGGAACCAGGCGACGACGCGACCCAAATCATCCAAGGGCATGATCGCGCTCATAAGCGCGGCGGTGCTGATCGTGCTGTGCTGCGGGGTGCCCGGCATCATCACCCTTGGCTCCCCCACCAGCTCCGACAAGGACGCCACGACTGAACCGACCACGTCCGCAAAGGCCGCGCAAGCTCCGCCGGTGCCAGAGACAGCAGGCCCTGCGACGCCAGCAGCAACCTCATCGACCGCGGTGACCCCCACAGCTGCCGCCGCCCCGGTCGTTGAGACCCGTACTGTCACCGAGACGCAGAAGATCCCCTACCAGACAAGGACGGTCAACGACTCCTCCCTGCCGAAGGGCACCAAGAAGGTGACCACCCGCGGCACCCCGGGAGTCAAGACCCTGACCTACCAGGTGACCCTCACCGATGGCGTTCAGACAGCCAAGAAGCTGATCCGCTCGCAGGTCACCACGGCACCCGTCACCCAAGTGGTCAGGGTCGGCACGAAGACGGCCAAGCAATGCGACCCGAACTACAGCGGTGCTTGCGTCCCAATCGCCAGCGACGTCGACTGCGCCGGCGGCAGTGGCGACGGTCCGGCTTACGTCGAGGGGCCCGTCCGTGTCATCGGCACCGACATCTACGACCTCGACCGAGACGGGGACGGCATCGGCTGCGACAAGTGACGCCGGCACGGGACCTAGCGAAGCAGCCTTTCCTAAAGACGAATGGCCCCGTGGTATCAGCTCCCAACGGAGCCGCCAGCAACCCCTCGCTCTCGCTGTGCATCGCGTTCGCACGCGGCGGGGAACGGCTTCGAACTCGGAGCCTCGTCCATGCCAGCGCTCCTCCGCGTGCTGCTGTCAGGCGTAGTTGCTGTCGGCGGCACGCCGCCGCCCCAGAACGACTCCGCCGGGGCGAGCCAGGCAGCGACTGCCATCAAACTCGGGGCGATTCACAGCGCTGCAGCGGCAATGGCTGGTGCGACCGCAAAGTTGCGCGCCGGCTGCGACCTTGGTGGCGCCGAGGGTGACGACTACGCCGGACGGGGTATCGACGGTCAGTTTCACCTCGGGGTCGAGTACCCGCAGCAACTCCTCGAAGTCGCCGCGGCGACCCGCCGCCAGGAAGGCCTGGACCACCTCTCGATGCTCCCGTCCGACGCCGGTCGGCCGCTCAATCGCCTGTACCTTCCTGAGGGCGCGGCTGGCGAGCATCTTGGTGGCGGCGGTCGCCTCGGCTATCGGGTCCGCCGCCTGTACTTCGAGGGCTGCCCCAACCACGAGGGACTAGAGGCGCGGATACGGTCGCTGCTGGATGCGGCTGGCATCGGTGAAACGAACCGCCGCGACGCCTACGGGCTGACATGCCGCGTGTACGGCACCGACAACGGGCTACGCGGCACACCCCCCGGACCAGTGGATCACCGACGCGCCGCAAGCCAGCAGATGACCGTCGCCTCTGACGGCCCGGTGACAGGTCCGATGCCCCGGAGGGCGCCACCCGCTGCCCTCGGAACGGCTCCGGGCTCTGGTAGTCGACGGTGTGCAGTCGAGTGCCGGTGAACCCGCCCCGCCCCGGCGCCTCCGTCCCGGCCCGCACCGAACGATCCCCGCGAGAACGGACCGGACGCCGGACGCGAGGTCCGACGGCCGGTCCGTGTAGCGCGGAGGTCAGCTGGTGAAGCGGACCTTGTCCCGGCGACGACGCAGCGCCATCAGCAGGACACCGCCACCGATCAGCGCGAGGTTGGTAAGCGAGATGCTGGTCGCGGCCACACCGGTCAGCGGCAGGCCACCCTCGGTGCCAGTGTCGGTGTCGCCACCGGTACCGCCACCCACCGAGGAACCCGGGGCACCCGGGGTGCCGGAGGGGTTCTCGGAGGGGTTGTCCGATCCGCCCGGAGTCGGGGTCGGCAACTCGCCGCCCGGCGTCGACGGGTTCGGCGATGGGGACTCCGAGGATGCGCACGGCTTCAGCCAGAAGACCTTGTGCTTGCCGTTGGCCGACTTGCCGCCGATCAGGTCCACGTCGAGCTTGATGTGGTAGCCCTGCTTCTCGTGGAGCTTGAGGCCGGTCAGGTCGAGGTCGTTGGCGGAGAGCCGGATGACCTCGTCGTGGTCGTTCTCCGCGCCGGAGGCCGGGTCGTTGCTGATCAGCACGTTCTGCCGGGACCAGACGATCTTGTCTTTCGGGGTGCTTGACGGCGGCTGCGCCCAGAGGGTGAGGTTCGCCTTCTGGTTCTTGTCGAAGTTGAAGAACTCGAGCTCGAACTCGCAGGTGACGTGCGGCTGGTTGTCGACCTTGTCCGAGAAGGGCACCCCGTCGATCTTCACAGTGCCGTTGTCGCCCGGCGGGTTGTGCGGGTTGCCGGTGGCCCAGGCCGGGGCGGCAAGCCCGAGCATGGCCGTGGCGGCGGCTGCGGTGAGGGCCGCACGCGCCACTTGCCGACGCTGTCGCATGAGGAATCCTCTAAAAGGGTTAGAGGGGACGGCACATGATCGCACAGGAAGCGTTGAGCAGGGCTACGGGTTAGGGCCTCTGTCGAAGTCGGTCACAGCCACCACCGGCTGGCCGGGCCGCACGCTAGGACCACCACACGCGGTGCCGCTCTCCGAACGCAGCGCATCTCCCATGCCGCGCCAGAAGGCCGACCTCTGGCAACGCCGCCCACCCTAGATCACCTACGGCACCTTACAGATCGTGCTGCTCGAGACGCCGACGGGCTTGGCGATGGCGCTGATGGACCGGTCCGGGTCGGTGAACAGCTCACAGGAAAGACAGCAGCCGAAACGGGCATGGCCTCCGGGACGAAGGACGCGTACAGGCGCTTGAGGTTGAGCGCGCAGTCCACATGGGGAATTCGCAGGCCAGCGTCCTGGATGCCTGGGGTGCGGAGGAACTGTGGCCACGTGGTGTGGCCCCGGCGTGCCGGCACTGGTGGGATGCCGAGCCGTTTGCGGAGCCGGCGGGTCGTGGAGGCGGCGATGCGGTGGCGCAGTCCTCGCGCCCTTCGTTCTGGCCGCGCGGCGTCACTGTCAAAGGAACTCTCACGTAGTGCTGCTCGATCATTGTTCATCGAGACATGTATCGATATCGTTGCGCCAGGAGGATGGCCGCCGTCGCGAGCAGGCCGATGGCTTTTGTGGGCCTGCGGCCGATGCCCGACAGATTCAGGAGGAAGTGTGCGCTCACGGAGACGGTTGTTGGAACTGGGTAAGCTGACACGCCGAATGGTCGCCGCTGGGAGCGCCGTGGCCGTTGCGCTGGTAGCGGGCGTCGACTTCGGCACGGCCGCACAGGCGGCCGCGCCGTCGCCGCCGCCGGGGGCGGTGCTGTCGCCGGATGGCAGGCGGGCGGCTTGGGTGTCCGACGACGCCAAGAGCATCTGGAGCGAGACGCGCGCGAACGCGAAGGCGGATTGGCGTGATCCCGAGCGGCTGTTGTCGATCCGCGGCACCGTCGGCAAGCTGGTGTTCTCGCCCGACAGCAAGCAGTTGGCGTTCGAGAACCCGCGCGGCGACCACGGGTTCATCGCGGTCTACGACGTCAAGACAGACCAGATCGGCTACGTCGACCCCTCGTTCGGGACCGACAGCGCGCCGGCGTGGGCGCCCAGCGGAAGGCAGATCTCGTTCGTGCGTAGCTACCCGGGGAGCCCCAACCAGTCGCTGACCGAGCCCGTACCGTCGTTCGGCCCCTGGGCCCCGCCGCCGGCGCGCGCCAACGATGTGTTCACGGTCGCGGACATCCTGCAGGCGCCGATCGCCTACGGGCCCGAGGCCTCCGGCGACGGCCGCTCGATCGCCTACATCACGCGTGCGGCCTACGACCGCGGGATCTACTTCATGCGCTCCGGCAGTCCTTCGCACCGCATCGTCAACTACCCGGACGACGACGGCCAGGAGCTCTCTCAGCTCGCCGTGTCGCGCGATGGCGGCGCAATCGCCTATGTGCGTGGCAGCTCGCCGAACAGCGACGGCGAGATCCTCAACCCGGCCTCGACGCCCGACCCGCCGCACCGCGAGGTCTACATCGTCGCCTCGCGTGCCGGGAAGCCACGGCTGCTCGGCGACGGGCTCGCGCCAGCGTTCACTCCCGATGACCGCATGATGGTGTGGGTCAACGGCACGAGCATCATGAGCGCCGCCCTGACGTGGGACAAGGGCAAGCTGGCGGACGTTGGCAGCCCGAAGCCGCTGCTCACGGTGTCCAGTGGCTCGCCGTCGAACCTGCGCTTCTCGCCCGACGGCTCCAAGCTGCTCTACGTGCGCTCCAACGGCGTCGAGGTGCTCGACATGGGCACGTACACGACGGCGGCGATCGCGCACACAGGCGCGAGCGACGCGAACCCCGTGTGGTCGCCCGACGGCACGCAGATCGCGTTCCGGCGCACCGTCTCCGGGCAGCCGTGGACGATCTGGGTCGCCGACGCCGCGACGCTGACGCCGCGGCGGGTCTGGCAGGCGTCGCCAGGGCTGGGCTCGAGCTACTACGCACTCGACGGGAACCCGACCTTCGAGAGCCAGCCGGGCGACCAGCTGATGTGGTCCGACGACGGCACGCTCGCGTTCGTGTGGGAGGCCGACGGCTGGCGCCACCTGTACTCGGTGCCCGTCGCCGGCGGCACCCCGACGCTGCTGACGCCGGGTGACGGCGAGGTCGAGACCGCGCAGGTCACGCGCGACCACAAGGCGATCGTCTATGCCACCAACATCGGCGACATCGCCCGCCGGCATCTGTTCTCGGTCGGCTTCCACGGTGGCGCGACGCAGGCGATCACGGGCGGCCGTCCGAGCCAGTGGGCTCCGGCGCTGCTCGCCGACGGCGCGGTCGCCTACGTCGAGGGCAGCTACAACGTCCCGCCGACGGTGTACATCCGCGATGCCGTGGGCAACGTCTCCAAGGGCGGGCCCGACCTGCCGGACTCCTATCCGGTGAACCAGCTCGTCGAGCCGCAGCCGGTCACGTTCCCCTCGTCGGTGGACCATCAGACCGTCCATGGGCAGCTCTTCGTGCCGGCCCACCCGACGGGCTGCGGGGTGATCTTCCCGCACGGCGGCCCGTCGCGGCAGATGCTGCTGGGCTACCACTACTACGACACTTACACGGTCCTGTACGAGATGAACCAGTACTTCGCCAGCCACGGCTGCGTCGTGCTGTCCGTCGACTACCGCGGCGGAATCATGTACGGCAACGCGTGGCGCACGTTCCCGGGGCGCGGCGGCACGAGCGCGAGCGAGTACCAGGACATCCAGGGCGGCGCGGCGTTCCTGCTCGCGCAGCCCGGGGTCGAGCCGGAGAAGGTCGGCATCTACGGGCTCTCCTACGGCGGCTACCTGACGACGCTTGGGGTCTCGCGGAACTCCGACATCTTCAAGGTCGCCTGGGACATGGCCGGCAACGCCGGCAGCGCCGCGATCGCCAATCTCGCCTCGTGGACGGCGCCGACGCTGATCGAGCACGGCGACGACGATCGCAACGTCAACTTCAGCAGCAACGTAGCGGTCGTCAATGCGATCAAGGCGCAGAAGCCGCAGCTGGAGCTCGCGACACAGGTGATGCCGAACGAGCAGCACGAGAGTTACATGCGCTTCCGGGACCTCGTCGACGTCTACGACACCGGCGGCCAGTGGATGCTCGAGCACATGTTCCCGAGCGAGGCTAGGGCGACGGCCACGACGGCGCCGTAGCGACGCCCGCCGGACCGGGTAGGCGGCGGAAGTCTGACCCGCCGCCTACCCGGCGCCCTAGCTAGCTGTACTGCCCAGGCAGGTTGGTCGAGGTTGTGTGACGACACGACGTAGATAGACGTGATGACGAAGGCCTCCGGTTGTGGAGTGGAGCCGTCCAGGAACCGCTCCGCCAACCATCCCTCGTCGTCGTTGACCCGCCCCGGCCAACCGTGGAGGTTCCACGAGTTGACCAAACCGACGATCCGTGAGCAGCACCGCCAACAGGGCCAGGCTCCGCCGGCGCCGGGCCAGCCCCACTGTCCACCGCCGCCTCGTTGGTGTGTCGACCATCGAGGTCCGGCGCACCACCGGCAAGGTCAGCGTGGTCACACGGACTCCAGGGACAGAGGCGAACCGATCGAATCAGCGGTACGGTGATGGCCGCCATGGACAGTCTTGTGCCAGGTCCTGTTGCCCTTGAGGTGCTCCACCACGGCCCACATCGCGGCCGCTGCGAGCAGCCACTGGTAGAACGGCACACCGATGACCAGGTAGAGATAGTGATGCAACCCGGCCCGCTGCTGGAATGCGCGGCAGAACGTCGACACACCGACGAGTTGGGTGACGATGATGATCGCGATCGGCACGAAGGGCACGTAGAGCAGCATCGCGAGGCCGATCGGGATCTTGACCGTCAGCATGGTGACCAAGGCCAGCGGCAGGAGCAGCCCGCGGCCGAGTGGGAGATCTCGGACACCACACCCGGGGCACAGCGCGGCCCTTCCCGAGTCACGCCGCCGCCAGTTACCGGCGCTGACCCGCCCCGTGGCAGCCCTCGCGCCGAGGCCTCGCGGTCGCCATCGGGGATACTGGTTCCGGTTCCAGCGGCCGATCGATGGTGTTCGTGGAACGATGGAAGACGTGGGAACTGCGAAAACTGCCCTGCCTGCCATCTCGCCGCTTGCCGGCGAGCCGATCAAGCGCGCCGACGCCGAACGGCTCGCGGGAGTGCTGAAGGCCGTCGCCGACCCGGCCCGGCTGCGACTGCTCAGCCTGATCCAGTCCGCTCCCGAGGGCGAGGCGTCCGTCAGCGACCTCACCACGCCGCTCGGCCTCTCCCAGCCGACCGTCAGCCATCACCTTCGGATCCTCACCGAGGCCGGTCTGCTCGAGCGCGAGCAGCGCGGCGTCTGGGCCTATTACCGCCTGGTGCCGTCCGCGATCGCAGCGATCGCCGACCTGCTGACGCCGCCGCGCAAGCGGGCGACAAAGAAGGCCCGCTAGAACGCAGACGACCAGCAGGCAGTGCGGCTAGGGGAGCGCACTCGTCGCCCTGGGACTGGTCGGCGCATCCGCGCAGCCTCGGCGGACCTGCTCGACAGACAGCCGCTGTCCGCTTGGCCGGGGCGCTGGCACGAGACTGGCTCGACTCTCGTCATTCCTGTTGCGGCTCGTTGACGCCATTAACGCGGCTACGTGCCCCCGGGCACGGCTCTGGTGGCCGCCCCACCAGCTGGCGAGACCCCTCAGGCCGTCCCCGGGTGTCCCAGATGGCTCTCACCGGCTCACCCGATGCCCCGGACGGCTGCTTCCATCCGCTGGCGCGCCTCTTGGAGATTCCAGGTTTGGCCGTCGCTTACGCGCCGCTTGCCGGCTGGCGCCTATCGCTGCGCCGCGCTCGGGATAGCCGGCTCCGTACTGCACCGCTTGAACGCGTCACAACCTGCAGACGGAAGGGCTGGCCCCGGTTTGGTTGGCGCGGACGACTTCGGTCACCGTGAGCGTGTGGTCAGGCAGGCCCGGCAGGCCGGTGAGTCTGGCGGTGAAGACAACAGCCAGTGTGCGGTCCGCCGGACGGCATCCGGCAGCTCGCCGCGTTGCCGCAGTTCCGCCAGCAGTTCGTAATGTCGGTCTGTGCCGATGCCGTAGGCGATGCCATGCAGGATGTATTCGCCCGTAGCCCCTGGGACGACTCGGCCGACCATGCGTTGGCACGATCTCCGGGTGGGTTGAGCATAAGGGGCATCTGGCCGGGAGCGATCGTGGGCCGGTCGGCTTACAGTGTGGGAATGTGGGAGTCTGTCGCCGCGTCGGTGGCGGGCATGATGGGCGCCGTGGCCGCGGCTGCTCCGGCGCCGCCACCGGCCCCTGCGGTGGACGCCACGCCGGTGCTGACGTCGACACCGTTCGGCGCGCTGCCCGAGCAGGGGGTGACCCACACCGTCACGATCTCCGGTAGGGGCACCCTCACCGCGACGCGGGTCACCTTCACCACCACGGCTGATCTCGACGGGGTGATCGCCCAAGCCGAGCCGGGTCGGTGTGCAGCATCCCCTCGTGTCGTCGTCTGCGACCTCGGTGACCTGCTCCTGGGTGCCGCCACAGCGGTGCCGCGTATCACGATCACCGGGCGGATCCGCCCGGGTGTGCCGTCGGGCACGCTGGTCCGCAACCGGGTCAGTGTCACTTCGGTGGAGTCCACCGCGACGGATCCCCAAATCGCCAGCAACGCCTATCTGCTCCCGGGCTCGACGGCCACGGCCACCGCCACGGCCACAGATCCAGCGTTGGAGCCGCCGGCCGTGGCAAGTGACGTCCGGCCGCCCGGACGGTCGCTGCGGGTGCCGGCCGTTGCGGCGGTAATGGTCAGCGTGGTCGCGGCGGGCATCCTGCTGGCGCGTCGACGGCTGCGGCGGCGTCACGGCCAGCCCCCTGCCGGCTGTAACGACTAGGCACCGAGATCCGATGTAGCAGAGAGACGGGAACGGGGTCGACGGCGGGAGTACGTCATGGGCAAACGGTGGTGGAGGCGGGCCACGCTGGCGACCGTCGCCGGGGCGGCGCTGATGGTGACGTCCTTCTGCCTGGACGCCGGGGCACAAAGCTCATCAGCGCAGGGGTCCCTGCCGACCTTGCCGGCCCTGCCGAGCCCGTCGCTGACCGTGTCGCTGCCACCTGTTGAACCGCCGAAGGTGACGCTGCCGCCCATCAAGCCGCCGACGGTGAAGCCGCCGCCCGTCCCGTCGGCCGCTGCGTCGACCCGACCGCCTACGCCACCTGCGACGATTCCGCCGACCGCCGGCAAGCTACCGCCGGTGGGCGTCTCACCCCCGCCCAGCAACGACGGGCCGATCGTGAGCCCCGGATCGGCCCCTGCGCTCATCGCTGGCGACCCCGGTGCCGACCTGTATCCGCAGCCGCCGGTGGACGCCGCCGTCACCCCACAGGCCCGCCAGGTAGCCGCGCTCAGCGACGTCCAGCACCGGATTCAGTACCTGGAGAACATTCTCGCTAGGACCCGCGATGACCTCACCAGAGTGCAGCGCGGGCCGGACCCGGTGCTGCAACTGCTGATGTCTCTGACCGCCGGCGGGGATGCGGATGCGTCGCCCTTCGCCGTGGCGGACTCCGCGGATGTGGTGGACACCCCCACCGGTCGTGCTGTCGCGCTGTCCGGCGCGATCACCTCCGGCCAGGCCGAACTCATCCGCCGCCGGACGGAGGAGGCGCGGCTTCGGCAGGAGATCAGCCGTCGCGTCCGCACGGTGCCCGCCGTGGCGGTACCGGCCCGCACCGTCGCCACGGTCGGCGGGGGCCGGCTCGGGCGTCCACTGTCGGGCCGACTCACCAGCAAGTACGGCACCCGTTTTGACCCGTACTACCACGTGTGGCAGTTGCACGCGGGTGTGGATCTCGCCGCCCCGACCGGTACCCCGATCCTCGCGGCCGCGGACGGCCGTGTGTCGCGCGCCGGCTGGTACGGCGGCTATGGCAACTACACCTGCATCGATCACGGCAGGGCTGACGGGCAGCGGCTGTCCACGTGCTACGGCCATCAGTCCAAACTGATGGTGTCGCCTGGTCAGCGCATCCGCGCCGGCCAGGTCATCGGACTGGTCGGATCGACTGGCGCTTCCACGGGTCCCCACCTGCACTTCGAGGTACGTCTCGGCGGGCGCCCCGTCGACCCTCTATCTTGGATCTGAGCCGCATTATTCTGTGGACAGGACGCGAGGTCGTCGGCCGGGGTTAGGGCCACCGAAGAAACCGTCGAGGATCCGGCGGGGCGTCTGCCGAGCCAGTGCGCAGCCCTGATGCGCTTGGCCGTTTTGGCGAGCGCGAAGGCCGCTCGTCTTCAGGAACACCGACTTGCCGGTGCCGGACGACCCAGCGGCACGGAGACCTCGCCAGCCGGCAGGGCAAGGCTGTCGTCCAACCAAATTGGTTGGCCACCGGTGGACTTAGTCAGCCCCTGCACGGCGACTTCGACGGCCACCGACCCTCTCTCACCTGATTGCTGGCTGACGTCGCGGCGGCACGCCCTCACGCAGCCACTTTCTTGGGTCTCCCGTTCGGCGACGTAGCGTGGGCTAGGAGAGTTGCATACGTCTCGATAGCGTGCGGTTAGCCCTGCCGGTAACAAAGGTGTCTCGCATCCCATGACCACAGCGATCGAGCCAGAGCTTGCCCGTCGGGCGGCTGCGGGCGACCGGGTTGCGGCGGCGGCCCTGCTCGCCGACCTGCGGCCACGGCTCGTCCGCTACTGCCGGGCCCGGCTGGGCCGCATCGGCGGGGCGCACACCACGGCCGACGACGTCGCGCAGGAGGTGTGCCTGGCGGTGCTGAAGGCCCTTCCCCGCTACCGGGAGCAGGGAAGGCCGTTCTCGGCGTTCGTCTTCGCTGTCGCCGCGCACAAGGTCGCCGACTTCCAACGGGCGGCGGTGCGGGGCTCCGCCGTCGCCGTCAGCGACACCCCGCTGGAGCGACCGGACACCGCACCGGGGCCGGAGGAACAGGCCGTCGCGACGGATCTGGCCCGTCGACTCTTTGTGCTGCTGCACCGCCTCCCCAACGTGCAACGGGAGATCATCACGCTGCGGGTGGCGGTCGGTCTCACCGCTGAGGAGGTCGGCACGATCCTCGGCATGTCGGCACCGGCCGTACGCGTGGCCCAGTCCCGAGCCCTCGCCCGACTCCGTGTCCGTGCCGGTGACGGACTCGACGAGGTGGCGGCATGAGTGAGCACTGGCCCGACGGTGGCGAGGAGCCGAACCTCACCACCATCGCCCACGACGACCTGCTCCTCGGCGTGCTCGGAGGAGGCGGCGGATGGGAGGCCGACGCCGACGGCCTGACCGCGATGCTGGCCGCCTGGCGCGTCCGACCTCACCGCCGACGAGGAGAACGTCGACGTGACGGGCACGCATGGCCTATACGGCCGGACGGACGTCCAACAACCGGTCGACCGGGTTCCGGCCAATACCACCGCCGGGCACTTCCTCGCCTCGGCCCCGGTCGCGACCGTTCATGCGGCGGGCCCTGCGGCTGGCCGCCGCTGTGGCCGCAGCCCTCGTGCTGGTGACTGCGCTGGGGTCGGCAGTCGCAACGCGGACGCGGAACTTCTGCCGCGCTATCCACCCAGGCCATGGGTTACTCCGATCGGTTCGGTTCTGGTGCGGTCGTGATTGACGCGTGACTTCGGGGGCGGGGGCAAGTCGGCGGTGGACGGTGGGCGTGGCTGCCTGGCCCGCCGCCGTCCGGTGGCGGGTTCGGCGGCGGCGATGATGGCGGCGAGGTCGACGGCGGAGAAACGCAGGTGTTCTCCGAGAAAGTTCGGGGGGTCTGGCGGCCGGCAAGGCGGCGCAGCCAGGATTCCGGGACGCGCAGCAGGGCTGCGGCCTCCGCGGGGGTGTAGAGGCGTGGGCCCTCATCGTCGGACTGATCTCCTCGGTGGGCAGGTAGAGATGCGGGTGGCGGTAGGCGGCGCCGGGATCGAGATGGGTTCGAGTGCAGAGAGGGCTCCAGGGGTGTTGGGTGATGTGGCCAGAGCCGCGGCAGGGTTCTTCGCGGGCAGCCGCATAGGGCCGCCCGCGAAGAGCCCGTGTGGTGTGGCTGTCAGTGGTGGCGGCAGAGGAGGAAACGCAGGGCAGCCGCGGCTTGTGCGGGGACGACGCCGTTGCCGAGGACACGCAACGCGCCGGTGCGTGGTAGATCAAACGTGGGGTCGGTGACCCAGTGGGCGGGTAGGCCCATGAGCCATTCCACGAACGGTGGCGCGAGCACGGGCTTGCCGTGCTGGCCGGGTTGGGTGGGCGCGGGGACGGGCCGGCCGATCAGGAGCTCCCAGCGTGCGATCGCCGGTGCGTAGATCCCCCACGTGGCCTCGTCGAGTCTTCCGAGTGCGCCGCTGCTGAGCTGTGCGACGGTGGTGCGTAGGTCGGGGCCGCCGTCGCCGTGGTGGCCGGGGCCTCGCGCGTCGGAGGCTCGGGGCGTCGGTAGGCCAGGCGCTGCACAACGCACGGCCGCGGACGGAAGGGTGAGGTCACCGTGGGAGCCCCGTTGTCCCGGGCAACCTTTCTGCCCGTCCGTCGCCTGCGGCGTGGGGAGGAGCACCTGTGGCAGCGGCGGCCGGAAGCCGGCACCTGCGCGGCGACCCGGGGTGCCGGTGTCGCTCGCGTGTGGGGTCGGCAACAGGTCGTGGCGGGTGCCGTGGGGTTCGACGACGTCGGGCAGCCCGTACTTGTGCCCGGGTCCTTTGCCGTCACGGGCACAGGGTGTCGGCAGCGTCCGCACCTTCTCCCCCGCCTCGGCTGGCGGCGAGCAGGAACAGCCGGTCTCGTCGATGTGGGGCGCCGATGTCGGATGCGCGTAGGCATAGCCAGCTCGTGTCGTACCCGAGCGCGGCCAGGTCGGCGTGGACGACGTCGAGTCCGCGCCTGCGGAGGGCGGCGACGTTCTCCACGAACACGACCGGGGGTCGAAGAATGCGAAGGGCTTGGGTGAGGTGCCGCCAGAGGCTGGAGTGGGGCCGGTGATGCCGGCGCGTTTGCCGGCGTTGGAGATGTCCTGGCAGGGGAAGCCAGCGGTGAGGACATCGACGGGCGGGACGCGGGTCCAGTCGACGATGCGGATGTCGCCGAGGTTGGGCAGCCCGGGCCATTGGTGGGCGAGGACGGTGCGGGCGTGCCGGTCGGTTTCGGCGTACCAGGTGAGCTGGCCGCCGAGCACCAGCTCGACGGCCAGGTCGAGGCCGCCGTATCCGGTGCACAGCGATCCGATCCGCGGCCCGGGAAGGTGGTCACTCACGCCACCCCCCGCACACCGGTCCAGACCTTGGCGCCCAGGGGTGGTCGTCAGTCATCGGCGACCTCCGCGGGTTGGGGAAGTAGGACATCGCTTGAGTTCGTCGTCGTGTGTTTGTTTGCGTAGGTGCTTGAGCTTGCGGTTCTCGCGATGCGGATCAAAGGTTGTGTTCTGAACTCTTCTCGGGAATCTTGAAGCTGCTTCGGATCGTCTGGAGTGGCTTCGGTTGGCGTGAACGCGAGGGTCTTGAGTTGGGGTTGGCGGTCGTTCGGGATCTGCGTGACCGGCGTGCGCCGGCGTCGGCCGAGGACATCGAGCGGTTCGAGGTGGATGTGCTGGCCGGGTTCGTGCTGGCGCTGTCGACGACGCGTGAAAACTGAGCCGTAGTCGACGGGTGAAAACTGAGCACTCTGTGTACGGCTTGGGGTGTGATCAGTGTGGAGGACTGGGCCGAGATCCGCCGGTTGCACCGGTCTGAGGGTGTGAGTCAGGCAGCGATTGCCCGGCGGTTGGGGGTTTCGCGGAACACGGTGGCGCGGGCGTTGGCGTCGGATCGGCCGCCGAAGTATGAGCGGGCGCCGCGGGGTTCGGCGGTGGACGCGGTGGATGCTCGGATCCGTTCGTTGCTGGCGGAGTGGCCGACGATGCCGGCCACGGTGATCGCGGAGCGGATCGGGTGGACCCGGTCGTTGACGGTGCTCAAGGATCGGGTGCGCGAGCTGCGGCCGTTGTTCGCCGGCGTGGACCCGGCCGACCGCATCGAGTATGCGCCGGGCGAGGTGGCGCAGTGTGATCTGTGGTTCCCGCCGTTGCCGGTGTCGGTGGGTGCCGGCCAGGCGCGGGTGTTGCCGGTGCTGGCAATGACCTGTGGGCACTCACGGGTCACGGACGCGGTGATGATCCCGTCGCGGCGCGCCGGGGACATCCTGGCCGGGATGTGGGAGGTCATCGCCGACTGGGGCGCGTGCCCACGCACGCTGCTGTGGGATCGGGAGGCGGCGATCGGCGGGACGGGCCGGTTGACCATGGAGGCGGCCTCGTTCGCCGGCACGCTCGGCGTTCGGATCAAACTGGCTCCGCCACGCGATCCGGAGTCCAAGGGCCTCGTCGAGCGGCGCAACGGGTTCTTCGAGACCTCGTTCCTGCCCGGGCGCACGTTCACCTCACCGTTCGACTTCAACATCCAGATCGGCCGGTGGCTGACGGAGCGGGCGAACGTGCGGCACCTGCGCGCGATCGGCGCCCGGCCGGTGGATCGGTGGCCGGCCGATCGGGCCGGGATGGTTGCCCTGCCGCCGATGGCGCCGCAGGTCGGGCTGACCGGCCGGGTCCGGTTGGGCCGGGACTACTACATCCGCATCGACGCCAACGACTACAGCGTCGACCCGCGGGCGATCGGCCGGTTCGTCGACTGGATCGCCACCCTGAGGTTCCCCCGATAACGCGGAGGGTTGGTTAGCAGGCTAGAGCCTGCTCATGGGTGGTGTTCACAGGGTTGGGTGTATCGATGTTGTTTGTGTACCAGGCGGCCTCGTACTCGTCCGGTGACAGCCAGCCGAGGTCCTTCTGGATGCGTTCGCGGTTGTACCAGCCGTCGATGTAGGCGAAGATCGCGTTTTCCGCCTCGTCGCGAGTGCGCCACGAGTTGCGGTACACGAGTTCGATCTTCAGCGTGGAGAAGAAGTTCTCCATCAGGGCGTTGTCGTAGGAGTCGCCGACGGACCCCATCGAGGGCAGGATCCCGTTGTCCGCCAGGCGCTCGGAGAATCTAATCGCGGTGTAGGTCGATCCGCGGTCGCTGTGATGGATCAACTGCCCGTCACGCACGTCGCGCGACCAGATCCCGTACTCCAGGGCGCCGAGGACGAGGTCGGTGTTGCACCGGTCGGAGGTCTTCCAGCCCACGATCCGGTTGGAGAACGCGTCACGGACCGCGGCCAGCCACAGCACGCCGTCACCGCAGGCGATGCGGGTCGCATCCGCCACCCACAGCCGGTTCGGGGCGTCGGTGGTGAAGTTCCGGTTGACCAGGTCCGGCGCCGGATCGGCCTTCGGGTTCTGCTTGGTGGACCCGCCCCGCCAGCCCTTACGCAGGAACGCGCCCTGCAGGTCGTGTTCGCGCATCAGCCGCTCGACCCGCTTGCGGCCGACCCGGATGCCACGGCGGGCGAGGGTGGCGTGCACGCGCGGGCTGCCATAGGTCTGCCCGGACCGGTCGTGGATGTCGACGATCTCCGACAGCAGCCCACGGTCCTCGACCTCCCGCGGGCCGGGAGCGGCCTCGCGGCCCAGCCAGCCGTAGTAGGTCGACGGGGCGATGTTCAGGACCCGGAGGACGGGCTCGACCCCGAAGCGGTCGCGCAGCTCGCTTACGAGCGTCATGACCGTCGCCGGGTCG
>NZ_JBLROB010000054.1:0-18583 GCF_047921475.1 Micromonospora sp. SL4-19
AAAGCCCTACACCGTAGGACCCCCGTCCGGGGCAACCTCTCTAAGTTACCCGGTCCGACCCTTGCTGTCAACCTCGCAATCGAGGTGATCAACTTGGCTCGAGCCGATCCACGCTGACGCACGCCGTATTCGGCGGTCGTTACTGTCGTGGGTTCCGGCGGACCGGCCGGCGCCGCTCTCGCGGCCACCCGCCCGGCTCCCTGCCGGCCTTCGAACTCTACCCGGTCGGCTTCGCGATCGCAACTCCGTGTTTCTCGGAGCCTCTCGCACCACCCGGATCCTCAGTCTGGTTTGGCGTTGCCGCCACCAGCCTGGCGCCCGTTCTCGGCCAGTTTGTCCGGCCTCCCTCGTGCAGAGAGAAAGTTACGCGGACGGGCCCGAGAAGGCAAATCAGCGTCTGTCACTGCTCTCCCTGCGGCCGCGGGGGCACCCGACGGCGGAAGACAGCAATTGAGAGGGACCACGAGCGGGCCAACCGTGCCAGAGTGTCTGACATGGATGACGTGTCGCGGTTCCCGGCGGCAACTCTCGCTGAGGAGACCCTGCTCGGCCTGCTCATGCCGTTCTGGCAGCTGGTCATCGGAGCCTTCGTGGTCTTCGTCGTCCTGGTGTCGGTGCGACGCCTGGTCCGACGCGGCCCCTCCCGGATGACGACGGCGCTGGTGATCACCGCTGTAGCGATTGCCGGCTTCACCGTGGTCGGCGTACTGCTGGAGAGCTGATCCGGCTCACAGCCGACGGTTGGCGAGGCTGGGCAACTCGGCGCGGATCGTCCGCAGCCGCTCGAGGTCGAGCTCGATCACCGCGAGGCCCGGCCCGTCGGGGACCTGGCTGAGCACCGTCCCCCACGGGTCCACCACCATGCTGCGCCCGAAACAGGTCCGCCCCGGCTCGTGGTCGCCGGTCTGACCGGCGGCCGCGACGAAGCACTGGTTCTCGATCGCCCGCGCCCGGAGCAGGACCTCCCAGTGATCCCGGCCCGTGTGCATCATGAACGCGGCGGGTACCACCAGGAGTTCGGCGCCCGCCTGCGTGACCAACTGCCGGTAGAGCTCGGGGAAACGCAGGTCGTAGCAGATCGAAAGGCCGACCCGCAGGCCCTCGACGTCGACCACCACCGGCTGGTCGCCCGGGGAGACCGTCGCCGACTCCCGGTACGACACGCGGCCAGGGATCTCCACGTCGTACAGATGGATCTTGCGGTAGCTGGCGGCGAGGGCGCCGGCGCGGTCGAAGACCAGCGAGGTGTTCCAGGTGTGGTCCGGGTCCGGGCCGGCCTCGTGGAACGAGCCGGCGATCACCCACATGCCGAGCCGCCGGGCGACGCCGGCGAAGAACTCCCCCACCACGCCGTCCACCGGCTCGGCCGGAGGCATCCCGTCTGCGACGCCGAGGTAGTCGACGTACTCCGGGAGGACGGCGAGGTCGGCACCGGCCGCTGCGGCCCTGACCAGCAGGGCCTCCGCGGCGGCGAGGTTCGCCGACCGGTCGTCGCGGGCGTTGAGCTGGCAGACGGCGACGCGCATGGGCCTCAGCGTACGGGCGGACGCCGCGCGACGACAGGGTTCAGCTGCCCGCCGGCACCAGTGCGCCGGCGGCGAACCCGAGCCGGGAGAGCTGGCGGCTCAGGCGGACTTCTCCTCGCGGTCCCGACGCGCCCGCCGACCGGTGAACTCCCGGGGCACGATGGTCGGGTTGACATTCTCGAGGACCACCTCGCGAGTGATCAGCACCCGGGCGGCGTCGGGGTTACTGGGCACCTCGTACATCACGGAGAGCAGGACCTCTTCCATGATCGCCCGCAGGCCGCGGGCACCGGTGCCCCGGAGCATCGCCTGGTCGGCGATGGCCTCCAGCGCGGGCTGTTCGAACTCCAGCTCGACGCCGTCCAGTTCGAAAAGGCGCTGGTATTGCCGGACCAGGGCGTTGCGCGGCTCGGTGAGGATCCGCACGAGCGCCGCCCGGTCGAGGCTGCGCACACTGGTGATCACCGGGAGCCGGCCGATGAACTCGGGGATCAGGCCGAACTTGAGCATGTCCTCCGGCATGACCTGGCTGAAGATGTCGTCGGTCGACCGCTCGGAGACCGACCGGAGTCGGGCACCGAACCCGGTGCCGCCGGAACCGGTGCGCGACTCGATGATCTGGTCGAGGCCGGCGAAGGCACCACCGCAGATGAAGAGCACGTTGGTGGTGTCGATCTGGATGAACTCCTGGTGCGGGTGCTTGCGCCCGCCCTGCGGCGGCACGTTGGCCACCGTGCCTTCGAGCATCTTCAGCAGCGCCTGCTGCACGCCCTCGCCGGAGACGTCCCGGGTGATCGACGGGTTCTCCGACTTACGGGCGATCTTGTCGACCTCGTCGATGTAGATGATCCCGGTCTCGGCGCGCTTGATGTCGTAGTCCGCGGCCTGGATCAGCTTGAGGAGGATGTTCTCCACGTCCTCGCCGACGTACCCCGCCTCGGTGAGGGCGGTCGCGTCGGCAATCGCGAACGGGACGTTGAGCATCCGGGCCAGGGTCTGCGCCAGGTGGGTCTTGCCGCACCCGGTGGGGCCGAGCAGCATGATGTTGGATTTGGCCAGTTCGACGCCGTCGTTGCCGGAGCCCGGCGCGCCGGCCGCCTCGGCCTGGATCCGCTTGTAGTGGTTGTAGACCGCGACGGCGAGCGCCTTCTTGGCCTGCTCCTGGCCGACGACGTAGTTGTCGAGGAACTGGCAGATCTCCATCGGCTTGGGAAGCTCTTCCCACTTCACCTCGCCGGACTCGGCCAGCTCCTCCTCGATGATCTCGTTGCAGAGATCGATGCACTCGTCGCAGATGTAGACGCCGGGGCCGGCGATGAGCTTCTTGACCTGCTTCTGCGACTTGCCACAGAAGGAGCACTTGAGTAGGTCGCCGCCGTCACCGATCCGTGCCACCTACGTTCTCCCTGCACTCGTCGGCCGGAGCGCCGGCCCTGACCTGCGGGCGCCGGGCGCCCGTCCGTCTGTCGTCCCACCCGCCGGTCCGACCAGCGAAGCGGTACAGACCCGACGTTACCCGTTGCCGGAGGTTTCTCCGACCCCCAAAACCGGTGTGTCAGAGGTCGGCCAGGGACGAAGCCCCGGCCGACCTCCGACCCGGCACGGCTCAGCTCGCGGCGTGCGCCGCCAGCAGACCCTTCTTGCGGCTGGTCAGGATGGTGTCGACCAGCCCGTAATCCTTGGCCTCCTCGGCCGTCATGATCTTGTCACGGTCGATGTCCTTGCGGACCTGATCGACCGGGCGGTTGCAGTGCTGGGACAGCATCGTCTCCAGCTGCGTCCGCATCCGCAGGATCTCCCGGGCCTGGATCTCGATGTCCGAACCCTGACCGTAGCCGCCTTCGGTGGCCGGCTGGTGGATGATGATCCGGGAGTTGGGCAGCGCCATCCGCTTGCCCGGGGTGCCCGCGGAGAGCAGCACGGCCGCCGCGCTGGCCGCCTGGCCCAGGCAGACGGTCTGGATGTCCGGGCGGACGTACTGCATGGTGTCGTAGATCGCCGTCATGGCGGTGAAGGAGCCGCCGGGCGAGTTGATGTACATGATGATGTCGCGGTCCGGGTCGGTGCCCTCGAGCGTCAGCAGCTGGGCCATCACGTCGTTGGCCGAGGCGTCGTCCACCTGCACGCCGAGGAAGATGATCCGGTCCTCGAAGAGCTTGTTGTACGGGTTGGACTCCTTCATCCCGTACGACGTGCGCTCGACGAACGACGGCAGAACGTAGCGGTTGTGCACGGCCGCGAACTGGGGCGGCAGGCTCAGGTCGGTCATCGTCAGCTCCTCGATCAGCTCAGGGTCCCGGCGCCTTCCGGAACCTGGGCGGCTCCGGTGATCACCTTGTCGATGAAGCCGTAGTCCATGGCCTCCTGGGCGGTGAACCAGCGGTCTCGGTCCGAGTCCGCCTCGATCTCCGCCGCGCTCCGGCCGGTGTGGTACGCGACCCGCTCCTGGAACATCCGCTTGGTGTAGAGCATCTGCTCGGCCTGGATCGCGATGTCGGCGGCAGTACCGCCCATGCCACCGGACGGCTGGTGCATCATGATCCGCGCGTGCGGCAGGGCGTAGCGCTTGCCCTTGGTGCCCGCGCAGAGCAGCAGCTGGCCCATCGAGGCCGCCATGCCCATCGCCACCGTCGACACGTCGTTGTCGATGAACTGCATGGTGTCGTAGATCGCCATGCCGGAGTAGACCGAGCCACCCGGCGAGTTGATCCAGAGGTTGATGTCGCGGTCCGGGTCCTCCGCCGCGAGCAGCAGAAGCTGCGCGCAGATGCGGTTGGCGACCTGGTCGGTCACCTCACTGCCCAGGAAGATGATGCGCTCCTTGAGCAACCGGTTGTAGACCGAGTCGTCGAGGTTGCCAATGTTGTCGCCACCGCGGGCCTCGATCGCCCGGAGCGGCTTCGCTGGGATGTGCATGTCGGTCATGGCAGCCCTTCGCTCTCCGTACCGTCCTACCCGACACTAACCGCTCAGCCGGGGGGCGTACTCCCGGTCGGGACACTGTTCGCTCTCAGCGCAGCTGCCCCAAGGCGTACCCGGAAAAGGGTTTCGGCCGCCGCCCAGCGCGCAGCGAGGGACGGCGGCCGACACCCGGCGATCAGTGCTCGTGGTTGTGCTCGGCCTCGTTCTGGGCGCGCAGCGCGTCGAGGGTGACCTCGTTGCCGGCCGAGTCCTTGATCTTGATCTTCTCCATCACCGAGGCGAGCGCCTTGCCGCGACGGACGTCACCGAAGACGGCGGCGGCGGCACCGGAGCGGACCAGCTGGTCGTAGTACTGCTGCGGGGCCATGCCGGCGCGCTGCGCGCGGTGGACGATCTCGTGACCGAACTCGTCGTCGGAGACCTGGACGTCCTCGGCGTCGGCGAGGGTGTCCAGCAGCAGCTGGATCTTGACGCCCTCGGTCGCCGCCTCCGTGAGCTCGGTGTCGATCTGCTCCTCGGTCTTCTCCTCGGCGGCGAGGTACTCCTCCAGGGAGGCGCCGATGCGCTCGAGCTGGTCGACCATCGCGGCCTTGCGGCTCTCGACCTCCTCGCGGACGACGCCCTCCGGCGCCGGGACCTCGGCGGTCGCGACCATCTGCTCGAGGGCCTTGTCCCGGGCGGCGTAGATCTGCTCGACGTTCTTGCCCCGGGTAACCCGCTCGCGCAGGTCGCCGCGCAGCTCCTCGATGGTGTCGAACTCGCTCGCCATCTGGGCGAAGTCGTCGTTGAGCTCGGGCAGCTCCTTCTCCTTGACCGTGCGGACGGTCACCGCCACGTCGGCGTCACGGCCGGCGTAGTCGCCACCGACGAGCTGGGTGGAGAAGGTCGTGCTGTCGCCGGCGGCCAGGCCGACCAGCGCCTCGTCCAGGCCCGGCAGGAGCTGCTTGCTGCCGACCTCGTGCGAGATGTTGCTCGCCTGCCCGCCCGGCACCTCCTCGCCGTCGACGGTGGCGTTCAGGTCGATCTGGACGTAGTCGCCGTCCTGGGCGGCCCGCTCGACCGTCTTCAGCGTGGCGAACCGCTCGCGCAGGCTGTCGACCTGCTCGTCGATCTCGCTGTCGGCGACCTGGACCTCGTCCACCGTCACCTCGATCGAGGCCGGGTCCGGCAGGGTGATCTCCGGGCGGACGTCGACCTCGGCGGTGAAGTTGAGCGAGTCGCCGTCGGCGAACTCGGTGATCTCGACCTCCGGGCGACCGAGGGTCTTCAGGTCGTGCTCGCGGACGGCGGCGAGGATGTTCTGCGGGATCGCCTCCTGCACCGCCTCGTTGAGGACGGTGCCCCGGCCCACCCGCTGGTCGATCACCGCGGCGGGAACCTTGCCCCGGCGGAAGCCGGGAACCTGGACCTGCTGGCCGATCTCCCGGTACGCCTTCTTGAGGCTCGGCTCGAGCTCGACGAACGGCACCTCGATGGCGAGCCGCACGCGCGTCGGGCTCAGAGTCTCGACGGTGCTCTTCACAGGCGTACTCCTTGACGGATCTCGGTTGAGTCTGGGCGTGATTTCGCCCATCGAGTGTAGGCGAGCCGGCCTGCTGCATCGGCAGCGCCCGGGTACCGCGCGGAAAATCGGCGGTCCCCGGAACGACCCGGCCGCGAACGACAGTCGGGGTGGCGGGATTTGAACCCACGGCCCCTCGCTCCCAAAGCGAGTGCGCTACCAAGCTGCGCCACACCCCGTGGCGACGAGAAGTGTATGCCGTCCGCGCCTGCCGGACGGTCACCGGGGCGTGCCAGCCCCACTCCGGGCGCCCTTACCGGACCGACACCAGGCCACACACCGGGGCCGCACGAGGCCACAGGCGGGGCGGACACGAGGCAACATCTTCAGAGAAAGAGTGGCCTCCCTACGCTTGAAGGGCACTCTTCCGGAAAAAGGTGCGGATCTTGAGGCCCGTGACGGCGGCGCGCGGTACGGGGCTGCGCGTCCTGTTCGGGGATTCGGTAGGCTGTCGGGCGCGCCCCGCGACAGCGGGGTGCACGCGGGCGTAGCTCAATGGCAGAGCTTCAGTCTTCCAAACTGACGGTGCGGGTTCGATTCCCGTCGCCCGCTCAGCAATGGTGGCCCAGGTCAGAGGCAGTTCCCGACCTGGGCCACATCCATATCTATCGCTTGTTCTTGCGGCCGTGCCCGTTGCGTGCCCGATCGCGTTCCTTGGCGATGCTGGCGCTGAGCGCTCCGGCGATGGACTTGTCGCGCTCGGCTGTCGCGTGCTGGTAGATCATTGCGGCGCGGGTCGAGCCGTGTCCCATGCGGGCCATGAGGTCGGCGAGGCTGGCACCGGTCCCGGCGGCGAGGGTGTTCCCCGTGTGCCGCAGGTCGTGGAAGTGGAAGCCAGGCAGGCCGGCGGCGGTGACCGAGGCGGACCAGCCGGCCGCCTTCTGGAAGTTGGAGCGGCGCAGCGCAGCGCCCTTCGCGCCGGTGAAGACCAGGGCGTCAGGGTCGTCGGCGACGAAGTCGCGCAGATGACGCCGCAGATCCGGGCGGATTGCCGCCGGGATGGTGACGGAGCGACGGCCGGCAGCCGACTTGGGCGGGCCGAAAATCATGCGTCCGTCGGACATCTCGACCAGGGTCGCGCGGACCGTGACGGTCGTGCAGCGCGGGTCGATGTCGCTGCGGTGCAGGGCAGCGAGTTCGCCGTAGCGGAGGCTCGTGAAGGCAGCCAGCAGCACCAGGGCACGGAAGCGTGCGGGTACTCGGCCGGCGATGTCGAGGACCTGGGCGATGGTCGCCACTGGCCGCTCGGGGGTGTGGTGCTCTCCCGCGCTCTTGATCCGGCACGGGTTGCGGCGGATGAGTTCGTCATCGACAGCGGTGACAAGCACCGCGTGCAGCAGCCGGTACGCCTTGGCCCGCATGGTGTCCGTGACACCGGCCGCGACGAGTTCGGCGTACCAGGCCCGGACCCGGCCGGGCGTGAGGTCGCTGAGCAGCACCGCGCTCAGGGTGGGCTCGATGTACTTGCGGTACAGCCACCGGTAGAGGGCGACCGTCCGGGGCCGCAGGTTCGGCCGATGGTCAATCCATGTAGTCGCGTACTCCCCCAGCGCGATCCGGCCCCGGTTCGGGTCGTGCCAGGTGCCCTTGATGATGTCCGCCTCAACGGCGGCAAGCCACCGGTCCGCGTCAGCCTTCCGGGCGAAGGTGTGCGGTGCCGGTCGGTCGATGCCGTCCGGGCCGAGGTAGCGGGCTTGGAAGCGGCCCGAGGGCAGCTTGCGGATGCGGCCGAAGCGGCGCTTGTCAGCCATAGACGTGTTCTCCCTTCCGGTAGCGCAGAACAGGCCGGATGGCGTCAATGCGGCCTTGACGGATGTAGTCGGTGAGGTCGTCGGGGTGGAACCGGACGTACTTGCCGACCTTGTAGAAGCGGATGCGGCGCTCAGCGACGATGCGGCGCACGAAGCGGACTCCGGTGCCGAGGCGCTGGGCGGCCTGCTCGACGGTGAGCATGTCGACGGTGCGGGGTTCGTTCAGAGCGGTACTCCTCTCGTGATGACGGACAGGTCGTGCGGGTTCAGGCAGCAGCGGTCATCTCCTCTCGTGCGATCTCGTGCCTCTCGCGGGCCATCGCGGCGGCGGTGTTGGCCAGGAGGGCGTCTCCGGTGGTGCGCCAGCCCGAGCCTGCGTAGGACAGCAGGCCGACGATCAGCGTGGTGTCGTCGTCCTCGGGTTGGTCGGCCCATTCGTGGCCGGTCTCGGTGCGTCGCCAGATGACCCGGGCATCACGCAGGATGCGGAAGGTCACCGAGTAGCGGCGGCTCTTGGTGAGGAAGTGGCCGCCGAAGCCGAGCATGTGCGCCCACCGGCGAAGCATCTGCCAGTCGCGGTGCCCACCGAGGGTCCAGCAGGCGTCGACAAGCCTCTCGGGGGGGGTGCCCTGGTGGTTGGCGTAGAGGTCGATGACCTCGCCGTCGAGGCGGCGGGACACGTGCCCGGTGGCCTCGGTGGACTTGGTGGCGTACTTGGCCAGGTACCCGGCGACTTTCCCGTCGGTGATGTCCCCGTCGACGGTGATCGGCCGCACGTCGACCTGCTCGCCCCAGGTGATGCGCCAGCCGGCGGGCTGGGCGGGGTGGGGGCGGGTGGTGAAGGCGACCGTGGCGGCGGCGTGTTCGACGGCGGCGACCAGGTCGTCAACACCGAGCCCAGCCGGCGGCGGCACGATGGCGTCCGGGTCGTGGTCGATGCCATCGAGGCGGATGACGGCGTGGTAGTGCACGACGGCGCGGCGCTGCATCTCCGCGACCTTCCCGAACGACGGTTTGACCGGCGGCACCCGGCGCAGCCGGCCGGAGGCGGTGACCTGTTCCACCGGGGGCAGGCCGAGCTGACGGGCGCGTGAACGGAGGTGGCGGGTGGTGGCGATGGTGGTGCGGCGCCACAACTCCGGGGCGGAGTGGTTCCACACGATCTGGGCGTCGTAGTCGTAGCAGTCCAGGCACAACGGCTGACCCAGCCGAGGATCACCTTCCTCGTGCCGCGCCCAACAGACCGTGGGCTGGCCGTGCTCGCAGGGCCGGACGGTGGGGTCGGACGCGCGGCGCGGGTGGCACGGTTCGGCCCGGCAGTCACAGCGGCGGCGGTTGCCGCAGGTGTGGCGCTTCACGATCCGGGTGTGCACCGTGCCGAACGACGGGGCGGTGAAGGTGACGAACACGGCCGGATGCTGCGCGACGGTGGTGGGGATGCCCTTGCCGCCGGCGAGGCCCGCGCGCAGCAGTTGGTAGGCGTCGCGTTGGTAGGTGCGGGCGCAGGACGGGCAGACGGCGTGGCGGCGGTTGCCGCACGGCTTGTAGATCTCCCCGTCCGGCAGATCAGCAGTCGACACCGACGCGAGGAGCCGGCCAGTGGCCCGGTCGATCGTGGCGACCTCACCCGAGAGGCGGACCGGATGGGAGCAGCCCGCGGCTGCCTTCACATGGTCGAGCCAGTCGAACACCTGCGGATCGCAGGCCCGGGCGAAGGCGGACTCGTCACGGCCGACGAACGAGCCCGGCGAGCCGGCGGAGGTGGCAGGGGTGGGCCGGTGCCCCGGACCAGACGAGTGAGCCTGGCCCGGGACAACGGTCGTGAGGTCAGCGGCCACGGATGCGGACCGCCTTGGACGGAAGGTGCTGGACGGGCCGGGTGCCGAACGGATTCGGCGTGTCGAAGATCCGGCCGAGCAGGGAGGCCACGTAGGCGGGCAGGTCGGCCCGGTGGTGCTCCCACAGGTAGATGTCGCGGAGGAGTTGGTAGGTCTTCGGCAGCTCGATCCCGTCGCGTGCGGCGAGGATCTTCATGCGGCCGATGAGCTGGACGGGTTCCCAGCCCCGGGTAAGCCGGGGTTGACGCCAGCGGTACGCGGGGGCTGCGGTGGTGGTGGTCATGGGGCCACCTCGATCAGCGCCGCCAGGTCGACGCCCAGGACGAGGGCGAGTTCCCGCAGGACCGACAGCCGATCCACGGGGATGCGGTCGTGTTCGACCTTGGCCAGCCAGGTCTCCGACCGGCCCACCAGTTGTGCGCAGACAACCTGCGACATGCCGCGACGGCGGCGCAGCCGCGCCACAGTCGCCCCGAAGGTTGCGGGACGGTTCGCGGCCACGGGCCGCATGACGGTGGCGATCATCAGGCCACCACCAGTGCCTCAGTGTCGATCTGGGTGAGGCCGCCCCAGCAGGAGCAGGGGATCGAGGACACGGGGTCCGCCCCGTAGCCGTGGCACTGGTTGCAGACCGCCCAGGCGGTCTGGGTGTAGTCGGAGATGCACTCCGAGGACTGGCAGCCCTGGTTGCCGCACATGATGCAGTAGCCGGCGAAGTTGCAACGCGGCGGTCGAACAGAGTTGTCCGGTGCGGGGACGGTGGTGGGGTCCGTGGTGAGCACGGACAGGCAGGCCAGCAGAGCAGTCCGATCGAGGACTGCGGGCAGGTTCAGCGCCTTCCCAGGGGCCAACGCGTCCCGAAGCGTCGCCAGAGCAGAAAGCAGGCGAGCATCAGACAGCGCCGAGAAGTTGCCCGAGGCGCAGTGAGCAGGGTGAACGGTACGCTGGACAGGCATCGTGTTGGTCCTTTCGCAGAGGGAACCGATGCACCGGCCTCAGCGAGTTGCAGCTCGCTGGGGCCATCTCTTGACCGGAGAGTACCAACTCAGTTGGTACTTGCCTAGACCTCCTTTGCGTGTCAGCGGATCAAGCTCAACGATGTTCTTGATTCGCTAACAACGACAGGTGTCTTCGCAGTGACAGGCACTTGTCCCCTCCCATGTCCCCGCGATCGGGGGGAATACTGGCCCCATGGGAGACGGCACGATGCAGAGCAGCGATCGGCCCGCCTGGGCAGCGAGAATGCGCTCCGAGCGGGCGGCGCGGGGCTGGTCACAGGGTGACGCAGTGCGGGCGCTGCGGGCGCACTCTCGCGAGGCGTTGCCGGCAGATAGCACGCTGCTTCGTAACTGGAAGCGCTGGGAGGCCGGCGGATCGGAGCCGGACGCCTTCTACAAGACGCTCATTGCGGAAACGTTCGGAACCGTCACCGCAGCTTTCTTTCCGCCCCAAGCCAGCCGAGACGCTGACAGCGCTCTGCTCGCCGGTTCCGGCATGGAGACCTTGGAGATCCTTGCCCGGGTGCGGGCGTCCGACGTATCTCCGGCGACTCTTGACGCCCTGCGGATTACCGCCGATCGCCTGTGCTGTGAATATCCCTACCTCCCGTCAGACCAGCTCTACGCGGAGGGCCACGCCTGGCTGCGGCGGATCACTTCCCTGATGGATCGCCGGCTCACGCTGGCGCAGCATCGAGAGGTGCTCACCCTCGCCGGCTGGGTCGCGCTGCTGGTTGGTTGCGTCGAGTACGACATGGGCCAAAAGCGCGCGGCGGAAGGCACCCGCAAGGCTGCCCTGTCCCTCGGCAACGAGGCAGGCAACGCCGCTGTCTCGGCTTGGGCACATGAAATGCGCGCGTGGTACGCCCTCACGCAAGGCGACTACCGAAGCGTCATAGCAGCCGCCGAGGCTGGAGAGGCAGCAGCACCTAACGACGGAGCGGCTGTACAACTGGTCGCTCAACAGGCGAAGGCTTGGGCGCGGCTCGGCGACCGTCGCCAGGTTGAGGCATCGCTCGACCGTGGCCGCCGACTACTGGAGTCTCTGCCCTATCCCGAAGACACGGATCACCACTTTGTAGCCGATCCCGCGAAGTTCGACTTCTACGCGATGGACTGCTATCGCATCGCCGGAGAGGACCGGCTTGCCGAGATGTACGCGAACGAGGTAATCAGGTCATCAACCGCTCCGAACGGCTACGAGCGCAAGCCGATGCGGGTCGCGGAGGCACGGATCACCCTGGGAGTCACGGCCGCCCGCAGCGGCGACGTAGAGGCGGCAGTCGCGCATGGCCGGCAGGCTCTACGGGGCGAGCGGAAATCTCTGCCCTCGCTGCTGATGTGCTCGCGCGAACTGACGAACCTTCTAGGGAAGCGCTACGCGAAGCAGCCCGAGGTTTCGGCGTATCTGGAGGAAGTGCGGAGCCTGGCCGCATAGGCGCAGGGTCAGCTGTCGCCCGGCTGGTTTGCTCGGCGGCCACCAACGCCAGGGCGAGGACGTCCCTGATGCCAGGACCTGATCCGCGCTGGTCGCCACATGTGAGTGCGCCCCACGGTTAGGTCAGGTTCCGGCATCTGCCGGCGCTTCCGATAGTTCGTGACCGTCGATACTCCGACACCCAGGTAGGCGGCAACGTCCGACGTAGTCCACCACTCCGCATCCTCAGCCGCTCTCTCATCGGTCACGCCTCCATTGTCTCCGTGCGTGGGACGTTCAACGCAACGCCCTTCCGGCCGGCTGCCGGCTGTGTCCGGTCTCGGGACCTCCATGACAGATGGGTCTCGGGACGTGGGTGACACGTCCGGCTAGACGATCTCCCACCGTTGACGGTGGGATTACCGTCGGAGGCATGATCGTGCGTACGCGCTGGACGATCCCCCACTCGCCTGAGGTGTTGTGGCCGGCGCTCTGCGACTCACGCCTTGAGCTGCAGCCCCGCTGCCCGGTGTTCTACATGGGTACGCCTCGGCCGACGATGTGCCGGCTGCCCGATGGCCCAGGCGAGGTGAACGCGGCCCGGCAGTGTGTCTCAGAGCAGGGGGTGGTGCGGCAGCGGATCACCGTATGGGAGCCACCGGCCCGGCTGGCGTTCCACATGGAGTCGACGGATCTTGGTTTCCACCGCTACGTCGACTATCTCGGTGATCTGTTCGAGATGGCCCCTGCGGGTCGTGGCACGCAGGTCACCCGGACCACGACGGTGACAGTCCGCGGGTTCGGCCGCGCCGCGCTGTATCCGGCGCTATGGGTCGGGTTGAAGTCGGTACACCGCTTCGTGTTCCGCAACTGGCAGAAGATGGCGTTACCGGCCCCTCGGCAGGGTGACGCTCCCTCGCCTACAAGGTGATCACCCGGCTGCCGCATGCGGAGTCCTGACGTGCGGTGCGGCGCGAGGCTGTAACGCATGTCCTGATACCGATCTGTCACGCAGGTCCCGAGACCGGACAGCCGGCTGCCGGCATGTCTAGTCCCACCACATGCTTGACGAATCCGTCCCAGCACCTGCTTGACGGTGGGCCTAGTAAGCGTGCCCATGGCCGGGGCCAGTGGGCTCAGACGCCAACGCATGCCAGAGCCGTTGGTATTCGGCTGGTTCGCCGATCGCGGCCCGGTGCTGTGGGTGGTCGACGTAGTACCGGATCGTGTCGGCGATGAACCACGGGTGGACGTTGTCGATGCGCAGCCGCCGCCGGCCCAGGGGGAGGATGCCGCGGCGGCGTACCAGGTCCGGTTGCGTGTAGGTCAGGCCCAGGGTGGAGGCCCCGACTGCGGGCTGGGAAGGGCGGCCGGGTGCCAGGGCCTCCCACGGCACCATCAAGGAGCCGGCAACGTCGCGTTGATAGACACCGTCCGGTCGTAGCTCGATCGAATAACCGCGCCAGCCGGCGGCGAGCTGGATACCAATGGCGACGAGGAGCAGGAACGGCAACAGGATGAACAGGCCCTCGAAGACTTCGCCAAGGCTGCCAGTCACCAGCAACTGCGAGGAGGCCAGGAACGTGAGCCCTACGGCCATGTAGATCTGGACCGCGCTCGGTTCAGTGGCGAAAGCCCGAACCTCGGGCTTGACCAGAAAGGCTGCCGGCCGTCGCCGCAGGGCGAGCGGGGCCAGCAACATCAGCAGCAGGCCGGTGAGGGCGGGCGCGATGGCCAGGATCAGACCCAGCGGGGGTGGCAGTTGGCGGACCGCTGCCAGGCCCACGGCCAGGACGAGTGCAACGGTGAGGATCGGCCGTCGGTATCGGACCGTGACGGCGGAGATCGTGGCCAACATGCCAGGAGAGTAGTCGGCCTCATCCACGCCCCCGGCCCCTCAATTTCCGGATCTTGTCAAGCATCAGATGGGACGCAGGTGTAAAGCATCAGCCGGGACACGACACAGCCGGCTGCCGGCCATGCCTGGTCTCGCATGATGCTTGACGAAACGGCCTCGGAGGAGGCTTGACGCCCTGCCATCTTCGAGGTGCATCTTTGGTTACGAGATGCCGCCGTCGCTGCATAGGAGTTGGCCGTTGATCCAGCCCCCGTCGGGTGAGCATAGGAACGCGACGAGGTTCGCACAGTCCTGTGGGCGCCCGAGGCGACCGAGCGGCGTGGACCGTAGGACGCCAGCCTTGATCTCTGCGGTCATCCAGCCGGTGTCGGTTGGACCCGGATCGATGGCGTTGGCGGTTACGCCGAGGTGGGCCAGTTCTTGAGCAGCGGCCAGGGTGATCCGGTCGAGAGCGCCTTTGCTGGCTCCGTAGGGAAGGTTGCCGACGGTAGCGTCACTGGTCAGGCTGACGATGCGTCCCGTGCCGTGTGGCCCTTGGAACCGTTGGGCGTACTCGCGAATCAGGAGCCAGCTCGCCCGGGTGTTGACCGCGAAGTGACGGTCGAAGCTCTCGATGCTGGTGTCGAGCAGGCCCGAGTTGACGCTCTCGCAGTGAGCGAGGACGAGCGCGCTGACCGAGCCCAGCTCTCGCTCTACGGTCTTGAAGATGTCAGCTGCGGCGTGAGGATCACTGAGGTCCGCCTCGACTGCGGCAGTTCTTGCCCCGTGCTTGGCGGCTTGGTTGCTGAGCTGTGTTACGGCCTCGGGATCGGCTCCCCAGGGCATCCGCTCGTCGTACGGGGTCCAGTAGGTGAAGCCGACATCCCAGCCGGTCTGAGCCAGCGTCAGCACCACTGATGCAGCGATGCCGGCGCTGCGGCCGGCACCGGTCACCAGGGCGACGGGTCGATGCTGTTGATCCGTGCCATCCATAATTGCCATCCGTGGTCGCACCCCCTCGACGCCCCATCCTTGCTGCCCGCCCAAAGGCCGTCATCGGAATTACCCGGCCAATACAGCGGAGCCGGCGATACATCGCCACAGCGTCAAGCATCATTCGAGGCCGCCGCGTCAACCATCAACCGGAGTCGGACAGCCGGCTGCCGGCCATGCCTGGTCGAGCATGATGGTTGACGGAATCGCCTCGCCTGATGCTCTACATGATCACGTCGGGGCTGACCGAACGAACACGGTCCAGACATGACGTTTCCCTTGCTCCGGAAGCGGCATACTGACCATGCTGGCCTGGGTCCTGACTACGGAGGGGGTGCTCGCTTTGGCGTTCGGTCGGCTCCACCATCTGGTCGTCGACTGCCCGGATCCGATGGCCGAGGCGCGGTTCTGGAGCGCAGTCCTCGGCGATCCGATCACCTACGCAGACGAGGACTTCGTCGTCGTGTCGGCCAGCACGGCGGCGTCCGGGCTGGCGTTTCAGCGCGCCGCCGATCTGACGCCGCCGACGTGGCCGGAGCCGGCAGTGCCGCAGCAGATGCACCTCGACGTGATGGTTGACGACCAGGCTGCGGCGGGGGAGGCAGTGCTCGCGCTGGGCGCGCGGCAGTTGCGCGGCGATCACGTATACGCCGATCCGGCAGGCCACCCATTCTGCCTGATCAGACGCCCTACCTGGGCGCCGCCCGTGAACTGAGCTCAGCCCTGGCTCGTGCTCAGGAGCGGCGCGGCTCACTTCGGCAGGCACCCGATCGTATGACCGACCGGCAACTGCCAGACCGCCGAGTCCCGGAACCCCTGGCTTGAACCTCTGCGCACAGGTAGCCGCGAGTCGCGCGGTCATTGCGATCATGTAAAGCCTCATTCGAGGCCACGGTGTCAACCATCACCCGGCGCAGGACAGCCGGCTGCCGGCCAGGTGGTGAGAACTTTCTGTACGTCTTCAAGGCGGCCCTGAACGGGCCGCACGCGCCGCCGCCTGGGCGCGTGCCGGCCGCTGCCGCTGTCGCTCTGCGGCCGTCACGCCTGATGCCCGGCGGCTGGCGCGGAGAGCGGGAAGCCCGGTGGGCCGCCGCCGAACGACAGGGGCGTTGACCGAGGGTGTGGTGGGCCGGCAGCCGGCCGGGCCGCGCGGCCACGAGCCCGCGCGGCGTAGGGGAGCGGACGCCGGCCGTGTCGGCGCGCTGGCGGCGGTCGCGGGGTTGCGGTTAGTGCGCCTCCGGCGGGGGCGCTCCGGCTCCAGGATGGCCGGGGCTCCGTCGCCGGGTCACGGTCCGTGGGTGGTTGCGGAAGGGAGCCATCCCGCCCGCCATCGACCCGGGACGAGCCGAGCAGACCACCGCCCGACCCGCCAGCGTCCGTACGAGCCGTCAAGGTCCGCTTGACGTGGCGGGCCGGGCGGCGGCCCGCTCCCCGGAGGGCGGGTCGACGGCAGACGGGATGGCGAGGTGGCGGAGAGTGCGGCTAGTCACGCCTGCCGCCATTGGGTAGATGTGAGCAACCGCCCTACGGCGCTGACCCTTCCCCTCGGTTGCGCAAGTAAATGGCGCTAGCTTGGACTCGGGTTCTAACTTCAAGCTTGTCGAAGATATGGGCGACATGAACGGCGATTGTCCGTTCGCTAATAAATAGCCGTTGCCCAATTTCCTGATTCGTTAGGCCCTCTGCTACGCATGCCAATACTTCGCGTTCCCGTTGCGTTAACAAGGCCAAGGGGTCGTCCTCTTGCTGGGTTGAGGCCGCCTCCGGCTGTTCTGCGAATCGCAACCCAAGGGCTCTGTCTATCGAGCTCAAGTGGTGTCGCAGTCGATCGCTATCGTTCTGTAGGGCTTGCCATCTCGTCAATGACTGACGTAACCGGTCCTTCAAAACTTCAATCGTTGCCGTCAGGTTGATGCTCTGCTCGTCGTTTTCTCCTGCCGCTTCAAGAGCTGCTTCTGCGTCAGCAAGTTCCGTCTGGTTGACGGCGGCCGCCTCTCTCGCCACGGAGAGCGCCGCATCGACTTCAGTGATACGTTGCATGACTTCGTTGCGAACGGCTGTCCCCTGGGGCAGGCGCCGTTGGTGCCTTTTAGGGAGCTTCTCAGCTTGGCGGATCGTGTCTTCACTTACGTTGGCGTCGAGGAAGGTTGCTGCATCCCTCAGGAAGGTTTCGGTCCGCATAAGTATCAGCAGAGCGTCCGCTTTGCTGATTGCTTCATCCGCCAGCTCGGGACGGGCACACACCGTCTTCCCCTTGACGCGCAGGTACCAGTCTTCCTTCACGTCGCTGGTCACGAAAACAATCATCTTGCTGCCTCTGCGCCTCGCCTCCTCCAAGGTCTGCCTCCAAGCGAAGTAGTCGCCATGCTTTGGGGAGTCCTTGAACCCAGGAGGAATCTTCTCCGCGTTTCGGCGGGCGGCCTCGGTCAGCGCTTCGGCCTCTGCCTCCGAATCGAATGGTTTGCCTACCTTATCGCCGAAGACCGCTTCTAGCCGCTCCAATATCGGATCTTCCGCCATTGGGTCACCGAGTCCGTGGTCGGCACGCAGCCGGGCAAGGGTTTTGCTCATCGGATCGAATATGCTCGAAGCAATCGAAAGTAGCTCGTCGCGCTCCCGTAGTGGTAGGGCCACTCGGTTTGATAGATGACGGATCTTGTCCCTCAGCTCTTCGATCACGCTTGCCTCGTGAGTGGAGATCGCATCAAGGGCCGTTTGATAGGCGGCTTGATTATCCGCGATAACCTCGAATCGGTTTCGATGGAACTCCAAGGCGACTTGATGGGGCACGAAAACCTTGTCGCCCAAGCGTTCGAATGCGGACAGCAATTCGGTGCGAGCGGCCGGGGCGAAGCGGTAGAGGTTCAACAGCACGTTCGCGTCGAACACCACCATGCCTGATTTGAGTGCTTTTTCCACGTCGGCCCGGGTTGGAGCCAAAAAATGCGCGAACTGGGCACTAAAGCTCACTGCTGATCACCATGCCGCTCGCTAGACGGGGAGACTTTGATCGACACCCTACGCGTCAGCGGCCACTGTCGTGGCCCTGCAGGTGTCGCGTTATCAGATCAGCCAGGGATCACCTCGCCGGGCACACAAGGGCTACCAACCCCCCGGACGGTCTGGCAACTGCCCGACGAGGAGATCCACCTTCTAGCGATGAAGCCTGCGCTCTAGAACCCTCTTCCGAGGCCGGCTCCCTCCTCGCCTGTGGATACTGGGCTTGTGCTTCCGGCGGCCGGGCATCCCGTCGGCCGCAACCGTTAGCGCGCCAAATAGAACGGTGACGATTCCTGCCGGGCTGGCGAGATACTCCTTCCAACCGCGCAGGCGCTCGGGATCGTGGGCGTTAACTGTTCCCAAAACAACAGTCAGTAACACCATGGCGGCGAGGACTGAGCCGTAACGCTCAAGGGTTCTTGCAGTGGGGTCGAGTCGGCGGACAAGGAGAAGGCAGCACCCGAAAAGATACTTGACCAGCAGAAGCGACGAGGTCGCCCGTTCATCGCCAGCCTCTGAGGCCTCTTCCATCTGGTCAAGCCACGTTGCCGGGTCTGCCAGAAGAGCGCCAGATTCCCCTTGGAGGATTTCGACGGCGTCGACAGTCTCAAAGAGTTGAGCACTGACAGCGAGGGCGCCCCAAGTCTGAGTATCGATCTGAGCGAACGCTCGTGACATGGCGCGCCGGCTCGGCGAAAGCCAATCCAGCCCGCCAGCCGTAAGTGACCTCTTCATCGCGG
>NZ_JBLROB010000055.1:0-12082 GCF_047921475.1 Micromonospora sp. SL4-19
CCTTCACCAGAGCCAGGCACTGGTTGAACGCGAACCGAGCCGCCCCCGTATGGCGGGCCAACACCACCAGCTGCGACGGTGACGGGTCGACTGTGAACCGGAACGCGGTAAACCTCCCCACAGCCCCACAGCATGCCTGCCACCTACGACACTTCCGACACGCAACTAGAGCCCGGGATCCAGTGGCCAGAGCGGATGGCGTCGGTGTCGGTACGGCAGGGTGAACAGGTCGGCGGTGGCCTGGCCCGGGGTGTCCACCCGCAGCACCCGGGCCACGGCCGGGCTGTAGCCGGCCAGCGGCGACTGCACCCCTTTGGCGGTGATCGCGCGGAAGTCGGCGGGAACGAGGTCCAGGCAGCGCAGCTGCTGCAGGCTCGACTGCATGATGGCGTGGCTGACCAGGATGACTGTGGTGCCGCCGGCCAGGTCCAGCACGGCGGTCGGGCCGACGTTGAAATGGCGGTACCCGGCGTGCGTCGGCGTCGGATCCTCGAAGACGCCGTCGTGCAGCCGACGTACCGTGCCGACCACGGTCACCACCGGGCCGGTAGCCGCCTCGCCGAGCGTCACCTCGACGTCGGCGCCCGGCCCGGCATCCGTGTAGGCCCGCACGCACCGCGCCACCATCTCGGGCGCGACGATCAGGGTCAGCAGCCCGGTGAAGTCACTGTCCGATGCGGCGGCGAGGATGGCGGCGCTGCGGCCGGTGGTGCCGGCGCCGATGTTGTCGCCGACATCCAGCAGCAGTACGGGCGTCGGCCCGTCGGTGACGGCGTCGAGAGCTGCCGCGATCGGCAGGGCGTCGCCGCGCATGTGCTCGCGCCGGCGCCAGACCTCGTCGGCCAGTGCGTCCGCGTACGACCCGGCCAGCGCATCGTCGCCGTCGGTGGTGACGACGACGGACATCCCGACGTGTGGCACGTCGGCGTAGGGAAAGCCTTGCAGCACCGAGGCGGTCAGCACGCCGGGGTGTCGCCGGATCCGTGCGGCGGCGTCGAGGATCGATCGCATCGGCTCGTCACCGGTGTTCTGACGGAGAATGTTCAGCAGGATCGGGACCGGCCGCCACGCCTGGCGCGGCCGGATCTCGCCCCGCGCCGCGCGGGCCACCAGGCCGGCCAGTTCCCGGGCCCGCTCGCGGGCGTCCACGTGCGGGTTGGTCCGGTAGCTGACGATGACGTCGACGGCGCCAGCGAGCCGGGAGCTGACGTTGCCGTGCAGGTCGCAGGCGACCCCGATGGGCACGTTCGGGCCCACCACGGCCCGCACCCGCGAGGCGACCTCACCGTCGGCGTCCGGGCAGCCGTCGGCGACCGCTGCGCCGTGCAGGGCGAGCAGCACCCCGTCCCAGCTGTCGGCAGCCAGCGCCGCGACCATCTCGTCGACGATGGTGCCGAACGCCTCCGCGGTGACCGGTCCCGCCGGCTGAGGGCCGCAGTACAGCAGCGGGACCACCGCGACGTCCGGCCCGGCCCCTGCGAGCAGGCCCGCCATCGTGCTGGCCGAGTCGCCGTGCACCGCCCGGATCTGCTCACCGCGCAGGATCCCGATCAGCTCGCAGGCCGAAAGGTCGGTCGGGGTGGGGCAGAACGAGTTGGACTCGTGGAACAGTCCCAGCGCGGCCAGTCGAAGCATGTCGTCTCCCGTCAACCCGCGAACATCGGCTCGGGAAGCCCCGGGGTGTCCACCGGCACCGCGAGGAGTGCGCCTGCGGCCGGGTCGGCCACGAGTTCCGCCGCGTCCAGGCCGATGCTCGCCGTGGTGATGAACAGCGTGCGCAGGTCCGGCCCGCCGAGTGCGACGCTCGTGACCAACGGAGTCGGTACCGGGACCGTGCCCACGATCCTGCCCGTCGGGTCGTAGCGGACGACCTGGCCACCGCCCCACTGGGCACTGTAAACGCAGCCCTGCGCGTCGACGCAGAGCCCGTCGGGGTCGGCCGGCGGGGCCACCGAGGCGAACACCCGTTCGTTGCCGATCCGGCCCGACTCCGCGTCGAAGTCGAAGGCGAAGATGGTGTGCCGGCGGGAGTCGGTGAAGTACATGACCCGCGCGTCCGGACTCCAGCCCAACCCGTTCGGGCAGATCACCCCGCGCCGCATGGGCTGGTAGCCGTGGTCGGCGTCCAGGCGCCACAGGGTGCCGGTGGCGGTTGGTGGTCCGTCGTTGAGCGTACTGGCCCAGAACCGCCCAGCCGGGTCGACCTTGCCGTCGTTGAAGTAGTGCTGGGGGAGATCCGGCTCCGGATCGCAGAGGTAGGACAGCTCACCGGTGTCCGGTCGCACGGTCGCGAAGCCGTTCCGGGTGGCGGCGACGAGTCCGCCCGCCGCCCGCACCCCGATGCTGCCGACGACGTCCGGTAGCGGTCGGCCGCCGGTCGCGCCACTTTCCGGATCGAACCACCACAGCCGCTGCTCGGGAATGTCCAACCAGTACAGCAGTCCGTCGCGCACCGACCACAGCGGGCCTTCGCCGACGACACAGCGGTGCGCCACCACGATCTCCGTCATGCCGCGGCGCCGGCGATTCCGTGGCTACGGCCGGCGGTCGCGAGCCGTACCGCCTCGACGCAGCCGGTATCGGCGACGGTCACGTACAGCGTGTGTCCGTCCGGGCCACCGAAGACGACGTTGGTGCAGTCCCGGCCGTGCAGCCGCACGGGTGTGCCCAGGCGGCCGTCCGGGCGCACCCTGGCCACCACGCCGGCGCCGGTGCGGGTCACGTACAGCACGCCGTCCGCGTCGGTACGCATGCCGTCGAGCAGGTGGTCGTCAAATCGCACCAGCAGTCGCTTGCCGGACGGCCGGTGCCCGGCGTCCAGGTCGTACACCCAGATGCGCCGCTGCACCGTCTCGTTGACGTACAGTCGCCGCTCGTCCGGGGACACGTCGATCCCGTTGGTCGTACCCATGTGGGACTCGACCAGCGTGCTGGTGCCGTCCGGATCGATCCGCCACAGCTGGCCGGTGCCGTTCGCCCAGTCCGGATCGCTGGCGAACAGCGTGCCGTCGGACAGCACCGCGAGGTCGTTGGGCTGGTGCATCGCCGGCTCGTGGGCGTGCACCCGCCGCGCGCCGGTTGCCGGGTCGATGGCGAAGATCGTGTGCGTACGCCAGTCGGCGACGTAGAGCCGCCCGTCGGGTCCGCACACCGCGCCGCAGCCGGCGCTGCCCTCGGGCAGTTCGTGCCAGCACGCCACGGAGCCGTCCGGATCCAGCCGTCCGATGGTGCCTTCACTGCCGTAGTTCATCGCGTACAACCGGCCGGTCCGGTCGACGACCGGGCCTTCGATGGCGTCGGTGAAGCCGCACGCGACCACGGTGGTGTCCGGCACGTCAGATCTCCGCGACCGGCACCGGCAGGCGACCGGCCCGGCCAAGCTCGGCGAGCGCGTCGTCCATGGCGGCCACGGTCTGCGCGACGTCGGCTGCGGAGTGCTCGGTCGACAGGTACCACCGCCCGCCGGGGAGCAGGAACAGGCCCCGTCGCAGCGCCTCCACGATCAGCTCGTTGTAGAAGGCCCAGTCCGCGGCGAGCACGTCCCGGGCGGTGCGCACCTCGGTGATCCCCGGGCTGACCTGCAGGACCGGGCCGACATGGTGCACGTCGGCGGTTACCCCGTGCCGCGCGAAGGTGGTGCGCAGCCCGGCGGCCAGTTGCGCACTCACGGCCTCAAGGTGCGGGTACACGTCGGGTCCGGAGAGCAGATCCAGCGTGGCCGCGGCGGCAGCCAACGCGATGGGGTTGCCGTTGTAGGTCCCGGCGTGCACCACCCCGGACGTCACCTGTTCGATGATGTCGGTGCGTCCGGTGACCGCGCTGAGGCTGAACCCGCCAGCCAACGCCTTGGCAAGCACGGTGAGGTCGGGCGTGACGGCGTACCGCTCGGCCGCGCCACCGGCCGCGATGCGCAGTCCGGTGATGACCTCGTCGAAGACCAGGACGGCACCGCTACGGTCGCACGCGGCCCGCAGCTCCTCCAGGAACCCTGGGGCCGGCGGCAGTACGCCGGTGTTGCACAACACCGGCTCGACCAGCACCGCGGCGATGTCGCTGCCCGGCTGGGACAACAGCTCGGCCACGGCAGCGGAGTCGTTGAACGGCAACACCGACACGTCCGCCAGCACGCCCGGGTGCTGCCCGGCACTGCCCAGCACCGGCCGTCCGTCCTCGGCGAGGTTGCGGTAGCTGACCAGCATCGGATCGGTCCAGCCGTGATAGTGCCCCTCGAACTTGACGTAGCGGCGCCGGCCGGTGTGTGCCCGGGCCAGCCGCAATGCGACCTGCACCGCCTCCGAGCCGGTGTTGCTCCACAGCACCCGCCCAGCGCCGGGAATCCGGGCGCACAGCCGCTCGGCCACCTCGTATTCCAGCACGTGTCCGGAGCCGAAGGTCTGCCCACGGCGCAACTGCTCGCCGACCGCGGCCACCACGGCCGGGTGGGAGTGGCCCACGATGACGGGCCCCCACCCGAGCACATAGTCCAGGTAGTCGTTGCCGTCGACGTCCCACAGTCGGCTGCCGGCACCATGGTGGAAGAACAACGGGTGCGGCGGCATCGACGCGCGCAGCCCGGTACTCACCCCGCCCGCGAGGCTGGCCTGGGCCCGGTGCCAGGCGGTGTGCGAGCCCGGCCAGGCCGCGATCCGTCCGGCCACGCTGTCGCCCGCGGTCATGCGACGGCCCGCCGCAGCGCGACGAAGTCGATCTCGATCAGGATCCCGGTCAGGTCGGCGCCGACGGTCGTTCGTGCGGGCCATGGCGCGGGCATCAGCTCCGCGTACGCGAGATTGAACACATCGTAGTCGCGCTCCAGATCCTGCAGGTACACGGTGGCCTTGACGACGTCGGTCAGGTCGAGCCCGTCGGCGGCCAGCAGCGTGCGGAGGTTGGCGAGTGTCAGCCTGGTCTGCTCGGTGACCGTAGCTCCGGCGATCCGGCCGCTCTTCGCGTCGATCGGGCCGCACCCTGAGGTGAACAGGAAGGGCCCCGCGACTCTGGCCTGCGAATACGCCGCGCCCGGAGCGGGCGCGTCCGGGCTGTGAATGACCGTCGACTTCAACGGAAGCTCCTTCTGCGCTATGCTGCGTGTCTCTAGAAGAGAGACCATCGTTTCTCCAGACGATATAGCAGGCGTTGGCGATGTCAACCCGCGACGCTCACCGCCACCAGCCGCGAGGAGTGAGAACACATGCTCGACCAACCACTGCGCGGGATCCTGCCGGTGATGGCGACCGCCTTCACCGCCGACGACTCGCTCGACGAAGCGGCGTGCCGCCGGATCGTCGCGTACAACGTCGAGGCCGGTGCCGCCGCGATCGTCACGCTCGGCGTCGCCAGCGAGTTCTGGTCGCTGACCGAGGCCGAGCGGGTCAACCTGGCTCGGCTCACGGTCGACCAGGTCGCCGGTGCGGTGCCGGTCATCGTGGGTGCCTCCGGTACCAGCGCCGCCACGGCTGCGGTGGCTGCCCGCAGCGCTGCCGCCGCCGGCGCCGACGCGCTGATGGTGATGCCGCCGTACCTGCACCGAGCCCGGCCGGACCTGCTCGACGACTACTTCCGCGCGGTCACTCGCGCCACCGATCTGCCCATCGTGCTGCAGAACTCCTCACCCCCGTTCGGCCACGACCTGGACGTGTCCGCGATCGAGACGCTGGTACGCCGGTACCCGACGATCCGGTACGTGAAGGAGGAGACGCGGACCAGCACCCACCTGACCAGTGCCCTGCTGGACCGGCTCGGCGACTCGATCGACGGGGTGATCGGCGGGGAGGGCGGCCGGTACATGGTCCAGCAGCATGCCCGCGGCGCCTGCGCCATCATGCCCACCTCGATCGCGACCGAGCGCTACGTACAGATCTGGCGTGCCCTCGAGCGGGGAACGCAGGCCGAGGCCAGGCGGGTGCACGCGAGCCTGCTGCCGCTGATCAACTTCTTCGGGCTGCATGGCATCGAGGCGTACAAGGAGGTACTGGCAATGCGCGGCGTGGTGGACCGGACTCGGACCCGAGGCACTCCGTTCCTCGCTCTCGACGATCTCGACCGGGCCGAACTCCGCCGGCTGGTGGCCGACGCCGGCCTGGCGCCGATCACGGTCGCGGCAGCCTGATGCGGCTCCTCGTGATCGGTGGCGCCGGAGCCGTGGGCACGATGACGCTGCCGCACCTGGCGGCCCAGCATGCCGTCACGGTCCTGGACCCCAGGCCTCCCGCGCCCGGACCGTGGTCGCACCACCCCGGCAGCGCCCTGGACATGGCCGCGGTCGCTGACGCCGCGAGCGAGGCGGACGCGTTGGTGTACATGGCGATGGGGCCGATCGACGGCTGGGGGAGCCCACAGAACGTGCGCAGCCACTTCGACGTCAGCGTGACCGGCGCGCACATCGCGCTCTGGGCGGCCGCGTCGGTCGGCGTACGCCGGGCCGTGCTGACCAGCTCGATGTCGGTGTACCGCGACCCCGACCGTGCGCCCTACCCGGACGAATCGGTGCCGCCGGATGCGTCGGACTTCTACGCCGTGACCAAGCGCTGTGCCGAGCTCGTCGCCTCGGCTGCCGCCGCCCAGTGGAGCATGGACATCGTCGCGCTGCGACTCTGCCTCCCCACGCCCGATGCCGAGTACCCGCCTCGGGATTCCAGCGAGGCCGACCGGACCATCGCCACCTCGGCCCGCGACACCGCACGGGCGATCCTGGCCGCCCTGCACTACCCGGGCACGGGCTTCGACGTGTTCACCATCAGTGGCGATTACCGCCAGCGCATCGCACCCATTGACAAGGCTCGGCGCCTGCTCGGCTGGGAACCACTCGACCACTCGCCCGAACCCGAATGAGGAACGCCATGACATCGCCCCTCTCCGAGCTCACGACCGCGGGACCGGCACCGCTCGGTGCACCGCGACCCGGCATCCTGCCAATCCGCGACGACAACGGAGTGCTGACCGTATCCGGGCAGATTGCGGCGGCGGACGGAGTCCTGCTCCACAGCGGGCAGGTCGGTGGTCCGGTGACCCTTGCCCAAGCCCGTGACTGCGCATGGCAGTGTGCGCTCAACGTGCTGGCCGTCGTCGAGCGGGAACTGGGCACTCTGGACCGAGTCGGCCAGGTCGGCCGGGTCACCGTCTATGTCGCCAGCACCCCGGACTTCACTGACCAGCACCTCGTCGCCGATGCCGCCACCGAGGCGTTCATCCGGGCACTCGGTGAACGGGGTCGACACGCACGCGCCGCTCTGGGTGTTGCCGCCCTACCGGCCGGCTCGCCAACCGAGATCGACGCGATCATCCGCGTCCGCTCCTAGCGGCACCGCCGGGATCAGGATCCGCGAAGGTCGCTGCTCGCTCTCCGCGGCGAGCCGCGGTCGAACATACGACGAGATTCGGGAGAAGCATTGCAACTCATGCGCATCGGCCCAGCAGGGCAGGAGAAGCCCGCCGTCCGACTGGACGACACGACATACATCGACGTCTCTGACATCGCATCTGACTTCGACGAGCGGTTCTTCGCGAGCGGCGGACCGTCGCTGCTGACCGAAGCCGTCGCCGAACGTCGCCGCGTCGGAGCCGTCACGTCGTTCGGTGACCAGCGCATCGGCCCACCGATTGCCAGGCCGCACCAGATTCTCTGCATCGGGTTGAACTACCGCGACCACGCCATGGAAACCGGCCAGGCGGTCCCGGACGAGCCGATCGTGTTCAACAAGGCACCCAACACCCTCGTCGGGCCCAACGACACCGTGTACATCCCGCGCGGCTCCACGAAGCCCGACTGGGAGGTGGAACTGGGCGTCGTGGTTGGCCGGCGCTGTCGATATCTCGCCGATGAGCAGGAAGCCGCCGCGGCCATCGCCGGGTACGTACTGGTCAACGATGTGAGCGAGCGCGCTTTCCAGCTGGAGCGCGGCGGACAGTGGGTCAAGGGAAAGTCGGCCGAGACGTTCAACCCCTGTGGCCCACACCTCGTTACCCCCGACGAGGTGGCGGACGTCAACAACCTCGACATGTGGCTCGACGTCAACGGTGTGCGCCGCCAGAAGGGCTCAACCGCGACCATGCTCTTCGGTGTCACGTACCTGGTCCACTACTTGAGCCAGTTCATGGTGCTGGAACCCGGCGACCTCATCAACACGGGCACCCCACCGGGCGTCGGGATGGGCTTCAATCCGCCGATCTGGCTTCGCCCCGGCGACGTCATGGCGTTGGGCATCGAAAATCTCGGCACCCAACGCCAGGTTGCCGCAGCGGCCCGCTGACCCACGTCCCGTGGATCGTCTGGAACCAGACCCGGTGCACCCTTCGTTTCACGGCTCGCAGCGTAGCGGCCTGAAGTTGTCGAGAGACAACATCCGCTTCTGGCCGCGAAGCGCTCGTCGCGGGGGGTAACCGGATCGCGGGTGCCTGCATCCGGACGTGGCTCCCCTCTGTGTCAAGACGGTGCGGCGGCCAATGTTTTAGGGTGGTTGGTGGCGGGCCCGGGAAGTGGCTTGTCCGAAGAGCCGGCGTTGGGGTGTGAGCCGGTCGCGCTGGAGTCAGCAGTCGTTCCCCGGTGTCCTCCCGGGCCTGTCACCCGGTGCGGGATGGCGTCGTCGAGCATGTGACGGTAGACGATGTCGGAGAGTCTGCGTTTGAGGCAGCGCATGGCTTCCATCGAGGTTTTGCCGGCTGCCTTCTTGCGGTCGAAGTAGGCCCGGCCTTCGGTGGCGTTGCGTAGTTGGACGGTGGCCATGGTGTGCAGCACACGGTTGATCTGCCGGTTGCCTGCGCGGGAGAGGCGGCGGCGAACGTGGTCGCCGGAAGAGGCGTCGATCGGTGCCGTGCCGTTCCAGGAGGCGAAGTGCGCCCGGTTGGGGAAGCGGGCGATGTCACCGACCTCGACCAGCAGCCTGGCTGCGCCGGACGGGCCGATACCGTGCAGGCCCATCAAGGTGGAACTGGTGGCGGCGACGAGTTCGGTGAGGTCCTTGTCGGCGGCCTTCTTGCGCTGGTAGACACGTTCGAGGTCGCTGATCAACTCCGCGGCGACCCGGCGGCGTGTCTTGCCGGCGACGTCACGGGGTCGCACTTTGGCGAGCAGGGCTCTGGCCTGCGCCGCGGACAGGTCCTTCTTCGCGCCGCCGGGGATCAGCTCCAACAGCAGCTGGTGCAGCTGGGACACCATGCGGGTGTGGTCCTCGCCCAGTGACCGGCGACGGTCGGCCAGGATCCGCAGCACCGCGAGCTGCTCGTCATTGAGGACCGGACGCAGGCCGGCCATACGGGTGCCGACCAACGCGACTGAGTGCGCGTCGGTGGCGTCGGTTTTGCGGCCCTGACCGGTGGCAAAGACCCTCGCCCTGGCCGACAGTTTCGGTGGGACGTCCACCACGTGTTCGCCGTCGCGGAGCAACCGCACCGCCACGTGCCGGCCGATCCCGCTGCACCCTTCGATCGCCCATACCCGGGTGGGCCACTGCTTGGCGCACTGCCGCATGGCCCGGTAGCCATCCGCGTCCGTGGCGAAGCGCCCGCCGTCAAGGACCGTCTCGTCGCTGGCCATGACCTCGATCGTCACCGAGCGTTTGTGCGGGTCCATGCCGATGACCACACGATCTGCTGGGTTCATCAGAGTCCTCCGATGCTCGATCCTGTCCAGGTTGTCGAGCCGGGAGGGCAACGCTACTTCGAGCCGAGCAAACCCCTCTTGAGCCTCTCCCCGCCCTAGGGCGACGCCCGGGACTGCGCAGGCCAGAACAGAGCCACACGACCAGCGTGGGCAGCCGATGAGAGAGCGACAGCCCGGGCGCCTAGACCGAGCCTCGCCAGACACCGGCCATAGGGCAAGTGAACAAGTAGCCGATGAGCGAGCACGTCGTTCCGCCCGCCCGCCCGCCCGCCCGCCCGCCCGCCGAGAAAATCCATTGCGAGTGGCCGGCACCGGATGTCTGGTTGATCGGCCACCAATCACAGGAGGGAACATGACGTCCCATGTCGCTGCCCACCCCCACGCTGCACACCACTCGCCTTACACTGCGTCCCTTCGACGACACGGATGCGGACGACCTCTTCGCGCTGCACAGCAACGCCTACGTGTTGCGCTACTGGGACGCGCCGCCGTGGAGCGAACGCGTGCGCTCTGAGCGGTTCATCACGGCTTGCCGGCAGATGGCAGAGGAAGGCACCGGGGCGCGGCTGGCCGTCGATCGTGACTCCGACGGGGCGTTCATCGGCTGGTGCAGCCTGAACCGGTGGAATCCGGACTACCGCAGCGCATCGCTGGGCTATTGCTTCGATGATGCAGCATGGGGCCACGGCTACGCGACGGAGGCCGCGCGCGCTTTGCTGCGGTGGGCATTCGACACGCTGGACCTGAATCGCGTCCAGGCTGAGACTGATACACGCAATGTGGCATCTGCCCGTGTGCTGGAGAAGCTCGGGTTCGTGCGTGAGGGGACGCTGCGGGAAGACTGCGTCGTGAACGGCGAGGTCTCTGACTCGTGGGTCTACGGGCTGATCAGGCGAGAGTGGCGGCCGTCGTCCGAGCCGGTGCCCGCCCGCTGAGTACTCGATCCCTCGCGCGATGTCGCCCGGCATCCGGGTGCTTCGCTTCGCCGCGTCGAGCGGCCGGCACCGGGCACTCTCCTGCCGCCGCTGATGCACGGCGATCCTGAGACCCGGCTCAGTGGGTGGTCAGGCAGCGCGGCGGGCGCGGCGGCGGGCTCGGATGAAGGCTGCATCGCCGCGCACGCCGCCCCACCAGGACCACGGAACGCTGGTCATGTACCGGCCGATCGACGCGAAGACCGGCGCGGCGTCGGCGCCGCGGCCAGCGCGCGCCAACCCGTACGCCAAGAAGTTCACGTCGTTGAGCCAGTCGGCGTGCCGGGTGGCCGGCTGGTGGAACCACCGAGACAGCGCGTTGTCGAGATCGGACTGCATGACCGGATCTTGTTGCCACCGCTGGCCGATCTCGTCGGCGGTGCTGCCCGGGGCCTCGCGTTCCTGCTCCCACAGCGCCCACTCGGCGGCGGCCCGCACCGGCAGCACGTGCAGCGGCGAGCCCGCAGGCGCTGCGGCGGCGACCGACCGGGCGAAGCCGAACATCGCCTCGTGCGAGCCGCTCCACTTCCTGCAGTGGTAGGTCAGCTTGAGTGAGTGCGCCTCCCGATGCCAGGGGTCCCGCAGGGTCAGCTCACGCCACGTCTCCTCGACCTCCTCCCGTGGCGCGCTCTGGTCGATCATGAGCCGCAGCCGGTTCGCCCACGGCGTCGGGTCCTCGGGGGCGAGCCGCAATGCCAGGTCGTTCACCTGTCCGGCCAGTTGCAGCAGACGGCTGAACTCAGCCCACTGCCCTGGACGGACGGTGGCGGCCCAGTCCCCGCCGCGCACCTCCCAGGCTCGTGCCATCAGGGACCGAGCACGTACGAGCTGAGCATCCGGATCAGTGGGCGAGCGCGCCGCCCAGCGGTCGGTCCAGGCGGCCTCGGTGTCGACCCGGCCGGTCGTACGGTCGACTCGGGATCCCAGCCCGCCAGCGGTCGATTCGGCCAGCACGCGGACGTAGCGCGCCCGACGGTCGTAGTCACTCCGGGTGGCGGCCACAGCCTTCCTGGCCGGCCCGATGTCGGTGCCGTACCGCGCCTGGGTGCACGCCTCGCGCAGCACGGCGTCGTCCTGCGCCAGGTTGGTATCGATCTGGCGGGTGAGCAGCCGCCACACGGTCGAGATCATAATCAAAGATGGTAAGCATCGACCGGCGTCTGCCTCAGGCCTGGACCCGGTCCTGCGCGAGCCTGTCACGCTGCTTTGCCGCGTGCTTTGAACAGCGGAATCGTGCTGCGACGGCCAGCTTTACGGCAATTTTCCGGCTGGTTGCCCGACATCGTGGATGGCTACCCCGTCGACTACGGCACCGACGCCGAGACGATCGCCGTCCGCGAGACCCGCGTCGCCGCCCGCGACTGGCTCGGCATACCCCGCACCGTCGAGGGTATGGAGCACTACCTGCAGCGGTGGGATGCGAGGCTTGAAGCCCCCTGGCAGAAGCCAAGATTGAGTGGCACTTGTCTGCCGCCGGCCGCGGGGCTGCGGAGGCGGAGCGGTCAGCACA
>NZ_JBLROB010000056.1:0-12069 GCF_047921475.1 Micromonospora sp. SL4-19
GCCCAGTGGGAGCAGCAGGCCGCTGACCTGGTCGCCCACTACTGGAACAGCTGACAACACAGGTGAGCAGCATGAGCACCGCCGCTGGCCGGCACCCCGAGACGTGGGGTGCCGGCCAGCGGCGTCTGCGGAGCCGCCGACGGGCGGAGTCAGGACCAGCGGTGGAGCGGGCGGCGGCAGTGGTAGACCAGGGCCGGCGGCAGGTTGGCCCAGACGGTTCGGCCCAGGGTCACCTCGTCGAACACCCCGGTCAGCAGCCGGTGGAAGCGTCGGGCCGGGCGGGTCGGCAGCGCGTGCCGGTAGGCGAAGGTGGTGAAGACCCCGCCCGCGGCGAGCGCCCCGACCACCGCGTCGAGGATCGCCCGCTGTCGTCCGGCGGGAAAGACGGCCCAGGGCAACCCGCTGACCACCACGTCGGCGGGTGCCAGCCGGCGTTCCGCCAGCAACTCCCCGAGTGCGGCGGCGTCGGCCCGTACCACCTCGACGGTCGGGTGCCGGCGGGCCAGGCCGGTGGCGAAGGCCGGGTTGAGCTCGACCGCCAGGTGGTGGCCTCGGCCGGCCAGCCGCCGCTGGATCGCCCGGGTGAACACGCCGGTCCCGGGGCCGAGCTCGACCACCAGCGGATGTCCCGCCCGCGGCACCGCCGCCGTGATGTCCTGGGCCAGCGTCGACCCGCTGGGCAGCACCGCGCCGGTCGTGAGCGGGTGCCGGACGAACTGGGTGAGGAAGGTCGGCGCATCGCTGATCACGCCGGCTGACGCTAGGCGCGGGACAGCTGGGCGGACCTCGTGCCGGCGGTCGGCGTACCGGCCACCTGGAGGAGGTCCGGCGGCCGATGGGAGGGCCGCCGGCGGCGCGGCTCCTCGTATGGTTGGCCAGGTGACGGGTGGGTGGCGCGGCTGGTGGCGGGAGTTGCTGCTCGGGCTGGCCGCGGCCGGACTCGGCCTGGCGAGCACCTGGGCGGCCCGGCCCGGGGTGGCCCGCCAGGAGTGGGCGTCGGTCTTCGCCGTCCTCGCCGGGCTCGCCCTGGTGGCCGTACGGAGGTGGCCCTGGCCGGTGCTGCTCGCCGAGTCGGCGCTGATGGCCGTCGGCGGCGCGGTGACGCTGGCCGGTGGGGGCGTCCCGCAGCTCGCCGGGGCGGTCGCGCTGGGCTACGTCGCGTACTCGTGCGGCCGGTCCGCGACGGCGGCGGCGTACGCCCTCTACCTCGGGGTGACGCTGGTCGACGCCCTGCACCACGGCGCCGCGGCAGTCCTCTCCGGCGGCACCGGGGTGATCCGCCTGGTCATCCTGGCCGCGGTCGTCGCCGCACCGGTGGCGTTCGGTCGGTACCTGCGCGGAATGCGGCAGGCCGCGACGGCGGCCGAGGAACGCGCCCGGGTGCTGGAGGAGCGCCGCGCGGCGGAGACCCGGGCCGCACGCCTCGCCGAGCGGGCGGGTATCGCCCGGGACCTGCACGACATCGTGGCCCACCACATCGCGGCGATCGCCCTGCGCGCCGGAGCGGCCCGGTACGCCGTGCAGCACACCGGCCGCACCGACGAGGCGGTGTCCGCCCTCGGCGAGCTGCGCGACACGGCCGGACAGGTGCTGGACGAGCTGCGGGAACTGCTGGAGGTGCTCCGGGACCCGGAGGCGGTCGAGCCAGCCGACCCGCAGGTGGAGCCGGAGCAGGTGATCCGGGACGTCGCCCGGCGAATCCGTGAGGCGGGCGTGGCGGTCCAGGTGACCGGGTCGTCCGCGCTGGCCCGGGTGCCGCTGGTGGTGGGGACGACGGCCGCGCGGGTGGTGCAGGAGGCGCTGACCAACACCCTCAAGCACGCCGGCCCCGGGACGATCGCCTCGGTGGACGTCCGGGGGATCGACGGTGAGCTGCTGCTGGAAGTGCTGGACAGCGGACCGGTCCGGCCGCGCCCCGCGCTGCCCGCGTCCGGGTACGGGCTGAGCGGAATGCGGGAGCGGGTCGGCCTGCTCGGTGGAACGCTCACCGCGACGGCCACGGACAGCGGTGGCTGGCGGGTGCGGGCCCGGCTGCCGATCAGGGAGAACACATGATCAGGGTGCTCGTGGTCGACGACCAGACGCTCGTCCGCGCCGGGGTCGGCCTGCTGCTGCGTACGGCAGGTGGTTTCGAGGTGGTGGGCGAGGCGGGGGACGGCCACGACGCGGTACGCCTCGCCGAGCGGCTGCGGCCGGACGTGATCCTGATGGACCTGCGGATGCCCAGGATGGACGGCATCGAGGCGACCCGGCGGATCCTGGACCGGCAGCCGTCCGCCCGGGTGCTGGTGCTGACCACCTTTGCCGACGACGTCAACGTGTACGGCGCGCTCGGCGCCGGCGCGATCGGCTACCTGGTGAAGGACGGCGCCCCGGAGGAGCTGATCGACGCGGTACGCCGGGCGGCGCGGGGGGAGGCACTGCTGGCGCCCCCGGTGCTGGCCCGCGTCCTGCGCCGGGCGCTCGCTGCCCACGACCGGGAACGGCGGTCCCACCCGGACGGGCGCGCCGCAGCCCGCCGACTGCTCAGCGCCCGGGAGCGGGAGGTGCTGGCGTTGGTCGGGGCCGGGCTGTCGAACGCGGAGATCGGCTCGCGGCTGCACCTGGGGGTGACCACCGTGAAGACGCATGTGTCGGCCGCGATGGAGAAGCTGGACCTGCGTAATCGGGTGCAGGCGGCGGTGCTGGCGCACCGGCTCGGCCTGGTCGACGACGACTTCAACCCCGTGCCGGGTGCGGGGGAGCCCTAGGGAGACGGCCGGCCACCCGGAGGAGCCGGGCCGGCCGGCGGGAGGACGGCGACGCCGCCCCGGCGCGGCACGCTGATTGACGTGACTCTCCTGGATTCCCTGCTGGACCGGCTCGGCAGCCTGCCGCCGGGTTACGTCCTGCTGGCCGCCGCGGCCGTGCTCGCCGCCGAGGTGGGCCTGCTGGCCGGCGTGGTGCTGCCGGCCGCCACCACCATGCTGACGGTCGGCCTGCTGGCCCGGGCCGGACGGCTCGACCTGGGCGTCGCGCTCGCCGTCACCACGCTCGCCGCGTTCGCCGGGGACCAGCTCGGCTACCTGGAGGGCCGGCTGCTCGGCCCCCGGCTGCGGCGTGGCCGGCTGGGCCGGTGGGTGGGGGAGCGCCGTTGGCAGCGGGCCGAGAGCCTGATCGCCGCGCGGGGCGGACCGGCGGTGCTGCTCGGCCGGTGGACCGCGTTCGTCCGCACCCTGGTGCCCCGGGTGGCCGGGGCGGCCGGGCTGCCGTACCGCCGGTTCGTGCTCTTCGACGGGCTGGCGGTGCTGGTCTGGGTGCCGGGGACGGTGCTGCTGGGCTGGGCCGTCGGCGCGACGCCGACCGCGTTGCCGGCCGCCGCGGGGGTGCTGGTCGTCGCGGCGGTCGCCCTCGCGGTCGGCCGCCACCGGTTCCGGGTACGCCGGCCGCGCCGCCCACGCCCGGCGCGGGCCTGCCCCGGGCCGGCCCCGGGCCGCCGCCGGCCGACCGGCTGGCGGGGTGGCTCCCGCCGGCCCGGCGCCGGCCAGAGCGCCCCGGCCCGCCGTGGCGCCCTGGACCGGTCCTGAGGTTTCGCAGGGGTGCGGACGGCCCGGAACGGCTGGTCAGTCGAGCTCCGCGACCAGTTCCACCTCATACCCCTGCCCGTCGGACAGGTAGGCGGCGTACGTGTCCGGGCCGCCGGCGTGCGGGTGGCGGTCCGGGAAGAGCAGCTCCCAGCCGTGTGCCGGCGCGGCCGAGACCAGCCGGTCCACGGCGGGCGGCGGGCCGGCGTGGAAGGCCAGGTGGTTGAGGCCCGGCGCGAGCCGGTCGTGCACCCGCCCGCTCAACGCCGGGGACTCCTCCAGGACCAGGTACGTCGGGCCGAGTCGCCAGGACCGTCCCGCCGGCCAGTCCTGGTACGGCGTCCAGCCCAGCTCGCCGAGCAGCCAGCCCCAGCTGTGGCGGGCGGCGGCGAGATCGGGCACCCAGACCTCGACGTGGTGCAGTGCGCCGGCGGTCAGCGCTTACCGCCGGGCACCCATAGCACATCTCCGTTCGGATTTGCCGTTCTTGACAGGATAAAGAGCAGATCCGAGAGCCTGTTGAGATACTTTGCCGGAAGGGGGCTGGTCCGGTCCGGGTCGTGCGCGACCAGGGCCCATGCCGCACGCTCGGCGCGTCGGGCGACCGTCCGAGCCACGTGCAGCAGCGCCGCGCCTGCGGTGCCGCCGGGGAGGATGAAGGAGTCGAGCTTGGTCAGGCGCGCGTTGTACTCGTCGCACCAGCCCTCGAGGCGCTCCACGTACTCCTCGGTGACCCGCAGCGGCGGGTACGCCGGGTTCGGCTCCACCGGGGTCGCCAGGTCGGCGCCGACGTCGAACATGTCGTTCTGGATCGACTCCAGCACTGCCCGCAGCTCGTCGTCGAGCTGCCCCAGGGCGAGCGCGACGCCGATCGCCGCGTTGCACTCGTCGACGTCGGCGTACGCGGCGATCCGCGGATCCGTCTTCGGTACCTGCTCGTTGTTGCTCAGCCTGGTCATGCCGGCGTCGCCGGCCTTGGTGTAGATGCGCGTGAGGTGGACGGCCATGACGCACAGCCTACGGATACCGGACCTGAACATCCCGGCGCGGCCGGGCCAGACCGGCTGGTCGCCCGGCGTCGGGCCGGGCGACGCCGGGGATCCGGCGGTCAGCGACGTCGACGTCATCCGGGTGCACGGTGAGGCCCGGCTGGCGGGCACGGTCCACGTGGTCGGGGCGAAGAACTCGGCGCTCAAACTGATGGCTGCCGCGCTGCTCGCCCCGGGGCGCAGCGTGATCACGAACGTCCCGCGGATCACCGACATCGCCATCATGGGGGAGGTGTTGCGCCGGCTCGGCTGCGGCGTACGGTTCGCCGCCGACGATCCGGTCGACCCGATGGTGGCCCGGGGCGGGGTGGAACGCTCCCGGTCGGTCGTCATCGACGTACCGGAGCGGCCCGGCGCGGAGGCCGACTACGACCTGGTCCGCCGGTTGCGCGCGTCGATCTGCGTGCTCGGCCCGCTGCTGGCCCGCCGGGGGTACGTGCGGGTGGCCCACCCGGGCGGGGACGCCATCGGCTCGCGTGGCCTGGACATGCACATCGCCGGGCTGACCCGGATGGGCGCGGACATCTCCGGCGAGCACGGCTTCGTGATCGCCGAGGCCCCGGACGGGCTGCACGGCGCGGACATCGTGCTGGACTTCCCGAGCGTCGGCGCGACGGAGAACCTGGTGATGGCGGCGGTGTTGGCGCGAGGCACCACGACGATCGACAACGCGGCCCGGGAGCCGGAGATCGTCGACATCTGCTCGATGCTGATCCGAATGGGGGCCCGGATCGAGGGGGAGGGCACCTCCACCCTGCACATCGTCGGGGTGCCCGAGCTGCATCCGGTCCGGCACGCCACGGTGGGGGACCGGATCGTCGCCGGCACCTGGGCGTTCGCCGCCGCGATGACCCGCGGGGACGTCACCGTGACCGGCATCGACCCGGCGTATCTGGAAGTCGCGCTGGACAAGCTGATCTCGGCCGGCGGCCTGGTGGAGACGCGGGGCGGCGCCTTCCGGGTACGCATGGACGACCGCCCCGCCGCCGTCGACGTGGTGACCCTGCCCTACCCGGGCTTCGCCACCGACCTGCTGCCGATGGCGATCGGGCTGGCCGCGGTGAGTGACGGCGCGTCCCTGATCACCGAGAACATCTTCGACGGCCGGTTCATGTTCGCCAACGAGATGATGCGGCTCGGCGCGGACATCAAGACGGACGGCCACCACGCGCTGGTCTGCGGTCGCGACCGCCTCTCCGGCGCCCCGGTACGCGCCACCGACATCCGGGCCGGTGCCGGTCTGATCATCGCCGGGCTGTGCGCCGACGGGGTCACCGAGGTCTCCCACGTGCACCACGTCGCCCGCGGTTACCCGGACTTCGTCGCTGACCTGAGGGCGCTCGGCGTGGCGGTGGAACGGGGCACCGCGCCCGAGGAGCCCGACCTCGCCATCTGAGGGCCTTAGCGCTCGTTCAGGCTCGCCGACTAGGGTGCTGGCAGACACTCAACCAGGCGAGGGAGAAGCAGATGTCGGGTCGACTCGCGGTCGTCGGTGCCGGGCTGATGGGCTCGGGCATCGCCCAGGTGGCGGCGCAGGCGGGCTGGGAGGTGACGCTGCGGGACCTGGACGACGCGGCCACCCGGCGGGGCGTCGACGGCATCCGGAAGTCGCTGGAGAAGTTCGCCGAGAAGGGGAAGATCGAGGCGTCCGAGGTCGAGGCGACCCTGGCCCGGATCACCCCGACCACCGAGCTGGAGGCGGCGGCCGACGCGGACATCGTGGTCGAGGCGGTCTTCGAGAAGATCGAGATCAAGCACGAGGTGTTCCGCGCACTGGACAAGATCTGCAAGTCCGACGCGATCCTGGCCACCAACACCTCGGCCATCCCGGTCACCCAGATCGCCACCGCCACCGAGCGCCCCGAGTCGGTCGTCGGCACCCACTTCTTCTCCCCGGTGCCGATGATGAAGCTCTGCGAGCTGGTCCGGGGCTACAAGACCAGTGACGAGACGCTGGCCACGGCGAAGGCGTTCGCCGAGGGAATCGGCAAGACCGTGGTGGTGGTCAACCGGGACATCGCGGGCTTCGTCACCACCCGGCTGATCTGCGCCCTCGCGATGGAGGCGGTCAAGCTGGTCGAGTCCGGCGTGATCTCGGCCGAGGACCTGGACACCGCGTGCAAGCTCGGCTTCGGCCACGCGATGGGCCCGCTGGCGACGGTCGACCTGACCGGCGTGGATGTGCTGCTCAACGCGACGAAGAACATCTACACCGACACCGCCGACGAGAAGTTCTTCCCGCCGGAGCTGCTCCAGCGCATGGCGACCGCCGGCGACCTGGGCCGCAAGACCGGCAAGGGCTTCTACGCGTACTGAGCGCCCGGTGGTGTCCCCGGCCGAGGCGGCCGGGGACGTCACGCTGCCGGGGGCGGGGTGAGAGCCGTGCCCAACAGGGCGAACGCGTCGGGGATGACGGTGCCCCAGTAGCCGAAGTCGTGCCGGCCGTCGGTCCACTCGGCGCGTACGGGGGGCTCCGGCAGCGCCCGGGCCAGCGCGCGGACGTCCTCGAGGAAGTTGTCCTGCCGGCCGCACCAGAGGCCGACCGGGGTGCCGCGCAGCCGGCCGACGTCGGCGAAGACCGCGTCGCCGCGGCGTACCGCGGGGGAGAAGGCGGCCACCGCGCGCAACCAGCCCGGGTACGTCTCGGCGAGCAGCAGCGCGCCGAAGCCTCCCATCGACCAGCCCCAGGCGGCCAGCCGGGAGGTGTCGAAGCCGCGCTGGGCGCACCAGGCGGGCAGCTCCTCGCGCACCATCCGCTGCGGGTCGTCGTCGCCGGAGCGGCGCCAGGCGAGCCGGCCGCCGGTCGCCCCGGCGAGCACGAAGGGCGGGGTCCCGCGGTGTACCGCGTCGGTGAGGAAGCGGGCCAGCCCGAACCGGCCGTAGTCGCGGGGCGTGGCCGAGGCACCGTGCAGCACCAGGCAGACGGGCAGCCCCTTCCCGTCGCCGTACCCGGCGGGAACGGCGGTCCAGAAGTCCACCTCCCGGCCGCGGGCTCCGGAGGTGATGGGGACCAGGCGCTCGTCTCCGGCCGGGGCGTCGGGTACCGCGGGCATCGGCCGGGACCGGGGGCGGGACAGTTTCCGGGCCGTGAGGCCGCCGACCGCGGCAGCACCCGCCGCGACGGCGCCGGCCACCAGCAGCCGGCGCCGGTTCAGTCCGTGAGCCATGCCGGCGAGTGTCGCACCCTCGGTGCCAGGCGGGGGCCCCTGTTGCGCGCCGCCGGGGCCCTGCCGCGCCGCTCAGCCGTCGCGCTTGGTGGTCCAGCGGAACGTGGTCAGGCAGAGGGCCAGGCCGATCACGCACCAGAGCCCGAGCATCAGGGCGACCCGGCCCAGCTCGAACGAGCCGCCCGGCTCCTGCCCGCCGAAGCTGTCCGGCAGGAAGACCGACCGCAGCCCCTGGCACATCCACTTCAGCGGGAAGAGCGCGGCGACCTGCTGCATCCAGTTCGGCAGGCTGGTGAAGAGGAAGAACACCCCGGAGATGAACTGGAGGACCAGCGCCACCGGGGTGACCACGGCCGAGCCGCTGCGGGCGGTCCGCGCCAGCGAGGAGATGGCGATGCCGCAGAGGGTGCAGGCGGTGACGCCGAGCGCGGCGACCCAGCCGAAGGTGAGCCACTTCGCGGCGGTGCCGGGCAGCTTCAGGTCGAACAGCAGCACGGCGACGACCAGCAGCAGTGCGGTCTCGGCGACGCCGATCGCCACCACCATGATCACCTTGCCGGCGAAGTACACCCATTTCGGCATCGGGGTGCCCCGGTAGCGCTTCAGCACGCCCCGGTCCCGCTCGATCGGGATCCAGATGCCGAGGTTCTGGAAGCTCACCGTCATCAGGCCGGTCGCGATCATGCCGGTGACGAAGTACTGCGTGAACTTCACCCCGCCACCGATCTCGCCGTCGAAGATCGAGGCGAAGATCAGGATCATGATGATCGGGAAACCCATCGTGAAGACGACGGACTCCCGGCTGCGCAGGAACTGAGTGATCTCCATCCGACCCTGGCGCAGCGCGAGCGCGCCCGGCCCGAGCCGCCGGGCAGCGGGGGCGGCGACCGGGGCCGCCGGCTTCGTGGTGGTCGTCATCAGTGTCCGATCATCTTGAGGTAGACGTCTTCCAGGGTCGGCCGGGTCACCGTGAGGCCCGGGACCTCGCCACCGAAGCGCGCGGCCAGTTCCGCGACCAGCGCCGTCGGCGTCGCGCTCTCCACACTCTCCAGCGTCCCGTCCGGGGTACGCCAGGTGACCGTCGCCAGGGCCTCCTGCCGGTTGCCCAGCCGGTTCGGCGGGGCCACCTCCACCACCCGCCCGGCGGCGATCACGCCGACCCGGTCGGCGAGCGCCTCGGCCTCGTCCAGGTAGTGCGTGGTCAGCACGATGGTGGTGCCGGCCGCGGCCAGGTCCCGGATCAGCTCCCAGAACTCGCGCCGTGCCTCCGGGTCGAACCCGGTGGTCGGTTCGTCGAGGAAGAGCAGCTCGGGACGGCCGATGATGCCCAGCGCCACGTCGAGGCGGCGCTTCTGCCCGCCGGAGAGGGTGTGCGTTCGGGCCTTTGCCTTGGCGCCCAGCCCGACCCGTTCGATCACCTTGTCCGGGTCGTCGGTGCCGGGATAGAAGCCGGCGAAGTGCCGGACCACCTCGGCCACGGTCAGCTCGTCGAACTCGCCGGTGCCCTGCAGCACGACGCCGACCCGGGCGCGCCAGTCCGGGCCCGCGTGGAGCGGGTCGCTGCCGAGCACCCGTACCTCGCCGGCGTCGCGGTGCCGGTAGCCCTCCAGGATCTCCACCGTGGTGGTCTTGCCCGCGCCATTCGGGCCGAGCAGGGCGAACACCTCGCCCCGGTGGACGTCGAGGTCCACGCCCGCCACCGCGACGTTGTCGCCGTACGCCTTGCGCAGCCCCCGTACGGAGATCGCCAGCTCGTCATCCATGCCGTCCAGTGTGCGTCTCCGCCGTACCCGGCGGCGGCGCGGGGTGTGGTGGTGTCCGCCATCTCGCGTCGCTCGTACCCGGGGATCCCCTCCATGGACGTGTGTGGTTTTCCACAGCCCGATCTACTGAACGGTAACTTAAACTCCCGTCATGGACGAGAAGGCTCCCTCGGGGCGGTTGCCGGAGCGCGACCGGCCCTGGGTGATGCGCACCTACGCCGGGCACTCCTCCGCCGCGGCCACCAACGCGCTCTTCCGCCGCAACCTGGCGAAGGGGCAGACCGGTCTCTCGGTCGCCTTCGACCTGCCCACCCAGACCGGGTACGACCCGGACCACGAGCTGGCCGCCGGCGAGGTGGGGCGGGTGGGCGTGCCGGTGGCGCATCTCGGCGACATGCGGGCACTCTTCGACGGCATCCCGCTGGCCGAGATGAACACCTCGATGACCATCAACGCGCCGGCCATGTGGTTGCTCGGCCTCTACGGCACGGTCGCCGTCGAGCAGGGCGCAGAGCTGGCTCACTGCGCCGGCACCACGCAGAACGACATCATCAAGGAGTACCTGTCCCGGGGGACGTACATCTTCCCGCCGGCCGCGTCGCTGCGGCTGACCGCGGACGTCATCGCCTACACGCTGCGCGAGATGCCGAGGTGGAATCCGGTCAACATCTGCTCGTACCACCTGCAGGAGGCGGGCGCCACGCCGGTGCAGGAGGTCGGCATGGCCCTGGCCACCGCGGTCGCCGTGCTCGACGCGGTACGCGACTCCGGCCAGGTGCCCGCCGCGCGGATGGGCGACGTCGTGCAGCGGATCTCCTTCTTCGTCAACGCCGGGGTGCGCTTCGTCGAGGAGATCGCCAAGATGCGCGCGTTCGGCGCGCTCTGGGACGAGATCACCCACGACCGGTACGGCGTGCCGGACCCGAAGCAACGGCGTTTCCGGTACGGGGTCCAGGTCAACTCGCTCGGCCTCACCGAGGCCCAGCCGGAGAACAACGTCCAGCGCATCGTGCTGGAGATGCTCGGCGTCACCCTCTCCCGCGACGCCCGCGCTCGCGCGGTGCAGCTGCCCGCCTGGAACGAGGCGCTCGGGCTGCCCCGCCCCTGGGACCAGCAGTGGTCGCTGCGGATGCAGCAGGTGCTGGCGTACGAGTCGGACCTGCTGGAGCACCCGGACCTGTTCGAGGGTTCGCACGTGATGGCCGCGCTGGTCGAGGACATCGTCTCCGGCGCCCGGGTCGAGCTGGAGAAGGTGCTGGAGATGGGTGGCGTGGTGGCCGCCGTGGAGACCGGCTACCTCAAGAGCGCCCTGGTCGCCTCGCTCGCCGACCGCCGTCGGCGGATGGAGGCCGGCGCCGACGTGGTGGTGGGCGTCAACCAGTTCACCGGGACCGAGCCGTCACCGTTGACCGCGGCCGGCGCGCAGGCGGTCGAACAGGTCGACCCGACCGTCGAGGCGGCCGCCGCCGACGCCGTACGCGAGTGGCGGACCGGCCGGGACGCCGCGACGGTCGACGCGGCACTGGCCCGGCTGCGCGCGGACGCCGCGACCACGACCAACCTGATGCCCGCCACGCTCGAATGCGTGCGGGCCGGGGCCACCACCGGCGAGTGGGCCGGCGCGCTGCGCCAGGTCTTCGGCGAGTACCGGGCCCCGACGGGCCTCGCGGGCGGTGCCGGGGCCGGTGGGGACGTGCGCCTCGCGGCGGTCCGCGCGCGGGTCGCCGTCACCGCACGCGAGCTGGGCAGCGGCCGGCTGCGGCTGCTGGTCGGCAAGCCCGGCCTGGACGGGCACTCCAACGGCGCGGAGCAGATCGCGGTACGCGCCCGCGACGCCGGCTTCGAGGTGGTCTACCAGGGCATCCGGCTGACCGCCGGGCAGATCGTGGCCGCCGCCGTCGAGGAGGACGTGGACCTGGTCGGCCTCTCGGTGCTGTCCGGTTCGCACCTGGCCGCCGTGCCGGCCGTGCTGGACGGGCTGCGCGCCGCCGGCCGGGGCGACCTGCCCGTGGTGGTCGGCGGCATCATCCCCCCGGGTGACGCGGAATCGCTGCGGGCCGCCGGCGTGGTCCGGGTCTTCACCCCGAAGGACTTCGCCCTCACCGGCATCATCGACGACCTCGTCACCGTGATCCGCGAGGCCAACGGCCTCCCCTGACCCACGTTCCCTTTGCTCCGGGGCCGTCCGTACGCCGGGCTGGATGTTTCGCCCTCATTCACGGAAATAGTGGCCTCCCGTCGCGTTGAGGCCACTGTTTCTAGGAAGTTGTGCGGATCTCGCATCGGGTGTGGGTCGCCTGGGGCGGGTGTCCGGTTTGCGGGTGTGGCGGGCGGCATCCTCAGCCTGGAATGGTGGGCGGCCGGGGGTGGTTGAACACGGGTGCACGGCCGAGGAGGACACCCGGCCCGGTGGCGGGGTGTGGGCCCGGAATGATGTCGGGCTGTCGGTCGTTGTACATGGTCCCGGCGCCGCGAAGAGGCGATCTCGCCCCGCGGGTCAGTCGGTTGAAGACTTTTCCCCCTTTGC
>NZ_JBLROB010000057.1:0-10586 GCF_047921475.1 Micromonospora sp. SL4-19
CGGCGGGCATGGCTGGTGGCTCAGACGGTGACGTACCAGCCAGGATTCCTCCGGCCCCGCTCGGAACGATCCGCACGGATCCCACCCGACGGGGCCGGAGGGCGCCAACCGAATGCGGGACGGCCCCCATCCGCCGCGAGCGGATGGGGGCCGTCCCGTCGTCGTGGTGCTACCGCTGCACGAAGACCGCGACGCTGCGCGCCGGCACGGTGAACGTGCCGGTGCCCGGGTCGAACGACGCGCTACGCAGCACCGGGTCGGCCGACGTACGCAGCACCGGGTGCAGGGCCACGTCCGCGCCGCGCAGGCCGGTGACCTGCTGCGTCGCCACCGCCGGGGTGGCGTTGAAGACGACCGTCACCGACTTCCAGGTCCGGTCCAGGCCCCGACCGTCGAGGGTCATGGTGACCACGCCCGGGGTCTCGGCGGCGCCGGAGAGCGGGAAGGCAACCCGCTGCTGTACCTGGTCGGCGGTGGCCAGCCCGAACACCGGCGAGGAGTTCCGGATCTGCAACAGCTCGGCGTACCGGGCGTCGGCCAGGTTGATCGCCGGGCAGTCCGGCACCAGCCTCGGATCGGCCAGCAGCGGCCTGGCGTACGACCACTTGCTCTGGTTGTCCGCCGCCGGCGGCAGGCCGGCGCCGAACCCGTTGCCCTGCGCGCAGTCCCACCGGATCTGGTTGAACCAGTCACCGGAGTTGTAGGAGTTGCGGTCCAGCGACTTGGAGCGCAGCCGCTCCGAGCCGGCCGTCACGAACCCGGTCCCCTGCCCCATCACCACCGTGCTGAGGGCGAGCACCTGCATCCGGGCGCGGTCCGTCGCCGAGGTCCCCTGCGGCAGCTTGTACGCCAGCGCGTCGTACAGGATCTCGTTGTCGTGCGCGTCGACGTAGGTGACCGCCTCGCCGGGCGCGGCGGTGTAGCCGGCCGGTGAGCCGTTGTAGTCGACCTGGGCGCCGGTGACCTGCCGGCCGGACGAGTCGGTGAACCGGTAGCCGCGCAGGTTGCCGGCGAGACCGACCTTGATCAGGTCCTGCTGGTGCAGCAGCCGGGCCTTCTGCTCCGCCGCCGAGCCGTTGACGCCGTCACCGTTCGGGTCGGTGTACAGGCCGGACGCGAAACCCTGGATCCGCGGATTGTCGTCGAACGGGCCGCCGCCGCGCACCGCGTCACGGAGCCGGTCGTTGAACGTGCCGATCCCGGTGCCCGCCATGTTGGCCTGGGTGGCCTGCACGAACCGGGCGTCGTTGGCGACCTCGCCGAAGTTCCAGCCCTCGCCGTAGAGCAGGATCCTCTTCCCGTCCACGCCGTCCTTCGCCACGGTCAGCTTGTCCAGCGCGGCGCGCACGGCCAGGAGGTTCGCCTTCGGGTGGTGTCCCATCAGGTCGAACCGGAAGCCGTCCACCTTGTACTGCCTGGCCCAGGTGACCACCGAGTCCACCACCAGCTTGCCCATCATCGCGTGCTCGGGAGCGGTGTTGGCGCAGCAGGTCGAGTTGGCCACGGTGCCGTCCTCCAGCAGCCGCTGGTAGTAGCCCGGCACCACCTGGTCGAGCACCGACCTGGCGTCGGTGCCGGCGGCCGACGTGTGGTTGTAGACGACATCCATCACCACGCGCAGGCCGGCATGGTTGATCCCGGCGACCATCTGCCGGTACTCGGTGGTCCGCCTCGCCCCGGCCGGGTCGACGGCGTAGCCGCCCTCCGGCACGGTGTAGTGCAGCGGGTCGTACCCCCAGTTGTAGCCGTCGGAGTCGGCCACGGCCGACACGCACTTCTGCTGCTCCTCCGAGTCCGGCGGCAGCGCGGCCAGGTCGCAGGCCGGCTGCCGCTGGTCGACCCGCCTCTCGGGGATGGTGGCGAAGTCGAACGCCGGCAGCAGGTGCAGGTAGTTCACCCCGGCCTCGCCCAGGGCGGTGAGGTGCTTCATCCCGGCGGTGTTCGGGTCGGTGAAGGCGAGGTAGGTGCCCCGCCGATCGGCCGGCACGGTGGTGTCGGCGACCGAGAAGTCGCGTACCGACACCTCCTGGATCTGCGCCTTCGACGACGGCGCCGCCGCCGGCTTGCGCAGCTTGGCCCAGCCGGCCGGCGCCAGCGCCGGGTCGTCCAGGTCGACGATCTGGCTGTGCGTCGAGTCCGGCGCGAGGGCCACCGAGTACGGGTCGGTCACCGACGCGGTGACCACCTTCTGCGCCGCCGGCTGCCAGGCCTCGACCTGGTAGCGGTAGTACTTCCCGGTCCACGCCTTCGTGCCGCGTACCGACCAGACACCGGTGGTGTCGTCGCGGTTCATCGCCACGGTCGTCGGCTCGGCCGTGGGCGAGTCGAACAGTTGCAGCGCCACGGTGCGGGCGGTCGGCGCCCACACGGCCAGGCTGGGCACCTTGCCGGCGAACGTCGGGCCGAGCGACGCCTTGGTGGCGGACCGGTAGACGTCGTCGAGCACACCCGGGATCTGCACCCCGGTCGCGCCGAGCAGCTTGCCCTCGGCGTCCCGCTCGGTCACCACGAGCTGCCCGCGCAGCGCCGCCGGCACCCTGGCCAGGTCGGCCCGGTCGAGGGTGAACGCGTGCTGGTCCCACAGGTGCGGCCAGGCGGCGCGCTGGGCCTCGGTGAGCCCGTTGCGCTCGGCCCGCAGCGGCAGCGAGGTGTACGTCCCGGACAGCTCGCCGTCGGCGATGGCCAGCCCGCCGGCCGGAGCGGCCACCAGGGCGTACCGCTTGCCGTCGGTCGGCCCGGTCGGCCAGGCGATGGTGGATCGGTCGATCCACTGCGCCTTCTGCTTGGTGATGTCCAGGTCCTTCGACACGCCCGAGGCGGTGGACGGCAGCAGCCGGCCCTTCACCCCGGCGAGCAGCCAGGCCTCCCGGCCCGCGGCGGCGAAGTCCAGCCGCTGGTCCTCCGGGTGATCCTTCTCGTCGCCCTTGTGCACGATGTAGCTCAGCCCGCTCGCCCCGGCGGCCAGGGGCACCCGGAACACCGCGCCGAAAGAGTCGATCTTTTCCGGCTTGAGCGGGCTGGACCAGTCGGTCGGGTTGGCGGCGCCGTCCCACAGGTGCAGGCCCCAGCCGTCGTAGGTGTTGTCCGCCCGCCGCCAGTGGATGATCGCGGTGTCCTGGTCGACCGGCGGGTCCGGCTCGCCGGTGGCGGCCTGCCGACTCGGATAGACGGCCGGATCACCCTGTTTGACCCAGACCTCGCCGGTCTGCGTCACGTCGATGGTGCGGTCGTTCGCGACGTCCTTGGTCCCGAACCTGTCGACCACGAGGAAGCCGACGGACTTGGCGCCCGGCTTCAGCTTGACCCAGGCGAACCGGCCGAAGGAGTCTTCCCCGGCGAACGGCTGCCCCTTGGGCCAGTCGGTCTGGTACGCCGGGTCGATGTCGCCCCAGGTGTAGAGACCCCAGTCGTCGTACCCGCCGGCCGGGCGCTGGTAGTGCACGACCGCCCAGTCCCGCGACGCGCTCTGCGCCGGGGTGCCGACCACGCCCGTGGCCCGGGCGCTGGCGACGCGGCCCTTACCGTCGCGGACCACCGCCTTGTATTGGATCTCCGTGCCGCCCGGCAGACCGGTCAGGTCGTGGTGGACCGTGTACGGAGCCTTGTGCGCACTGCCCAGCAGCGTCCACTTGCCGCCGGGCAACCGGGCGGCGAAGGTGACGGTGGCCAGCGGATCGCCGGTGACCTGCGCCGTGACGGCAGCCCTGGTGGCGACCGGGGCGCCGCCCGGCTCGGTGATGGTGATGCCCGGGGCCGCGCCGGCCTGCGGGACCGCTCGGTCGGCCTTGAGCACCACGGCCGACATCGCCGGCACGGTCACGCTCAGCTTGCCGTCGGCGCCGGCCGTCGAGGTGGCGGCACCGCCGTAGACGCCGGTGAACGTGGCGCCGGCCGACCAGGTGTCCACGGTGACAGTCTGCGCCGTGCCGGCGTTGTTCACCGCGACGACGTACTCGGTGCGCTCGGCGGGCAGGACCCGCGAGAAGGCGAACACGCCGGGGCCGTCGGCCGCGTACCGGGTGACCTGGATGCCGTCCCGCAGCGCCGGGTGGGCCTGCCGCAGGCTGCCCAGCTCGGCGATGGTCCGGTACAGCGGGTGGGTGGTGTCGTACTGGTCGCTGGCGTGGGTACGGGTGGTGCCGATCAGGTCGTCGTCCAGGTAGTCCGGCGTCTGGCTGGCGAACATGTCCTGCCGGGCGTCCTTGTCCCCGCCGGGGCCGGTGAAGCCCTGCTCGTCGCCGGAGTAGACGACGGGCTGGCCGCGGGTGAGGAACATCAGCTGGTGGGCGAGCTGGTCGCGGCGCAGCTGGGTGGCGTCGTCACCACCGGCGGCGGCGATGAACGAGCCGATCCGGCCCATGTCGTGGTTGCCGAGGAAGGTGGTCAGCCGGTTCGCGTCGGTGTCGCGGGCGGCGTAGAGGTCGTCGCGGGCGTAGAGGTCGGCGAGCGCCTTGGCCGAACCGTCGGCGGCGGTGTAGCCGCGCGCAGCCTCCTGGAAGGAGAAGTCCAGGGTGGCCGGCAGGCCGCCCTGCCGCACGTACATCGACTCGATCTCCTGGTCAGCGCTGTAGACCTCGCCGAACATGAAGAAGTTCGGCTTGCCGGCCTTCGCGGCGGCGGCGTTGATGCCGCGGGTGAACTGTGGCCAGAAGTCGAGGTTGGAGTGCTTGACCGTGTCGAGGCGGAAGCCGTCGACCCCGGCCCGCGTGATCCACTGGGCGTAGATGTCGGTCATTCCCCGGACCACCTCGGGACGTTCGGTCCAGAGGTCGTCGAGGCCGAAGAAGTCGCCGTACTCGCTGTTCTCGCCGACGAAGGTCGAATCACCCCGGTTGTGATACATGGTCGGGTCGTTCAGCCACGCCGGGACCTTGACCTTCGCGTCGGCGGCGCTGGCGAACGTCGGGGTGTACGGGAACGACTTCTCGTTGACCTGCGGGAAGGTCCGGGTGCCGTCGGCGTAGTTGCGGTCGTCGAAGGCCCGACCCTGCGCGTCCTTGTACGGCGCGGTCTTCTTGTCCACGTACCCGTACTTGTTCTCGGCGTACCTGATGACGTCCGCGGTGTGGTTGACGATGATGTCGAGGTAGACCTTGATGCCGCGCCGATGGGCGAGGTCGACCAGCTTCTTCAGCTCCTCATTGGTGCCGAAGTGCGGGTCGACCTGGGTGAAGTCGGTGATCCAGTAGCCGTGGTAGCCGGCGGACACGTCCGCGCCGCTGCCCTGCACCGGCCGGTTCTTGAAGACGGGGGCCATCCAGATGGCCGTGGTGCCCAGGCCCTGGATGTAGTCCAGCTTGTCGATGAGCCCCTTGAGGTCACCGCCGTGGTAGAAGCCCTTGTCCTTCGGGTCGAGGCCGGTGGTGAGCCGGTCGCCGGTCAGTCCGCCGGTGTCGTTGCGCTTGTCGCCGTTGGCGAAGCGGTCCGGCAGGACGAAGTAGAACTGTTCGGCCCGGGCGCTGTTGCTGCCGGCCTTGAGCAGTGCTTCGACGGACGGCTCCTGTCCCCACTGTGCGGCGCCTGCGGCAGCGAGGACGTCCGGGGTGGCGGCACGGCCGGCGCCGTCGGCGCTCAGCTGGTGCGCGGCGACCGGCGCGCCGACGAGAGCGAGCACTAGGGAGGAGACCAGGGCGAGCAGGGCCTTGGCAGATATCGGCGGGGGTTTCATCGACGGCCTTTCTCTGGTCGCTGATTCGCCCGCACGCTAGCCCTTGCCGAAACATTCTGCAATACCTTGCAAACCGAGTCGCAACAAAGCAGATGCCTTGCAAAACGCGACAAGCCGGAGCCGGCACCGCGGCCGCTCGCCCCGGTGTCGGGACGGGCCGGGGATCAGAGCCCGGAACAGGCCGTGGTGCCGACCGCGCAGCTGGCCGGGCGGGTGGTGCCGGTGTTCTCGAAGTGGAACCGCAGCGGCACCGACACCCCCGGCGCCAGGTCCACTCCACTGCGGTAGGTGAAGACCCCGTCGGCGAAGCTGGCGCTACCCTGCTCCGCGCCTTCCACCCAGGACCCGGCGAGGCGCCCCCGCGCGAAGCTCAGCCGCACCGTCCAACCGCTGGGGCTGCCGCCGGTATTGACCAGCAGCACCTCGCCGATGAAGCCACCATCGAAGGCGTCCACCACCTTGTACCGGCCGGTGACCGGCGACGAGGACGCGGACAACGGTGCCGGCGGCGGGGCCGGTCGCCCGCTACCCGCGGCGGCGCCGGTCGACCGGTTCGGCGTCGACCGGCTCGGCGGCTTCGTCGACCTGGGCGGCTGGCCGGGCACCTCCGCCCCGGCGGCCGAGGTGGGCGGACGCGACTCCGTGGTGGTCGACACCTGCGGCAGCGGCATCGCCGGGTCCGGGGGCGCGGTCTCGGCGTACGTTCGCCGGTCCCGAGCCGCGTTGAGCGCGACGACCAGCAGCACCACCATGACGATCACGCCGATCGCGACGACGATCCAGGGCGAGGAGACGATGGCGGCGCCGGGTGACGAGCGCGCGCGGCGTGTGCCGAACATGACCCTCCCCTGTCGACTCGATCGGGTGAGAGTAGCGATCGGGAAGCCACGCCGGAAAGCACCCGGCCCGCCGGCCGTCGGCGCGCGTGCTCAGCCGAAGGCGCAGCCCGTTCCGTTGACGGTGCACGAGCCCGGCCGGTCACCGCTGCCCATTCGCTTGAACTGCAGCTGCACGGTGATGGTCTGCCCCGACGCCAGCGGCCCGGTGCCGCGCAGCTCGAAGACCCCGTCCGATGTACTGACCGAGACTCCGGCGGCGGACGAGGCCTGCAGGCTCTTCACGTTGCCGGCGAACTGCAGCTGCACCGCCCAGTCCTGGCTCCGACCCGAGTCGTTGGTGACGGTCAGCCGGGCCTCGAACGAGTTCCGCTCGCTCGCGATGGCCTCGTACCGGGCGGTGACCACGCCGTCCCGGGGCGCTGCCGACGGGGCCTGCGCCATCAACGGGGCGGCGGCCGACGTCGAGGGCTGGACGGAGGTGACTCTCGGCGACGGGGCGACGCTGGACGGCACCGTCGGCGAGGTGGTGACGTCGGCGGCGACCAACGGCGCTTCGGTCGACGGGTCGGACGTCGCCGCCGCGCCGACGGTCGGCAGGTGGACCGGCGGGGCGGGAGCCGGGATCGCCTGGCGCTCCTCGCGGCGCAGCGAAAGCAGCGCGATCAGCAGCAGGCCGACGAGCAGACCGACACCGACCATCACCACGATCCACGGCCACGACATCACCACCCGCGGTGCCGACCGCGCCATGGACGGCTGTTCCTGCCCGGCGCTCATCCCGTCCCCCTAGTCGTAGCCGACGCGCCAGCGTAGCCATGGTGGCCGGCGCTGCCCAGCAACGACACCGTGATCCGCCCGTCCGGTCAGCGGAACGCAGAGAACGGAGGATCGGGGCGCGCCGGTTCGGCTGGTCCTCCCCACCCCAGCCTCGGACGTGCCCCACCCGGATCAGGCGGTACGGATGACGGTGCAGATGACCGGTCCGTCGTGAGTGGCCCGCAGCAGGTAGCGGTAGCGGTCACCCGGCACCGCCCGCCCCTGGCTGTCCAGGAACTCCCAGCGCACCGCCACCTCGGTGAGCAGCACGGAGACCTGCTGCACGTCCTCGATCTGCGCGTTGGCCGCGACCAGTTCCCGCTCCTGGTAGTCGGGGGCCGCGCCGACGAAGCTGAGGGCCACCGCGGCCGGTGAGGTGAACGAGAAGCTGTACGTGTCGGCGACCACCAGCCCGGGCAGGGCGTAGCAGCCGGCGATGGCGGGCACGTCGCCGGTGGTCAGCGCCACGCCGTACCGGTCGAAGAAGTCCGTCAGCGCGTCGAGGTCCGTGGAAGCCGTCACGAGCTCTCCATTACCGCGCGGCCGGCCCGGCAAACCTGGTCAGCGCGCCGGGATGCGTACCTCGATCTCCACCCCGAGCTGGGCGCCGCCCGCGAGGTCGAGGTCGTCGCCGCTCCAGAACCGTCCGGGGTCGTACCAGTTGGGCCGGCGGCCGGAGGGCAACAACCCCATCGCCTCGTAGGTCACCGCGACCACCTCCGCGCAGTAGGCGGTCTCCAGCGCCCGGTCGCGCACCGGAACCAAGGCACCGTCCGGCGTGGAGGAAACGGGACGGCGCGCGTTCGGCACCCGGCCACGCAGCCAGCGCCAGGCGAGCTGCGCGGTGGACGGGAACGGGGTGCCGTCGAGGCGCGCCACGGTCCGCAGCACCGCCTCCTCCATCGCCGTGCCGGCCGGCGGTTCGAGCTGCCGCAACCAGGCCCGCTGGCCGTACCGGTTGGCCCAGACGCAGGCCGCGTCCCGCAGGTCGTGCAGCTGCACGCCGCGCTGGTGGGTGCCGGTCCACATGTCCGGCAGCGACCGGCCCAGCTCGGCGTGCCACATCAGCGGTGGCATGTCGTCGAGCACCAGCGCCATGCCGACGTGGTTGACCGGACTGTTGGTGGTGAGCTGGATGGCGCGGTCGGGCACGCTGCGCCCGCGGAACACCCACACGTCACCGGTGCGGGTCAGCTCCACGGCCTCGTCCAGGCTGATGCTCACGAGGAACTACCATAAGCCGATGCGACAACGGATGCGGTGGTGGAAGGTGCTCGGACTGGCCGGCCTCGCCGGGGTCGCGGCGACCGGGGTGGTCGTGGCCCGGGCGGAGCGGCGACGCCGGGCGTACACCCCGGAGGAGATCCGGGACCGGTTGCGTGAGCGGCACGCGGCCGCCGCCGGGCGCGCCACGCCGGGCGACGGCCGGGCCTGACCCCGCCCGCGCTCACCGCTCCGAGCGGCGCACCGCTTCGTCCAGCGCCTCGGGGGTACGGCCGACCAGCGCGCCACCGTCGTCCAGCAGCAGGATCGGGCGCTGGATCAGCTCCGGGTGCGCCACCATCGCCTCGATCCAGCGCGGCTCGGTGTCGTCGTCGCGCGGCCACTCGGCCATCCCCAGGGCGGCCGCAGCCGGTTCGCCGGTGCGGCAGATGTCCCAGGCCCGGGCCTCCAGCCGGCGCAGCACCTCGGTCAGCTCGGCCGCGCTCGGCGGCTCCGCCAGGTACGCCCGCAGCCGGTAGGGCACCCGCGCTTCGTCCAGGCTGGCCCGGGCGGTGGCGCACTTCGAGCAGGACGGGTTGTTCCACATCTCCATGCCCGACATGCTGGCAGACCGCCACGCAGGCGTGCCTGAGAAGGGACAGGTGCGGCCCGCTGGCGGCGCGGGGCGCACCTGGGTGGACCGGTTGCCGCTTGCTACTTGGCGTTGACGTTGACCGCGGGCCCGCCGACGACGACCGTGCAGTTCGGATTGCTGGAGCAGGCCTGAACGGACTGCAGCTGCTTGTCCGCGATGGCCAGCTGTGTCTCCAGCTCCTTGAGTCGCACGTGACGTTCGGATCCAACGCGAAACGAAACGCCTGGACCACGAAACCGGGCCGCGGCTCGAACTTCTTCACACCTTCGGCTCCCCCACAACCCGCACGGTCTGGCGGTCCAGGTCACCCTTCTGGTCGCGGGGGGACACGCGGCAGTAGGCGACCACGCGACCGGCCGCGCACCGCGCCTCTCCCACGATCCACGTACCAGACGGCGCCTGACGGACAGGGACGGGCATCCTGCCGCCCTTCACCCACCGCCAGGCGGTCTGATAGGTCACGCCCTGCTCGCGTGCCCAGTCTGAGAGCTTCGCACCATCACGATACATGTAGATGTTTGACTATGATTGCCCATAAAACCCGGATCTGTTGCCAACCCCTGCACACTCCGGCCGACCTGTCGGCCGCGGCCGAGCAGGTGAGCGTGGCGGTGGATCTGGTCCGGGCCGATCCGCGTGGACCCCGACCGGCTGGTGCTGTGGCTCTTCTCCGACGGCTCACTGCTGCTGGCCGACTGGCTGCGCGGTCTGGCGGCCTGGCTGCGCGGTCTGGCGGCCACGTACCCGCTGCTCGCACCGCTGCCCGGCTGGCGGGTCGAGGATCGGTTCCGCCCCGTCGACGCCCTCGGCGTGGCCGATGTGCCGCCCCTCGTGCTGACCCGCGCCGGGCTGGACCGGCCGGAACTCCTGAGCGCCACCGAGGAGTTCCTCTCCGGGGCGACCCGGCACGACGTGCCCGTACAGCTGGTCGAGGTACCGGAGGGGCGGCACGGCTTCGACGCCCTCGACGACACCGAGCAGTCCCGCGAGGCGGTCCGCGTCGCCCGCGACGCCGTTCTGTCCCTGCTCGACGCGAAGTAGGTCCCGCCGCGGTCGGGCGCGGTGTCCCTATCGCCTGGTCATGGGAACAGGGGCGCGGCTCGGGGTGGATGCCGACAGCATGGATCGGCCACAGGCTCGGTGCTGGTGCTTGCCGAGGATTTCAGGCGGAAGAACGGCTCTGTTGTCGGATGTTCCACGGAACGTGACGGACCCCTGGTTTGGGTGCATCTCACGCACGGTGAGCGAGAGTGGGCCTCGGGCGGTTGGGCGTGTTGGCGGGCTGGGGTGGTTGACCAGGTGGTTTCCGGCGGCAGCGTCGTAGAGGGACACCTCCCCTGGCTCGCTTTGCTCTGCAGCCGGATACGCAGCAGCTACGGAAAGTGCCCGCTGCGTATAGGGCTGT
>NZ_JBLROB010000058.1:0-8455 GCF_047921475.1 Micromonospora sp. SL4-19
ACCGTGCGGAATCAGCTTCGCGGTGTCCACGGCCGGCTTGTCGGCCTGCACGGCGGCCGGGGTGGTGTGCACCGGCTCGGCGGCGTGCGCGGCGATCGGACCGGCGAACACACCACCGGTGAAAGCCAGACCAGCAACACCCAGAATCGTCTTACGCAGCATCGAAGTCATGACCAAAGCTCCATTCGGGGGTTGGCGCACCAGGCACCGGTCCGGAGGGGGAACCAGCGGGCACGCAAGCACCGTCAGGCGCACAAACAAGGGGGGAAAGTCTTCGACCGGCTGGCCCGCGGGGCAAGGGGATCGCCTCTTCGCGGCGCCGGGACCATGTACAACGACCGGCGGCCCACCATCATTCCGGGCCCGCACACCCCGGCCTCGCAGGGTGTCTTCCTCGGCCGTGCACCCGTGTTCAACCACCCCCGACCGCCAGCCATTCCTGGCTGAGGAAGCCGCCGACCACCACCGGAATCGGACACCCGGCCCCAGACCACCCGCACCCGATGCTAGATCCGCACAACTTCACGGAAAGAGTGGCCTCAACGCGACGGGAGACCACTATTTCCGTGAAAGAGGGCGAATCACCGAGCGGGCGCACGGACGTACCCCCAGGCGCGGGACGCGCAGGCCGACCGCAACCACGGACGAACACCCGGAACCGCAAGAATGCGGAGGGCCGCAACGGACGAGTCAGGAGTTACCCTGACAGCATGCCGGCCACCACCAGCGCGTACCTCGCCCGCCCCGGGCGTCCCGCCGTGGTGGCCTGTGCCCTCAGCGAGCTCACCGGCCCCACCCGCGGCATCATCGAGCTGCCGGTACGCCTGATGTGGAGCAGCGAACGCGCGTTCGACCTCGGCGACCCGGACGACCTGCTCTGGATGTACGAGAACGTGCTGCGGGAAACCACGCGGGCCGACGACCTGCGCGAGCTGATCGACGGGCGGACACTGCGCCGGGTGTGGCGCCGGCTCAACCTGCCCCGGGGCGTACGCATGGCGTGGGAGAACCAGCACCGGGATCTGCGTACCGCGTGAGCCATCTGCACGACTTCTACCGGGAGGTGGCCCGGGTGGCTCTGGCCGCCGCCGGCCCACACCGGTTCGTGCTGGGCGGTGGGGTGGCGTGGGCGGCCCACGGCCTGTTCACCCGGCCGACCGAGGACGTCGACCTGTTCGCCGATGTGGAGGGCGCGGCCGCGGCGGCGGCGGCCGGGGTGCGGGCCGCGCTGGAGCGGGCCGGGTACCAGGTGGCGGACGCGGACCCGGACAGCGAGCTGGCGGAGCTCTTCGACGGCTTCGACCGGGACATGCGGGATTTCGTGGTCAGCCGGGACGGCCGGCAGATCCGGCTGAGTCTGGCTCGGCTGGACCGGTACCGCAGCCCGGTGGTGATGGACCTGGGTCCGGTGATGGACGTGCGTGATCTGATCGCCAACAAGACCGCTGCGCTGGTCAACCGCCGCGAGGTACGCGACTACATCGACGTGTCCGCCGCCCTGGGCCGGTACGACGTGGCGGAACTGCTGGACCTGGCGCGTCAGGTGGACCCGGCGCTGGATCTGGCGGACGTCCGGGCGGCGGGCCGCTACCTGGACCAGGTGCCGGACCGCCGCTTCACGCGCTACGGGCTCGACGCGGAGCAGGTCGCCGAGGTTCGCCGCCGGATGGCCGCCTGGCCCCGTTGACCGGGGCGAACACGACCGCGCGGTGACCGCCGTGTTACACGGAGGCAGCCGGCGGCGCTGCCGAGGTGAAACATCCCGGGGGATGTGGCGTCAGTGGCGATTGGTCGTTATGGTGCGCAACGGCGCCCCACGCGGCGCGTCCACCCCCATGGAAAGGCACCTCATGACTTCCTCCTCCGGCGCCTCGCGCCGCCAGGTGCTGGCCGTCGCGGCTGCCGCCGCGACCGCTCCCCTGCTTGCCAGCGCTCCCGCCCGGGCCGCCGCCGCGACCGGCAACGGCGTCGGCACGACGACCTGGGACCTGACCGTCCTCGGCACCTCGGACACCCACGGCAACGTCTACAACTGGGACTACTACAAGGACGGCGAGTACGACGACAGCCAGCACAACGACGTCGGCGTCGCGAAGCTGGCCACCCTGGTCAACCAGATCCGCGCCGAGCGCAAGGGCAAGGCGACCCTGGTCCTCGACGCGGGTGACACCATCCAGGGCACCCCGCTGGCCACCTACTACGCCAAGCAGGAGCCGATCACCGTCACCGGTGAGACGCACCCGATGGCCAACGCGATGAACGTGCTGAACTACGACGCCGTCACGCTGGGCAACCACGAGTTCAACTACGGCCTGCCCCTGCTGGCCCAGTGGATCAGTCAGCTCGGCTTCCCGGCGCTGGCCGCCAACGCGATCAACGAGGCCACGGGCAAGCCGGCCTACCTGCCGTACGTGATCAAGCCGGTCAACCTCGGCGGGCACGGCGCTCCGGCGCTGAACGTCGGCATCCTCGGCCTGACCAACCCGGGCGTGGCCATCTGGGACAAGGGCAACGTCGAGGGCAAGCTGGTCTTCGAGGACATGATCGCGACCGCGGCGAAGTGGGTGCCGATCATGCGGGACCGCGGTGCCGACGTGGTCATCATCTCCGCGCACGGCGGCGACAGCGGCACCTCCAGCTACGGCCCGGAGCTGCCGAACGAGAACCCGGTCGCGCTGATCGCCCAGCAGGTGCCGGGCATCGACGCGATCCTCTTCGGCCACGCGCACAACGAGATCCCGGAGAGGTTCGTCACCAACACCAAGACCGGCGAGCGGGTGCTGACCTCGGAGCCGTCGAGGTGGGGCCAGCGGCTGACCCGGATGGACTTCACCCTCACCCGGGAGAAGGGCCGCTGGAAGGTGGTCGACAAGCACGCCACCATGCTGAACACCAACACCGTGGTCGAGGACCCGGCGGTGCTCGCGGCCGTGCGCGGCCAGCACACCAAGACGGTCGACTACGTCAACCAGGTCGTCGCGCGGTCCACCGTGGAGCTCTCGGCCGCCGAGTCGCGGTACAAGGACACCCCGATCCTGGACTTCATCAACAAGGTCCAGACCGACGTGGTGGCCGCGGCGCTCGCCGGCACCGCGTACGCGAACCTGCCGGTGCTGTCGATCGCGGCGCCGTTCAGCCGTACCGCGGTCTTCCCCGCCGGTGACGTGCGGATCCGCGACGTCGCGGGCCTCTACGTGTACGACAACACCCTCGAGGCGGTCGTCATGACCGGCGCCGAGGTGAAGGCGTACCTGGAGTACTCGGCGAAGTACTTCCGGACGCTTGCGGTAGGCGCGGCCGTCAACCCGGCCACCATCAGCGACTCGAGCGTGCCGGACTACAACTACGACACGCTCTCGGGTGTCGACTACGACATCGACATCTCGAAGCCGGTCGGCCAGCGGATCACCCGTCTGGTCATGCCGGGCACCGACACCCCGGTCGCCGCGGACGCCCAGTTCGTGGTCGCGGTCAACAACTACCGGCGCAGCGGTGGCGGCAACTTCCCCGGTGTCGTGAAGACCCAGGTCTACAACGAGCAGCAGGAGATCCGCCAGCTGCTCATCGAGTGGGCGCAGGCCAAGGGTGCCATCAACCCGGCCGACTTCTTCGTGCCGAACTGGAAGCTGGTCCGCGAGGGCGTGCCGGTCTTCTGATCCGTACCGGTTTGGCGGGCCGCGGGGTCACCCCGCGGCCCGTCGGCCGTTTCCGGGCTCAGCCCGGACTGTTCCGCAGGTTCCACTCGTCGGGGCCGCCTACCGGTTCCGGGCGGTCCCGACGGGCGTCCGTCTCCGTCAACGCCACCCGATCCTCGGGGCGCACCGCGGGCGGCAGTTCGCCGAAGCGTACGTGCCGCAGGAACTCGTACTCCTCGTCGGTGAACGACTCGCTCGGCTCGCTCATGACCGCATTGTGCGCCCGCCCGTCCACTCGTTCGCATCAACTCCCACGGTGCGGGTAAGCCGCCGCGACCGGTCGGTGGCGAGGAGGCGGAGGGCGACCATGCGCGCGGTGAGGATGACCGCTCCCGGGGTGCTGGAGCAGGTGGAGGTGGCCACCCCCACGGCCGGGCCGGGTGAGGTGCTGCTGCGCGTCGGCGCCGTCGGCGCCTGTCACTCTGACCTGCACATCCTCGACGCGCCGGCAGGGACGTTCCCCACCCCGATCACGCTCGGCCACGAGATCGCCGGCACCGTCGACCAGGTGGGCGCCGGGGTCACCGGTTGGTCCGCCGGGGACCGGGCGGCGGTGTACGGGATCATCGGGTGCGGCCGCTGCCGCGCCTGCCTGCGTGGCCTGGAGAACCAGTGCCGGGTCGTCCCGGTCGGTGGTGTCGGCCTCAGCCGCGACGGTGGGCTGGCCGACCAGGTGGCGGTGCCCGCGTCCCGCCTGCTGCGCATCGGAGACATGGACCTGACCCAGGCGGCGCCGCTGACCGACGCTGGGCTCACCCCGTACCACGCCATCGAGCTGGCCCGGCCGAAGCTGCGCCCGGGCACCACGTGCGTGGTGATCGGCATCGGCGGGCTGGGCCACATGGCCGTGCAGATCCTGGTGGCCACCACCGCGGTACGGATCATCGCCGTGGACACCAGCGTGGCGGCGCTGGACCTGGCCAGCCGGATGGGCGCCCACGAGGTGGTGCAGGCCGGGCCGGACAGCGTCGACAAGATCCGGGCGCTGGTGGGCCCACCGCCCGACGGGGCGGACGTGGTGCTCGACTTCGTGGGGGCCGATCCCACCCTGACCACCGCCCGGCAGGTGGTCGCCACCGGGGGCCGGCTGCTGCTGGTCGGCCTCGCCGGGGGCACGCTGCCGGTCCGGCCGGTCGCCGACGAGCCACCGACCGTACCGCTCGAGACCAGCGTCGAGGTCCCGTTCTGGGGCACCCGGGCCGAGCTGCAGGAGGTGATCGCCCTGGCCCGGCTCGGGCAGCTGCACGCCGACGTGCAGGCTTTCCCCCTCGATCAGGCACCGGAGGCGTACGAGCTGCTACGCCGGGGTGAGATCCACGGACGGGCGGTCATCGTGCCCTGACCGCCCGAGTCAGGAGCGGGCCTCGGCCGCTTTCGCCCGCCGGGCCGAAAGCCCGTCCAGCAGGGCCAGGCCGGCCCGGACCGGGCGACGGGACAGGGTCCGGTCGAAGCTCGCCCGGCCCTCGCAGAACCGGGCGAACATCCGCCAGCCGGGCGGGGTGGCCAACAGTGCGTGGAACACGTCCGGCCATCGCGCGAAGACCTCGAGGAGGCGGTGCCCGGCCCGCATCTCCGGCATCAGGTGCCGGTGTATCTCCTGCTCGTAGGTGGCCAGGTCGCCACCGGCGACCGCCTGGCCGGCCAGCCGGCCGGAACGCAGGGCGTAACTGATTCCCTCCCGGCTCCACGGTTCCAGCAGGCCCGCCGCGTCGCCGGCGACCAGCACCCGGCCACGGCGCAGCGGCGAGTCCTCCGTCCGGCAGCGGGTCAGATGGCCGGAATCGTGCTCCGGGGTCACCCCGGACAGGCCCAGCCGCGCCACGAAGTCCCGCAGGTAGGCCCGGGTCCGCTCGCCATCACCTCGGGCGGAGATGACGCCGACGGTGAGCCGGTCGCCCTTGGGAAAGACCCATGCGTACGAGCCGGGGACCGGACCCCAGTCGAGCAGCAGCCGCCCCCGCCAACGCTCCTGCTCGGCGGGTGGGACCGGCAGCTCCAGCTCCAGCCCCAGGTCGACCTGGCGGTGGGCCACTCCGACGTGCCGGGCGGTGACGCCGGAGGAGCCGTCGGCGCCGATGACGGCGCGGGCGCGTACGGTGTCGCCGTCGGCCAGCCGTAGGCGTACCTCGTCGGGATCCTGCTCGACGGCGCGAACCGCGACGCCCTCGCGGACCTCGGCCCCTGCCGCGACCGCGGCGGCCCGCAGCCGGTCGTCGAACTCCTCGCGGCGGACCATGGCCACCAGTGGCCCGGTATGCCGGCGGGTGAAGCCGCGTCGCCCGTCCCGGGTGAACATGACGTGGTCGACCCGGTCGTGGACGGGCACGTCGATCCGGTCGGTGGCCTCGGCCAGCGACGTGCCGATCAGCCCTCCGCCGCAGGTCTTGTAGCGGGGATGGGTGGCGCGCTCGACCACCAGGGTGCGGACGCCGGCCCGGGCCGCGGCGTGCGCGGCGGAGAGTCCGGCGGGGCCGCCACCGACGACGACGAGATCCCAGATGATCACTGGTGCAGCCTAGGGCACACCCGCCGGACGCGCCGGTCACGTGCCCGGCGCGACCCCCCGTTCGGGTGGGCATCATCGGAGGTCCTGGGGGTAACCGCCGGGCGTAGACCGCCCGCCCGGCGGGCGGGTCACGCCGAGGAGGGAACCGATGCAGCAGGTACAGCTGTCCGACATCGAGCAACGGGTGTACCAGGCGGTGACCGCGCTGGAGGTCCGGGGCCACGTGCCCTACCCGGACATGATCGCCGAAGAGACCGGGATGTCCGAGGAGGAGCTGCGGGAGCCGCTGCACCTGCTCACCGAGCGTGGTCTGCTCCACCGCGAGGACTCCCCGATGGCAGGTCTGGACTTCGGCCCGCGGTGGTGCGCGCGCCAGATGGCGTGACTTCGTCGTTTGCCCCACCCGGAGCCGGGTAGCGATCGGGGAAGCGTGATCGGCGGCCTTCGGGGGGCACGATGAGCACGGACCGGTCGTCGGCGCCGGCGGGCACCGCCGGGTACGACGACCGGCGCCGCTGGCAGGCACTCGGCGTCGGCCTGGTCGCCGCGTTCATGACGCTGCTGGACGTCAGCATCGTCAACGTCGCCGTACCGTCGATCGACCGGGCCCTGCACGCCACGCCGAGCGACCTGCAGTGGGTGCTGTCCGGATACGCGCTCACCTTCGGCCTGATCCTGGTGCCGGCCGGGCGGTTCGGCGACGCACGCGGCCGGCGTACCGGGTTCGTGGCCGGGCTGATCCTGTTCACGCTGACCAGCGCGCTGGCCGGGCTCTCCACTTCGCCGCAGTGGCTGATCGTCGCCCGACTCGTGCAGGGCGCCGCAGCCGGGGTGGTCAACCCCCAGGTGACCGGCATGATCCAGCAACTGTTCCGGGGTGCCGAGCGGGGCCGCGCGTTCGGGCTGCTCGGTGCCACCATCGGCATCTCCACCGCGGTCGGCCCGCTGCTCGGTGGGCTGCTCATCCAGCTCGGCGGCGAGCAGCACGGCTGGCGGTTGGTGTTCTTCGTGAACGTCCCGGTCGGCGTACTCGCGGTGCTGCTCGGCTGGCGGCTGATGCCGGCCCGGCCCTCGGGTGCGCCAGACCGGCACCGGCTCGATCCGTTCGGGGTGCTGCTGCTCGGGATCGGGGTGACCCTGGTGCTGCTCCCGCTGGTGCAGTGGCAGCAGTGGCACGGCCTGTGGAAGTGGATTCTCATTCCGGCCGGGCTCGTCTTCCTGGCCGCCTTCGGTCTCTGGGAGCGGCGGTACGCCCGCACCCATCAACCCCTGTTCGACCTGCGGCTGTTCGGGCTGCGTTCATACACCCTGGGGACGCTGATCGGCCTGCTCTACTTCGCCGGGTTCACCGCGATCTTCTTCATCTACACCCTGTACCTGCAGATCGGGCTCAACTACAGCGCCCTCGCCGCCGGCCTGGCCATCACCCCGTTCGCGCTCGGCTCGGCGGCGGCGTCCGCGGTGGGCGGCCGGGTGGTCACCCGGTACGGCCGGCCACTGGTCGCCGCCGGCCTGCTGGTCGTGGTGATCGGTCTCGGCGCCACCGTGTGGGTGCTGCACGGCTCGCTGCACGGCTCGGTGGCGGTGCTGACCGCGGTGCCGTTCCTGGTGGCCGGGCTGGGCAGTGGCCTGGTCATCGCACCGAACCAGACGCTGGCCCTGTCCGAGGTGCCGGTGCCGCAGGCCGGCAGCGGGGCCGGCATGCTGCAGACCGGTCAGCGGATGGGCTCGGCGGCCGGGATCGCGGGGGTCGGCGCGCTGTTCTTCTCGACGCTGGCCGACACCCGAGGCGACTGGGCGACCGCGTTCCGGCACTCACTGGTGCTGGCCGCCGCGATCATCGGGCTGGCGCTCGTCGCCGCGGTGGTCGACATCGTGCTGGGTCGCCGCTGGTCGGGCGCCGCCTCCTGAGCGTCGTGGCCTGTTTGCCGGTTGATCCGTGGTTGCGGTTGATCTGTGGTTGCGCTTGGGGGTTGGTTGCTCTTCGGGGTTGGTTGCTCTTGAGGGCTGGGGGCGAGCGTGCCCGGCTCCGGGCGGTCAGGCTTGATCCCTGCGCCGGTCACGCTCGCCCCCCAGCCCCGTCGTGGTCTTCCGCCGTCCGTGACCTGCGGCTACCCCCGGGCACGCCTGGATCTTGGACAGTCTCCGTCCGCTGAACGGCAGCTGTCCAAGGGCCGCAGACGCCGCTGGCCGGCACCCCAATGCTGCGGGGTGCCGGCCAGCGGCGTTGTGCTTGTTCGGTTGATCTGGTGGG
>NZ_JBLROB010000059.1:0-8407 GCF_047921475.1 Micromonospora sp. SL4-19
CCACACAGGTGAACAACACGCCGCTGGCCGGCACCCGAAGAGGGTGCCGGCCAGCGGCGTTCTCGCATCCGAAAGCGGAACCCCAGCGCTACGCCGCGGGAAGGACGAAAGTCCACGTGGTCGTGGTCGTGCTCGCCGCCGCCCCCACTGCGGAGAACCCGCCGTAGCTGCCGGCCGGCACGGTGCGGCCCGAGTCCGCGAGCAGCACGGTCACCCGACCCCCGCCGGTCTGCGAGCTGTTGCTGCGTACCTCGACGCCGGACGGCGGGGTCAGCGCGGTCGACACCGCGTCCCCGTGCAGCCAGTACGAGACGCCCCAGCTCTGGGCCGCCACGACCGGGGCGGACGGGGTGATCCGGCTGGCGGTGCTGGCCGGGTCGGTGGCCCGGGCGAAGCCGGGCCTCGTCGGGGCGACGCCCCGGTACGCCGCCACGACCAGGTTGCCCTTGGACTGGGCGTCCAGCGTGATGCGTACGGTCGATCCGGCGTCCCCGGCCGCGGCGACCTTCCACCAGGCGGTGGTGGTGGCGAAGCCCCCGTCGAGCCGGTCGAGCTGGGTCCAGCCGGTCACCCCGACGGGCTGCCCGGTGCCGGCGTGGGTGTTCTGGCTCAGGAAGAGCAGCAGGGTGTCGCCGGGCTGGACGGTCGACGGCACCACCACCGAGTGGCTGGTCCAGTTGGCGTTCGCGGTGGCCTGCCCGACGAAGGAGATCCGCTCGGCGACCGGTGCGACGGTGACCTGGACGGTGGCGGTGCCGGTGGCGCCCCGGTCGTCGATGACGGTGAGCGTGACCGGGTAGGTGCCGGCCGCCGCGTACGTGTGCGAGGTGGTGGGCACGGAGGCGGTGCCGACGCCCGATCCGTCGCCGAAGTCCCAGCGGTGGTCCTGGATCGCGCCGTCGGCGTCGGTCGAGCCGGCGCCGGAGAACGTGCAGACCAGCCCGGAGCAGGACGGGACGAGGCCGGCCACGGGCGGCTGGTTGGAGGAGCCGCCCGAGCCCTTCAGGATCTTGATGTAGTCGATGTCGCCGGCGAAGTAGTCGCAGGTGACCTTCACGCCGTCACAGGAGCTCTTGCCACCGATGGAGAGCTGCCAGTCGTTGGCGATGGTGCCGGTCGGCCCGGTCAGCCGGCTGGTCCGCACGCCGTCGACGTACATCTCCACATAGGTCGAGGTGCGGTTGCAGGTGACCGTGTGCCACTGCCCGTCCGAGATCGAGACGTCGGTGTAGCCGGTACGAGAGGCGCCGTCCCCGCCGCGGAACAGGCACGTCGGCCTGCCACCCGGGGCCTCGAACTTCCAGTAGCCGCCGGCGGTCGCGCCCTGTCCCTTCTGGAGGATGTTGCCGAAGGAGTACGTCGTCCGGTAGCGGATGGTGAACGAGAAGTCCCCGGCGTCGGGGTTGAAGTCGGTGCTGTGCGGCACCAGGTCCACGTGGCCCGGCACGTACTCCTTGTCACTGGGCAGGTGGGTGGCGAACCGGTGCCCGGTCGATCCGGCGTAGAGCGCGCCGGTCACCACCTCGGCGCCGATGGTGCCGTTGCGGCCGTTGCCGCTGCTGTCCTTGAGCACGGTCGCCCCGGCCGGCTCGTCCATGCTCCAGAACGCCACGGTCCGGGTGGCGGTCGCCTGGGCGGGCGAGGTGCCCGACACGATCCCCGCCGCGACGAGCAGGGCGGTGACGCCGAGCCGGCGGATCATCCGCGTATCGCGTCTTCCGGTGCCTGACCGCATGCGCTCGCCTCCTCTGGTGTGCGGACCTCACCATGTCACGGGCGGTCCACGTCATCCATGGTCCGTTGGGCGGACCCGGTGAGCGCCGTCGACCTGAATGGAGCGTCGCGCCCAAGCGCGGGCAAGAGAAAAGCCCAGCTCAGCGAGCTGGGCTAGATGTTGGTGGGCGATACTGGGTTTGAACCAGTGACCTCTTCCGTGTCAAGGAAGCGCGCTCCCACTGCGCCAATCGCCCGAACGCGCGCCGGTCGGAACACCGGCGACGGTCGGCCCCGCGAGGGGCGGATCGCGAGCGGACGACGGGATTCGAACCCGCGACCCTCACCTTGGCAAGGTGATGCGCTACCAGCTGCGCTACGTCCGCGTGTCACCGGCACTCGTCGGCGACGGAGGAAACTGTACCCGACGACAAGATCGCCGGGCGAACCGACCCGCCGACACGCGCGCCGCAGCTCCCGGCGCGATGCTGGTGCCCGGCCCTGGACCCCGCCAGGACCTGCGATTGGGCCGGAGAGCGGCTGGGTACTGACTGGTCTCGACAGCACAACCGTCCCCCGAAGGAGGCTGTCGTGGGAATCGGAACCAGCATCTTCCTGATCGCGGTCGGCGCGATCCTCACCTTCGCGCTGGACGCCAAGATCGGCGGCGTCGACCTGGACGTCGTCGGCTGGATCCTGATGGCGGCCGGCGTACTCGGCCTGATCATGACCACGCTGGTCTGGGGCCGCCGCCGCCAGGTGGTCACCCCCGCCGAGCCGGTCGAGTATCGGCGGGTCGAGGAACGCCGGGACGTGACCCCGCCACTGTGACGGAGACACCCGCGGCCGGCGGAGCTGACCGGTCCCGGGACACCACGCACCCGGGGTACCGGTTCAGCTTCGCAGCAGCCGGTGCCCCGGGTCGGGTGGCAGGTCAACCCCGCATCAGCTCGTTCAGCGTCCCGTAGTCGAGGGCGTCGGCGAGCGCGCCGTACGTCCCGGTGGCGAACGCCTCCTCGGCCGCCCGGCGGGCCACCGCGTACGCCGCCTCGGCGACCGCGGAGCCCAGGCTGACCCGGGCCACCCCGACCTCGGCCAGCTCTGACACCGCCGGAGCACCCGGCCCGGCCAGCACGTTCAGCGGACCCGGGATCGCCTCGACCAGAGCGGCCACCGTGCGAAGGTCGACCGTCCCGGGCACGAACACCCCGTCGGCGCCGGCCGCCAGGTACGCCCGGGCCCGCGCAGCGGTCTCGGCGACGTCGCCGGAGCCCCGCAGGAACGTGTCCACCCGCGCGTTGACGAACAGCGGGATCCCGGCCCGGTCCGCCGCGGACCGGACGGCGGCCAGTCGATCGCACTGCTCACCGACCTCCCGCAGCGGCGCCGCCCCGTCGTGCCGGGCGTCCTCGACGTTCACGCCGACGGCACCGGCCGCGACCACTGCCGCGACGGTCGCGGCGACCTCGTCGGCGGTGTCGCCGTACCCGGACTCGATGTCGGCGGTGACCGGCAGCGGCACCGCCGCGACGACCCGGCGCACCAGGTCGACGGCGGCGTCGCGGCCGAGGGCGTCGCCGTCCGGCGCGCCGAGGCTCCAGGCCACGCCGGCGCTGGTGGTGGCGACGGCGCGGGCGCCGGCCGCGGCGACGATCCGGGCGCTCGCGGCGTCCCAGGCGTTCACCAGGACCAGCGGCTCGCCGGGGACGTGCAGGGAACGGAAGTGCAGGGCTCGGGTCTGGTTGTCGTTCACCCGGCCAGTCTGGGCCGGGTCCGCGGGCCGCCCTATTGTTTCAGTCCTGGCTGAAACGAAGGAGGCGTCGTGGTCGCGATCGGCCTGTCGGCGGGCGCCGTGGCGCGGGTCCGCTTCGCGCTCTCCTGCCTCTGGGAGGTCGTCGCCAGCGTACGGGTGCTCCGCGACCCGGGCGACCACGCGATCCACCTGCCCTGGGCGAACCGGGTCCGGCCGCGGCTGGCCGAGGCGGGGCTGCTCGACCCGCGCCGCAGCCTGCTCTGGCAGCTCGTCCCGCCCGCGCCGGGCTACGTGGTCGACTTCCTCAACCCGCCGCCCATCGGCCTGGCCCCCGACCTGGGGACGGAACTGGCCGCGCTGCGCGCCACACCGCCGGACACGGTCCGCGCCCATCTGGACCTCTGTCCCGGACCCCGGCCCTCGGCGCTGGCCGCCCTGTACGCCGACCCCGAGGGCGGGCTGCACCGGCTCGCCGAGGAGATCGAGGCGTACTGGCGGCTGGCCCTGGCCGGCGCCTGGCCCCGGATCCGGGCGCTGCTCGACTCGGAGGTGTTCCAGCGGGCCCGCCGGCTGGCCGAGGACGGCGCGGCCGGACTGCTCAACGACCTGCACGAGCGGGTCCGCTGGGAGGGCGACGCCCTGCTGATCAACCAGCGCCACTGCACGGCCCCGGACGTGCCGGAGGGCAGCGGGCTGGTCCTGGTGCCCTCGGTCTTCGTCTGGCCGTCCGTGCTCAGCATCGCGTCCGGCGGCGTGCCGCAGCTGGCCTACCCGGCCCGGGGCGTCGGCGCGCTGTGGGAATGCCCGCCAACCGCGCCGGACGCGCTGGGCGCCGTGCTCGGCCGAGGCCGGGCACGGCTGCTCGCCGAGCTGGACACGCCACGCTCGACCACCGAGCTGGCGCGGCGCACCGGCCTGTCCCCGGCGGGGGTGTCGCAGCACCTCACCGCGCTGCGCGCGGCCGGCCTGGTGGTGACGCACCGGCAGGGCCGGTCGCTGTTGAGCAGCCGGACGGCCGTCGCGGAGGCGCTGCTGACCGCCTCGACCTGAGCGGTGCCGGGGGCGGGCGACGCCGCCGGAAGAAACAGAAAGGCTCGTCACCGATGTCCGGTGACGAGCCGTCTGCTCATCGAACTGGTGGGCGATACTGGGTTTGAACCAGTGACCTCTTCCGTGTCAAGGAAGCGCGCTCCCACTGCGCCAATCGCCCTCGTCTACTGCCGAGGTGGAGACGGGATTTGAACCCGTGTACACGGCTTTGCAGGCCGTTGCCTCGCCTCTCGGCCACTCCACCGAGGTTGCCCCCGACATGCGTGGCGGCATCTCCGAGCGGACGACGGGATTCGAACCCGCGACCCTCACCTTGGCAAGGTGATGCGCTACCAGCTGCGCTACGTCCGCGTGCCCCCGGTGTTTCCCGGTGACGGATGAGAACTTTAGCCGAGCCCGGGAACGGTTGCCAAATCGGGGTGCCCTTTTTCGGCGCGTCCGGGTGACGGGGGCCCACTCCCTGGAGCTTCCTAGGAGGATTTCGACCGTGGGCCGTTCGACCGGCAGCGCCGGTAACTCCCTGTGGTCACATCGATGGGCTACGGTAACGGCGTGACGAGACGCTCCGCCGAGATCCGCCTGGATGCCCTGCTTCGTACGACCTGTGACGTGATCGCGGAACGTGGACTCGCCAACACCCGCACGGCCGACGTGGCGGAGGCCGCCGGGGTCAGCCAGGCCCTCGTCTTCTACCACTTCGCCACCCGGGACCGGCTGCTCGCGCAGGCGTTCGCCTACGCCGTCGAGCAGGACCTGACCCGGCTCGACACGGTGGTCCGCTCCGCCGCCCCGCCGCTGGCGAGGCTGCGCCGGATGCTGCACCTCCACGCGGCCGGCCGGTCGACCTCCTGGTCGATGCGGATCGACGGCTGGGCGGAGTCGCTGCGCACCCCGGAGCTGGAGAAGCTGTCCCGCCGGCTCGACCTGCGGTGGCGGCAGGATCTCGCGGCGGTGATCTCCGCCGGCGTCGCCGACCACACCTTCAACTGCCCCGATCCCGCAGGCGCGGCGTGGCGGATCAGCGCGGTGATGGACGGCCTGGCGGTGCAGCTCGCGGTGCACGAGCGGGTGATCACCCGGCGGCAGCTCGGCGAGTGGATCCGGCTGGTGGCGGCCCGCGAGCTGGGGCTGGAACCCGGCCAGCTCGACTGAGCCCCGGCCGGGCCGCGACACGCCCGGGATCTGTCCGGCACCGCACCGCTCGGCGGCCGGCGCCGGGCCGTACGTCAGAATCACCCGGTGTCCGACCTGTCCGCGGCCTTCGTCCGGCTGCACGCCCGGCTCACCCCGGTCGCCTTCGTCCCCGAGGTACGGCTGCATCAGGCCGACGAGCCGATCGGCCTCTGGGAGCTGACCGAGGGCGAGTTCCACAGCGCCCAACCGCCACCGTTCTGGGCCTTCGCCTGGGCCGGCGGGCAGGCGCTCGCCCGCTACGTCACCGACCACCCCGAGCTGGTCGCCGGGCGGCAGGTCCTCGACCTCGCCTCCGGTTCCGGCCTGGTCGCCATCGCCGCCGCCCGTGCCGGCGCGGCCGGCGTCCGCGCCGTCGAGGTGGACAAGCGGGCGGTCGCGGCCGTCGCGCTCAACGCCGAGGCCAACGGGGTACGCGTCGACGCCGAGCTCGGCGACATCCTCGACGGGGACGCCGGAGACGCCGAGGTCGTGCTCGCCGGGGACGTCTTCTACAGCGAGGCGATGGCGCGACGGATGCTGCGCTTCCTGCTCCGGGCCGCCCGGTCCGGGGCCCGGGTGCTGGTCGGCGACCCCGGCCGGGCGTTCCTGCCCCGCGAGCGTTTCCACGAGCTGGCCGGGTACGACGTGCCGGTGCCGGAGGCGCTGGAGAGCGTACGGGTGAAGCACACCACCGTGTGGGAGCTGGACCCGACTCCGCCGGGGGCCGCCCGTTAGCGTGTCGCCGTGCTGTTCCGGGGCTGGGGGAAGTCCGTCGACGGTCCGTGGCCCGACGTGGCCACCGTGGTCGACCACGTCGGCGTGCCGCACCTGGTGGTGACCCGGCACTCCCTGGTCCGGCGGCTGCTCACCGATCCGGAGACGTTCCGGCCGGACAACGCCCTCGACGCGGTGACCCCGATCCCGGTGGCCGCCATGCGGGTGCTCGCCGGCCACCGGTTCCGGCTGCCCCCGACCCTGGCCAACAACTCCGCCGCCAGCCACCCCGAGATCCGCGGCATCGTCGCCGACGCGCTGCACCCCGACCGGGTGGCGGCGCAGCAGCCCTGGCTGACCGACCTGGTCCGGCGACGGGTGGCCCGGCTCGCCGATGCGCTGGGCGCCGGCGAGCCGGTCGACCTGTACGCCGAACTCGCCGCCGACCTGCCGCTGCTGGTGCTGGCCCGGCTGGTCGAGCTGCCGGACGCCCCGGTCGGCGCGGTCAAGGACTTCACCCGGGCCGCCCTGGAGCTGTTCTGGGCGCCGCTGGACGACGACCGGCAGCTCGCCCTCGCCGCCGAGGTCGGCCGGTTCCACACCGTGCTGCGCGGATTCGCCGCGACCGGCGGTGGGCTGGCCGCCCGGCTGCGCGACGCCGGGCACTCCGCCGACGTGGTCGTCGGCGCGCTCTTCTTCCTGCTGGTCGCGGGGCAGGAGACCACCTCACAGTTCCTCACCCTGCTGCTGCACCGGCTCACCGGCGAACCGTCGGTGCGGGCCGGGCTCCGCGCGGGCGAGATCCCGGTCGCCGACGTGGTCGAGGAGGGGCTGCGGCTGGAACCGCCGATCGTCACCTGGCGGCGGGTGGCCACGGTGGACACCACGCTGGGCGACACCGCCGTCCCGGCGGGCACCAGCATCGTCGCCTGGCTGGCCCGGGCCGGTCGGGACCCGGAGATCGTCGCCGCGCCCGGCGAGTTCCGGCCGGGACAGCGCGGCTCCCGGCGGCATCTCGCCTTCGGGGCGGGACCGCACCGTTGCGTGGGCGCACAGCTGGCCCGGATGGAGGCGGCGGTGGTGGTCGCCGAGGCGGCACCGCTGCTCGACGGGGTCACCGTGGTCCGCCCGCCGTGGTGCCCGGACAACCTCACCTTCCGGATGCCGGACGCGTTCGTCATCCGAAGAATCTGACGAAAGTCAGGGCGGACCGCCGATCGGCAGCGGTGCGGGCAAGTCCACCACCATGCGGATGGGTGATCAGCCGGCGTCCTCGGCCCAGGCCCGCCAGTCGTCGAGCACCCCGTACAGAGCGGGCGTGAGCCAGCCCGGGGCGGACCTGCGGAACACCCCCGGGTCCATCCCGCCGGCACCCATCGGCACCGCGCCCAGCAGGTTCGGCACCAGGTCGGACAGGTTGAGCCAGTGCACCAGCTCCGGCTCGGCCGGCCAGGCGCCGATCACCACGCCGGCCGGGACAGCCCGGCGTTCGAGTGCCTCCAGGGTGAGCGCGGTGTGGTTCAGCGTGCCCAGCCCGGCACGGGCCACCACCACGGCCGGCGCGCCCAGCGACACCGCCAGGTCGGCCACCGTCCAGGGCTCGCCAGACGGCCGCAGCCCCATCGGTACGAGCAGCCCGCCGGCCCCCTCGACGAGCACCAGGTCGTGCTTGTCGATCTCCTCGCGGATCGCGTCGACGGCGGCGTAGAGCTCCAGCGGCGGCAGCTCGGCGACCCGGGCCGCGGCGAGCGGGGCGAGCGGGTCCGGGTAGCTGGCCAGGGTCCGGCCGGTCAGCGGGGCGGCGAGCCGGCTCACCGAGTCGACGTCGCCGGGGTCGCCGGTGGCCGTACCGGTCTGGCCGGGCTTGACCACCGCGACCCGCAGCCCCGCGGCCTGCGCGGCGGCGGTGATCGCCGCGGTCACCACGGTCTTGCCCACCTCGGTGTCCGTACCGGTCACCAGCACCGGCCCGGTCCAACCGTTCGTCATGAGGCCACCTCAGTT
>NZ_JBLROB010000060.1:0-5963 GCF_047921475.1 Micromonospora sp. SL4-19
GAGGTAGCTGTTCGCTAGACACGACCGGCACCGGTCAGAAGTGCTGGACCAGGTCGGTGAACGCGGCCAGCCGGATCACCCCGACATCGTCCGGGTCGAGTTCGTCGTGCTCCAGCACCCAGGTGTTCTCGTTGGGGATGAAGACCGCGTTCATGCCGGCGGCCCGGGCGGGCAGGATGTCGGACTTCGGTGAGTTGCCGATCATCCACGCGCTGGCCGGATCGAACGCGTGCTCGCGCGCCAGCCAGCGGTAGGTGTCGGCGTCCTTCTCCGGCACGATGTGCGCGGCACGGAAGTGGTGCAGCAGCCCGCACGCGTCGAGCTTGCGCTGCTGCTCCTCCCGCTCCCCCTTGGTCAGCAGCAGCAGCTCGTGCCGGGTGGCGAGGTCGTCCAGGGTCGCCGCGACCCCGGGCATCAGCTCGACCTGATGGCCGATCAGCGCCACCGCGAGATTCTCGATCTCCACGCGCTCCCGCGCGGTGGTCGGGCGCTGCCGCAGCTTCTCCAGGCACTCCCCCAGGCTGCGCAGGAAGACCTTACTGCCGTAGCCGTGCGCGACGGCGTTGGCCCGCTCGATGTCGTCGAGGACGGCCCGGATCTGCACGCGGTCCAGCGTCGGGTGGTCCAGCCAGTCGAGGAAGTCGTCGATCACCCGCTCGAAGAGGACGTTGTTCTCCCAGAGCGTGTCGTCGGCGTCGAAGACGAGCACCGTTGCCTCCCGGCGCTGTCGCATCGCGTTCTCCTCCCGTGCGGCGGCCCCGACACGCTACAGCCGACGCCCGATCGCGACAGCCGGGTTTCCGGCGAACCGGGCGACGGTGCCGGAGGCGGCCGGCGGACCGGGCGACGGTGCCGGAGGCGGCCGGCGCACCCGCGGCGCGGATCAGCGGCGCAGGGTGAGGATCAGGTCGGCGACCAGGGCGGTCCAGCCGGTCTGGTGCCACGCCCCGAGTCCGGCGCCGTTGTCGCCGTGGAAGTACTCCGGGAAGGCGATCAGGTCCCGCCAGTCGGGGTGGGTCTGGAAGAGCTGGCACGCCCCGTAGATGGGCCGCCGCCCCCAGCCGTCCCGGGTGAACAGCGCGATCAGCCGGCCGGACAGGTCGTCGGCGATCTCGTCCAGGGTCAGCTTCCGCCCCGACCGGGTCGGGTACTCCACCTGCAGGTCGTCACCGAAGAAGGCGGCGTAGTCGCGCAACGCGCTGATCAGCAGGAAGTTCGTCGGCATCCAGATCGGGCCACGCCAGTTGGAGTTGCCGCCGAACAGGCCACTGGTCGACTCGGCCGGTTCGTAGCCGACGCTGAACTCCTGCCCGCCGAGGGTCACGGTGAACGGCTTGTCCAGGTGGGCGCGGGACAGCGTACGCAGGCCGTACTCGGAGAGGAACTCGTCGGTGTCCAGCATCCGGGCGAGCAGCCGGACCACCTGCTCGGGGCCGACCATGGACAGCAGCCGCTGTTGGCGGCCGTCGGGGCCGATCCGCCGGGCGCCGACGACGTCGGCGTACTCGGGGCGGTTGGCGAGGAACCAGCGCAGCCGGGCGGCCAGCTCGGGCAGCCGGTGCAGGGTCCGCGCGGTGAGCCGGGTGGTCGCCGCCAGCGGCAGCAGCCCCACCACCGAGCGGACCTTCAGCGGCACCTTCGTGCCGTCGGCCAGCCGCAGCACGTCGTAGAAGAAGGCGTCCTCGTCGTCCCAGAGCCCCTGGTCGTACGCGGCGGCGGCGATGTACGCGAAGTGCTCGAAGAACTTCGTGGCGGTGTCCACGTACGCCTCGTCGTGCTCGGCGAGCACGATCGCCATGTCGAGCAGGTTCAGCGCGTACATGCCCATCCAGCCGGTGCCGTCGGACTGCTCCAGCACCCCGGCGACCGGCAGAGCGGCCGAGCGGTCGAACGGCCCGACGTTGTCCAGCCCGAGGAAACCGCCCTCGAAGACGTTGTTGCCGCCGGTGTCCTTCCGGTTGACCCACCAGGTGAAGTTGAGCAGCAGCTTGTGCATCACCCGGGCGAGGAACTCGTGGTCCCGGGAGCCGTCGATCTCGAAGACCTTCAGCGCCGCCCAGGCGTGCACCGGCGGGTTGACGTCCCCGAACGCCCACTCGTACGCCGGGATCTGCCCGTTGGGATGCAGATACCACTCGCGGAGCAGGAGCAGCAGCTGTTCCTTGGCGAAGCCGGGGTCGACCCGGGCGATGCTGACGCAGTGGAAGGCCAGGTCCCAGGCGGCGTACCAGGGATACTCCCACGGGTCGGGCATGGAGATCACGTCGAAGCTGCTCATGTGCCACCAGGCGCTGTTGCGCCCGTGCCGGCGCCCGGCGGGCGGCGGCGTGGAGCCGGGATCGCCCTCCAGCCACCGCTTGACGTCGAAGTGGTAGAACTGCTTGCCCCACATCAGCCCGGCGATGGCCTGCCGGGCCACCAGGGCCTCGTCGGCGCTGGCGGCGGCCGGGATGACGCTGTCGAAGAAGCGGTTGGCCTCGGCGCGCCGCGCCCAGAGCACGGCGTCGAAACCGTCGCCGAGATCGGCGGGGGGCGCGGGCACGCTGCCCGGGGGCGGGGCGGTACGGGTCAGCCGCAGCCGGATCTGCCGCTGCCCGCCGGCCGGCACGTCCAGGACGTAGTGCAGGGCGCCCTTGGTCCCCTCCCGGTCCGGGTTGACCGTGGCCGCGCCGGCCACCACGTGGTCGTTGATCCCGTCCTTCGGGTACGCCGACCGCCCGGGCAGCCCCCAGAGCCGCTCGGCGTTGCTGTCGTTGTCGCAGAGCAGCGCGGTGGGCTCCCCGTCGCCCTCCAGCAGGAGCTGCCCGAGCACCCAGTGCTCACCCGCCAGCCGGGCGCCCTCGCCGGTGATCCGGGGCACCCGGTCGCCGCCCGGCAGCCCCCAGCCCCAGGTGTTACGGAACCAGAGGGTGGGCAGCACATGCAGCGTCTCGTCCCGGTCTCCCCGGTTGGCGACGGTGACCAGGACGCACATGTCGGTCGGGGACGCCTTGGCGTAGTCGACGGTCACCGCCCAGTACCGGTCGTCGTCGAAGATCCCGGTGTCGACCAGCTCGTACTCGGTGTCGTCCCGGCCGCGCAGGCCGTTGACCGCGACCAGCTCGTCGTACGGGAAGGCGGCCTGCGGGTAGTGGTAGCGCCAGCGCATGTACGAGTGGGTGGGCGTGGAGTCCTCGTACCACCAGTACTCCTTGACGTCCTCCCCATGGTTGCCGCCGTCGCCGCCGAGGCCGAACATCCGCTCCTTGAGGATCGGGTCCCGGCCGTTCCACAGCGCCAGCGCGAAGCAGAAGGTCTGCCGGTCGTCACAGACGCCGGCCATACCGTCCTCGTTCCACCGGTAGGCTCGGGACCGCGCATGATCGTGGGGAAAATAGTCCCACGCCGTGCCGTGTTCGCTGTAATCCTCCCGTACCGTCCCCCACGCCCGCTCGGACAGATAGGGGCCCCATGCGCGCCAGTCCTGCTCCCCGGCGTCGGCCTGGGCCAGCCGGCGCCGCTCGGGGTCGGGGGTCACGGAGGTCGGACGGTCAGTGATCACCTGCACATCTTCGACGCCGCCGGGGTACTTCACCACAGGGGTCATTGTCGTCGTGGCGTGTTACACCTCGCCGGAGGTGGAGGAAAGTTGATCGGCATAAGCTTCGGTCCGCAGGTCTGCGGGGATCTCGCCGCCTCCTCGACCCGGGAGTGGCTGGTCACCGACGGCCTCGGCGGCTACGCCATGGGCACGGTCAGCGGGCTGCGCACCCGCCGCTACCACGGGCTGCTGGTGGTCGCCGGGGAAACGCTCGCATCTCGGAAGGTGGGGCTGGTCAGCCTCGACCCGGCGGTGACCCTCCCCTCCGGGGAACGGGTCCGGCTCGGCGCGCACGAGTGGTCCTCCGGGGTCGTCGACCCGCGCGGCTTCGAGCTGCTAGAGCGCTTCGACCTGGTCGACGGGGTGCCGCGCTGGCGGTGGCGGATCGGCGACGTGGTGATCGAGCGGGAGATCGCCATGGCGTACGGCCGGCCCTGCGTGGCGGTGGTGCACCGGCTGCTCTGCGGCGGACCGGTCCGGCTGGATCTGGCGGCGGCCTGCACCTGGCGCGACGCGCACGGCGAGCGCCGCGCGGACGGGCCGACGCCGCAGCTGGAGGCGGTGGCCGGCGGGGCCGTGGTCGAGGGCGCGTTCCGGCTGGCCGGGCCGGACTGGACGCCCGAGGGGCAGTGGTGGCGGGGCGTGCACCACCGGGAGGAGGCGGCGCGCGGCCTGAACCCGGACGAGGACCTCTGGCACGCCGGCCGCTTCTCCGGTGCGCTCGACGAGCCGGGCGCCACGGTGTCGGTGCTGGCCTGGGCGGGTGACCTGGCCGAGGAGCCGCCGCCGGCGACCGCGCTCATCGAGGCCGCCCGGCGGCGTAACCGGGCGGTGGTGGCCGCCGCGAAACCGGACGATCCGGTCGAGGCCAGCCTCGCCCTGGCCGCCGACGCGTTCGTGGTGCGCACCGGCGCCGGACCGGACGTGGTGGCCGGCTACCCGTGGTTCGGCGCCTGGTCGCGGGACACCATGACCGCGTACGAGGGCCTGTTCCTGTGCACCAACCGGGCGGACGAGGGGCGCGAACTGCTGCGGGCATACGCGGCGACGCTGTCGGAGGGGATGCTGGCGAACACCGCCGACACCGGGCGGGTGGAGTACAACACGGTCGACGCGACGTTGTGGTTCCTGCACGCGGTGAGCCGACACGTCACCCTCACCGGGGACACCGACCTCGGCGACGAGCTGCTGCCCGCGCTGCACGCCGTCGTGCAGGCGCACCTGGCCGGCACCCGGTACGGGATCAGGGCCGACCCGGCGGACGGGCTGATCACCGGGGGCGGCACCCCGGGCACCGCGCTGACCTGGATGGATGCCCGGGTGCACGGGGTGCCGGTGACCCCGCGTGCCGGTAAGCCGGTGGAGGTGAACGCGCTCTGGGTCAACGGGCTGGCCGGGCTCGCCGAGCTGACCGAGCTGACCGGCCGGGACGCCACCGAACTGTGGGAGCTGCACACGAGGGCGTCCGGCACATTCCGGGCCCGGTTCCCGGCACCGACGGGCTGGCTGTATGACGTGGTGGACGTGCCCGCGCCGGCCCACCCGCGCGTCGGGGCGCCGCACCACGACGACGACCTGCTCCGCCCCAACCAGCTGCTCGCCTGGTCGCTGCCGTACGCCCCGCTCCAACCGGACGGGGCGGCGCTGCGCCGGGTCGCCGAAGGGTTGTTCACCCCGCTCGGGCCGCGCAGCCTCTCCCCCGACTCCCCCGGCTTCGTCGGCCGGCACGCAGGCGGGCCAGCCGAGCGGGACTCCGGCTATCACCAGGGGACCGTCTGGCCGTGGCTGGTCGGGCCGTTCGTCGACGCGTACCGGCGGGCCGGACTGCCCACCGACGGCCTGTTGGTGGGCCTTGAGGAGCATCTCGTGGAGTTCGGCCTGGGTTCCGTGAGCGAGACGGCCGACGGTCTCGCCCCGCACACCGCCACCGGCTGCCCGTTCCAGGCGTGGTCGGTCGCCGAGCTGCTGCGCGTCCGCCGGCCCCGATAGGTACGCGTTACACAGCGGCAACCAGCGTGTCTCCGCTGGTTATCGACAGCTCGACAGGATGGGCTGCGACCCGGCGGGACGGCGGGCACCCGATGCGGTGCCGGCCGCCTCGGTGCAACGGGAGACACAACTCAAAGGGGGCCGCATGTCCGCCGACGCCGACGTGATCGACATCCAGCCCGTCCGGAACCAGCGGGTGCTGATGCTGTCGTGGGAGTACCCGCCGGTGCTCGTCGGCGGCCTCGGCCGCCACGTGCACGCCCTCTCCGTCGCCCTGGCCACCGCCGGCCACGAGGTCACCGTCATCACCCGCCACACCGACGGCGCACCCCTCGAGGAGTACGCCGACGGCGTCCGGATCGTCCGCGCCGCCGAGGACCCGGTCCGGTTCCCC
>NZ_JBLROB010000061.1:0-5198 GCF_047921475.1 Micromonospora sp. SL4-19
GGGGTGTGTTCGTTTGTCGGGAGTTGCACAGTGGACGCGTAGCAGCTTGGTAGTCAAGTCCTCGGCCTATTAGTACCGGTCAACTGAACCCGTTACCGGGCTTACATTTCCGGCCTATCAACCCAGTCGTCTAGCTGGGGGCCTTACCCACCCGAAGGTGGTGGGATACCTCATCTTGAAGCGAGCTTCCCGCTTAGATGCTTTCAGCGGTTATCCCTTCCGAACGTAGCTAACCAGCCGTGCCCCTGGCGGGACAACTGGCACACCAGAGGTTCGTCCGTCCCGGTCCTCTCGTACTAGGGACAGCCCTTCTCAAGTATCCTACGCGCACGGCGGATAGGGACCGAACTGTCTCACGACGTTCTAAACCCAGCTCGCGTACCGCTTTAATGGGCGAACAGCCCAACCCTTGGGACCTGCTACAGCCCCAGGATGCGACGAGCCGACATCGAGGTGCCAAACCATCCCGTCGATATGGACTCTTGGGGAAGATCAGCCTGTTATCCCCGGGGTACCTTTTATCCGTTGAGCGACACCGCTTCCACATGCCAGTGCCGGATCACTAGTCCCGACTTTCGTCCCTGCTCGACCTGTCAGTCTCACAGTCAAGCTCCCTTGTGCACTTGCACTCAACACCTGATTGCCAACCAGGCTGAGGGAACCTTTGGGCGCCTCCGTTACCCTTTAGGAGGCAACCGCCCCAGTTAAACTACCCACCAGACACTGTCCCTGAACCGGATAACGGTCCGAAGTTAGATACCCAAACCAACCAGAGTGGTATTTCAAGATTGCCTCCACCCATACTGGCGTATGAGCTTCACCGGCTCCCACCTATCCTACACAAGCTAATTCGGATACCAATGTCAAGCTATAGTAAAGGTCCCGGGGTCTTTCCGTCCTGCCGCGCGTAACGAGCATCTTTACTCGTAGTGCAATTTCGCCGGGCCTGTGGTTGAGACAGTGGGGAAGTCGTTACGCCATTCGTGCAGGTCGGAACTTACCCGACAAGGAATTTCGCTACCTTAGGATGGTTATAGTTACCACCGCCGTTTACTGGCGCTTAAGTTCTCCGCTTCGCCCCGAAGAGCTAACAGGTCCCCTTAACGTTCCAGCACCGGGCAGGCGTCAGTCCATATACATCGAATTACTTCTTCGCATGGACCTGTGTTTTTAGTAAACAGTCGCTTCCCCCTGCTCTCTGCGGCCATACAACGCTCCACCCGCGCGGGGCTTCACGTCTCCGGCCCCCCTTCTCCCTAAGTTACGGGGGCAATTTGCCGAGTTCCTTAACCACAGTTCGCCCGATCGCCTCGGTATTCTCTACCTGACCACCTGTGTCGGTTTGGGGTACGGGCCGCTAAGAACTCGCTAGAGGCTTTTCTCGGCAGCATAGGATCACTGACTTCACCTGAATCGGCTCGGCATCACGTCTCAGCCTATATGCGCCGCGGATTTGCCTACGGCACGGCCTACACGCTTACCCCGGCACAACCACCGGCCGGGCTCAGCTACCTTCCTGCGTCACCCCATCGCTTGACTACTACCCGCCAGGTTCCCACGCTCCCCACCATTGACCCGAAGGTCGCCGGCGGTTCGGGTGGTTAGCACAACGAGGTTCATCAGGGACGCTCTTTCGCGGGTACGGGAATATCAACCCGTTGTCCATCGACTACGCCTCTCGGCCTCGCCTTAGGTCCCGACTCACCCAGGGCGGATTAACCTGGCCCTGGAACCCTTGGTCATCCGGCGGAAGGGTTTCTCACCCTTCTTTCGCTACTCATGCCTGCATTCTCACTCGTGCCGCGTCCACAACTAGGTCACCCCGTTGCTTCACCCCCGGCACGACGCTCCCCTACCCATCCACACACCTGCACAAGGAATCAAGTCCAAGCGAGGTAAAAATGTGAATGCCACAGCTTCGGCGGTGTGCTTGAGCCCCGCTACATTGTCGGCGCGGAACCACTTGACCAGTGAGCTATTACGCACTCTTTAAAGGGTGGCTGCTTCTAAGCCAACCTCCTGGTTGTCTATGCGACCCCACATCCTTTTCCACTTAGCACACGCTTAGGGGCCTTAGCTGGTGATCTGGGCTGTTTCCCTCTCGACTACGAAGCTTATCCCCCGCAGTCTCACTGCCGCGCTCTCACTTACCGGCATTCGGAGTTTGGCTGATTTCGGTAAGCTTGTAGGCCCCCTAGACCATCCAGTGCTCTACCTCCGGCAAGAAACACGCGACGCTGCACCTAAATGCATTTCGGGGAGAACCAGCTATCACGGAGTTTGATTGGCCTTTCACCCCTAACCACAGGTCATCCCCCAACTTTTCAACGTTGGTGGGTTCGGCCCTCCACGCGGTCTTACCCGCGCTTCAGCCTGCCCATGGCTAGATCACTCCGCTTCGGGTCTAGAGCATGCGACTGAACCGCCCTGTTCAGACTCGCTTTCGCTACGGCTCCCCCACACGGGTTAACCTCGCCACATGCCACTAACTCGCAGGCTCATTCTTCAAAAGGCACGCCGTCACCCCGCAAGGCTCCGACGGATTGTAGGCGAACGGTTTCAGGTACTATTTCACTCCCCTCCCGGGGTACTTTTCACCATTCCCTCACGGTACTCGTCCGCTATCGGTCACCAGGTAGTATTCAGGCTTACCAGGTGGTCCTGGCAGATTCACGGCAGATTTCAGGAGTCCGCCGCTACTCGGGAACACCCACAGGAGACCAGCCACTTTCACCTACCGGACTATCACCGTCTACGGTCGGCCTTTCCAGACCATTCGGCTAGCAACTGGCTTTGTAACTCCTCGAACATGTGTCAGCACATTCAGCAGGGTCCCACAACCCCGACCACGCAACCCCTGACAGGTATCACACGCAGCCGGTTTAGCCTCAATCCGCTTTCGCTCGCCACTACTCACGGAATCACTATTTGTTTTCTCTTCCTACGGGTACTGAGATGTTTCACTTCCCCGCGTTCCCCCCACACACCCTATGTGTTCAGGTGCGGGTGACATCACATGACTGATGCCGGGTTTCCCCATTCGGACACCCTGGGATCACAGCTTGGTTGACAGCTCCCCCAGGCCTATCGCGGCCTCCCACGTCCTTCATCGGCTCCTGGTGCCAAGGCATCCACCGTTCGCCCTTGACAACTTGACCACAAAGATGCTCGCGTCCACTGTGCAATTCTCAACAAACGACCAACCCACAACCCACAAGCCCCACACCAAACCCGACCACCGCCGGCGGTATGCAGGACCAGGCCATGCCTGGCAACCACCCTCACCCACAGGTGAGGTCATGGCTCCGAAGTAACAACCAGCGGTTGTTCCTTCAGGACCCAACAGGGTGCTCTCCGCTCCGCCCCAGCCGCACCAGACCCGTCGTTCCTGCACCCCAAAGGGCGTGTACTAGACGACCTGGCCGTTGCCAGAGCTGAACTCACCAGTGTCTCCGCCTATGAGCACCCCGACCCGACATCCGCGGGCCGCGGGCTCCATACCGCCTTTCGACGGATGGTGCTCCTTAGAAAGGAGGTGATCCAGCCGCACCTTCCGGTACGGCTACCTTGTTACGACTTCGTCCCAATCGCCAGCCCCACCTTCGACGGCTCCCTCCCTTACGGGTTGGGCCACCGGCTTCGGGTGTTGCCGACTTTCGTGACGTGACGGGCGGTGTGTACAAGGCCCGGGAACGTATTCACCGCAGCGTTGCTGATCTGCGATTACTAGCGACTCCGACTTCACGGGGTCGAGTTGCAGACCCCGATCCGAACTGAGACCGGCTTTTTGGGATTCGCTCCACCTCACGGTATCGCAGCCCATTGTACCGGCCATTGTAGCATGCGTGAAGCCCTGGACATAAGGGGCATGATGACTTGACGTCATCCCCACCTTCCTCCGAGTTGACCCCGGCAGTCTTCGATGAGTCCCCGCCATAACGCGCTGGCAACATCGAACGAGGGTTGCGCTCGTTGCGGGACTTAACCCAACATCTCACGACACGAGCTGACGACAGCCATGCACCACCTGTGACCGCCCCCGAAGGACCCCACATCTCTGCAGGTTTTGCGGCCATGTCAAACCCAGGTAAGGTTCTTCGCGTTGCATCGAATTAATCCGCATGCTCCGCCGCTTGTGCGGGCCCCCGTCAATTCCTTTGAGTTTTAGCCTTGCGGCCGTACTCCCCAGGCGGGGCGCTTAATGCGTTAGCTGCGGCACAGGGAACCGGAGAGGCCCCCCACACCTAGCGCCCAACGTTTACAGCGTGGACTACCAGGGTATCTAATCCTGTTCGCTCCCCACGCTTTCGCTCCTCAGCGTCAGTATCGGCCCAGAGACCCGCCTTCGCCACCGGTGTTCCTCCTGATATCTGCGCATTTCACCGCTACACCAGGAATTCCAGTCTCCCCTACCGAACTCTAGCCTGCCCGTATCGACTGCAGGCCCGCAGTTGAGCTGCGGGTTTTCACAGTCGACGCGACAAGCCGCCTACGAGCTCTTTACGCCCAATAAATCCGGACAACGCTCGCGCCCTACGTCTTACCGCGGCTGCTGGCACGTAGTTGGCCGGCGCTTCTTCTGCAGGTACCGTCACTTGCGCTTCGTCCCTGCTGAAAGAGGTTTACAACCCGAAGGCCGTCATCCCTCACGCGGCGTCGCTGCATCAGGCTTCCGCCCATTGTGCAATATTCCCCACTGCTGCCTCCCGTAGGAGTCTGGGCCGTGTCTCAGTCCCAGTGTGGCCGGTCGCCCTCTCAGGCCGGCTACCCGTCGTCGCCTTGGTAGGCCATCACCCCACCAACAAGCTGATAGGCCGCGAGCCCATCCCAGGCCGAAAAACTTTCCACCACCCACCATGCGGCAGGAGGTCATATTCGGTATTAGCCCCGGTTTCCCGGGGTTATCCCAAAGCCTAGGGCAGGTTGCTCACGTGTTACTCACCCGTTCGCCGCTCGAGTACCCCGAAGGGCCTTTCCGCTCGACTTGCATGTGTTAAGCACGCCGCCAGCGTTCGTCCTGAGCCAGGATCAAACTCTCCAACAAAAACTTGTTGAACAATCCATCCCGACAACAAAAGTGTTGCCAAAGGAATCCCCACCAGCCAGACCAAAGCCTGACCAGCGCGGGGTATAAAACAATTGGCACTGGCTTATCAAGCACCCTGTTGAGTTCTCAAAGAACAACCACACACCATCCG
>NZ_JBLROB010000062.1:0-4522 GCF_047921475.1 Micromonospora sp. SL4-19
ACCCTGCTGGAGGCCCACCAAACCGCGCGGCCGATGCCGCCGCCCCTGGTGGAGCCGAACTACGCCCGGCCAACCCCGGCGCGACCCGACCGCCTGGTGGCTGCCGCCGCCGCCCTCGTCACGTTCGCGTTCGCGACGCTAAATGCGCCCAAACCAGAACAACCCCGCCCGCCCTACCAGGCTAACCCCGGCTCAGGCGGCATCGCCGCCACCACCTGGGAGCCGAACTCCATCAAGGCCATCGCCCCGAGCACCCCCTCCAAGCCGCATGCACCGAACGGCGATAAAGGCGGGTCGGCCACGGTCCCGACGGCAACTCGACCTCGGGGCAGCGTGCCAGGAGTAGACAGACGGATCCACGGCACCGCGAGCCGCGCCATCTCCGCCCCATCAGGGGTCAAGGCCGTGGGTCCCGCTGCCCACCCGGCGCCGGCCGCCCGTCCTGGGTCAACCACCGCTGCGACCCCGGGCACGAGGCCGGCCCCGACCACCGGTGCGACCCCAGCCAGCGCACCACCCTCGCCCGAGCCTTCCATCCTCCGCCTATGCACGGACCCCCTACGGCTGCCACTGGTGGGGCCGCTAATCTGCCCATCAGCCAGTCACTAAAACAGGTTCAATCCAGCAGCACTCGGACGGCAGCGGGGTGGCCTGTCGTCTGTTCGTGGGATGTGTCGGCTGGACTTTTGGCTGATGGTGAGTATGGTCAGCTAGCTGTCCGCACCTGTGCGTTCAGAGGAGGCCCGCGACCGTGGCCGAGAGATCGACCGCTCGCCCCGCTGATGGGGCTGCCGAACATCACGACGACCCGAGTGACGTAGACAGCTGGATCGCCCAACTGTCGCGGTCGGCAGGAGGCGACTTCGACACGCACGACGAGTGGCCGGAGGCTGCCGCGCCGCAGCGGCGCGAGAACGCGTCGGACCCGTACGACGAGTCGTACGGGCACGAGGATGCGGATCAGGAGCAGGAAGGGCGGCAAGCAAGGCACCGGGCGGACCAACAGTACGAGGAATACGAGGAATACGAGCAGTACGACGGGGCCTACGGTCAGCACGAGGACGCCTACGGGCGGTCCGATCGGGTGGACTACGCCGAATCGGCGGGCTACGAGCCCGACCAGCCCTACCGGTACGACGAGCACAAGCAGGCCTCGTGGGAGGGCCCGGCCCAGGCGCCGTACGGACCGATCGATGCCGGTCCCGTGCGCGAGGACGCGTATGCCGCACTGCAGGACTCATACGTCCTACCGGAGGTGGGCTACGCCGCCCAAGAGGAGCATTACCCGCACGGGGATTACCCCGGCCCCAACGAGTACCGCTACGGCGGGTCCGCCCCGCAGGCCCCCGAGGCGGTCGACGACGCTCCGACCCAAGTGCTGCACACCTCGGAACTTGACGCCCACCCGCGGCCGGCCAGCCGGCGGCGCTGGCTGATCGCGGTCGGCGGGCTCGCGTTGGGGGTACTGGCCTGCGCCATGGCATTTACCTGGGGGTCAGGCCAGCCGCCGGAAGGCGCGCCGCCGCTGGTGACAGCCACCATCCCGCCGGAGGCGTCTGAAGAGCCGATTGCCCTCCCGGAGATACCGTCGGCGACACCGACTTCCGCGACCCCGCGCAGCTCCCCCGCCACGCCCAGGACCACACCGCAGGTCACCCGTTCCGCCACGCCCAGCGCCGCACCGTCGGTCACACGTTCCGCCACACCGGCCCAGACCCGAAGCCCGAGTCCACTCCTGCTCGGCCCATCAAGCAACGACGGGGTGGCGAACATGGCCCAGCACTACTGCGATCGACACGCCGCCGGGAGCTCAGCGGAGCCCCGCAACGACGGCCGCTGGCAATGCACGAGACTCCTCTCCGCGTCCGCCGTCGACATGGACGCCGCCTGCCGCGACACGTACGGTTCGGACGCCTACGCACGAACTTCGAGCCCCGGCGATCCAAACGCCTGGCGGTGCTACCGCTGACCACTCACGTCCGGAGCTGGCCGGTCTCTGTCGATCGCCCTACGCCCCATCAGGCAGCTAGGCCGTGTCTCATGGATCATGAGTAGCGGCGGTCTGGTTTCGCGCGGAGCCAGATGAGGATGTCGGCGATCTGCACGGTGGCGCGGTAGCGGCAGGCGAGCTTGTCGTACCTGGTGGCCACGGCACGGAACTGCTTGCGCCGGTTCATCAGCCGTTCGATGGTGTGCGCAGCCGGTAACGGTGTGGGCCGAAGGTGGGTGGGCGGCCACCGCGTGATCCTTTCCGAGCGCGGTTGGCTTTCTGGTCGTCTTTCTCGGGGATGTCGTGCGGGATGCGTCGGGCCCGCAGTGCGCGGCGGTTGCCGCGCGAGCTGTAGGCCTTGTCCGCGGCCAGAGAATCGAGGCGTTTGCGTGGGCGGCCGATCCGGGCGGGACGGGCCACGGCCACGTCGTCGAGCAGCCGGACCAGTTGGCGGGTGTCGTGGTCCTGGCCCGGGGTCAGATGGCTGGTCAGGTTCCGGCCCCGCCCGTCCCCGATCGTGTGGATCTTCGTGGTCCACCCGCCGCGCGACTTGCCGAGTCCTTCCCGTCGCGCTGCGTCACGACTGCTCAGCCCCCTTTACGAGCGCCGGCGGCGTGCTGGTGGGCGCGCACGATCGTGGAATCGGCGTTGCCGTGCCAGTCCAGGTCCCCCGCGGTGTCCGCCTCGGTGTGCAGCATCGCCTCGATCCGCGCCCAGGTCCCGTCCTCCTGCCAGCGGGCGAACCGCTTGTACAGCGTCTTCCACGGCCCGTACCGTGCCGGCACGTCCCGCCACGGCACCCCGGTACGCACCCGGAACACGATCCCGTTGATCACCTGCCGGTGATCACGCCACCGCCCGCCACGCTGCGGCGTCATCGCCGGCAGCAACGGCGCGATCCGCGCGTACTCGACCTCGGTCAGCTCAAACCGCCCACTCACGACAGACGTTGATAGCCGAACCACACCCCAAGATCCAGGAGACACGCCCTAGTGCCGTTGCCGATGCCGTTCGATCTCCTTCTCGAGTCGACCCGTGGCAGGCTTGATCATCGGACGAACGCCGCCGGCCCGTCGTATGCGCCCGCAACTGACCGAGGAGTTTCCATGTCACTCACCCCCGTCGACGTCCACCACGTCGCCTTCAATAAGCCTCAGATCGGCAAGCGGGGTTTCGACGCGGAGGACGTCGACGCCTTCCTGGACGAGGTTGCACGCGACCTCGCCCGCCTGATCGAGGAGAACCTCGAACTACGTGCTCAGGTGGAGCGCGAAGCCGGCGCGTCAGCCCGCCTCGACCTCGATTCGAGGCTGGCCGCCGAGCTCCACGACATGCGGATCCGGCTCGACCTGCTCCAACGGGACCGGGCAGCCGCCGAGCACGCAGCCCGTGCCATCCAGGCCGAGCTGGAACAGGTACGCACGCAGGCCGGCCCGGCATTCGACGGCCACACAGAGGAGCACGCGGCGCGGGTACTGACGATGGCGCAGCTCACCGCCGACAACCACCTCGCCGACGCCCGAAGCGAGGCCGACAAGCTGCTGTCCGACGCCCGCTCGACAGCGCACAGGGTCACCGTGGAGACACAGGACAAGGCCGACGCCCTAGAGCGGGACGCCCGCCAGCGCCACCAGAAGGCGATGGGCGACCTGGACGCCGAGCGCACCGCAATACAGAACGACATCGACCAACTCACCGAATTCGCGCACGAGTACCGCACCCGACTCAAGACACACCTGGACCGCCAACAACGCGACCTCGACGGTAAACGGCAGGCACAGACCACCCAGGTCGACGGCAGCCCGGCCAGTGACGACTAGTGGGCTTCGGTGCTGCCGATTGGGGGCCTCGTCAGTCGGCTACGCCGCGGCGGGTTAGCTCGCGGAGAGTGCGCTTACGAAGACGAGCTTCTCCTTCATCCGCTCGGCGACGGGCTACCTCGACTCTTTACCGCAGGTCGGCGGCGATCTGGTCGGCGTCGGCGGTCAGGGCGTCGTAGCCGTCGGTGGTGAGCTTGCCGTTGCGTCGCAGCTCGGCGAGTTTGTCGCGTAGCTTCTTGAGCTGGTCTTCGGCCTGGTCCGGGTCGCTTGCGGCGATTTCCTTCGCGATCGCGTCCACCTTGGTGTGCAGGTCCTTTGCGGCATCCGGGTTCAACCGGCCGGCTTCCACCTGCGCTCGGATCGACTGGCGCATGCTGGCGATCGGGTCAGCGGGTGCAGTGGGGCTCGGCCTTTGGGAGGTGGCCCGAGGGCTCGGTGTCGGGCTGGCCGGGTTGCGGGTGGCGGAGGCGATGGCCCGCAGCGTCGGCGTGGCGGGCGCGACGGTGAGCGGGACGGCCGGCACGCGGGGCGCTACGGCGGTGGTGGCCGATGCCGGCGGCGTGGCCGGTCCCGCGATCGAGGTGTGGTCGTCGCGGTTGAGCAGCGTGACGCCGGTCAGGGCGAGCAGTGCGACCGCGAGCAGGGCCGCCGCCAGCAGCGCCTCGCGCCGATGCCGTGTCAGGGGGCGGTCCGGCCTGGGCGGAGGAGCGGC
>NZ_JBLROB010000063.1:0-3973 GCF_047921475.1 Micromonospora sp. SL4-19
GGTCAGCACAGCGGTGATCGGTACAGCACTTCGACGTACCTGATCTCGTCGCGGACCACGTCGACGATGAGGTAGCCCGGCCATGGCGCGTCGAGGCAGAATTGCGGTGGCCATCGCCGTAGGCCTCAGCCGGCTTCGGCGCGGTGTGGAAGCTCTGGCAGAAGTCGTCCCCGCAACCGCACGTCTGCACGACTCGCAGCCGCCCGACCTGCTCCGCCAGCCGTTTCTCACCTTCGGCCGCGAGCGCCGCGGCGAGTTCGGCGGTAAAGACCGGCCACCTGGCAGAGAGCAACGGTGCGTGCGCCGGATGGTTCTCCACGAGGAGGCAAGCTACCTGCGCGATGCCCCGAGCACACACTCATTTGCCGCTGGTCGAGCGTGACAGGCCGTGACCGGTCCGCCCTGCGCTTCAGCTTCCGGTACTGTCGAGATGAGTGCACAGATCGCATAACACTCGGCCTGAGTCCGGCGGGCTTTATCGAAGACCGAAGTCGCTTGGAGCCTCGGCCGCTTTGGCTCTGAACGCCTTATCCAGGTTCTCATCCGCTGGGCCGAGAAGGTCATAGAACTGACGTTCCCGCGATCCGGCGTATTCGACATCCGACTCATGGTTCAAGACGTCAGTCAGGAGGTCAGCAAGCTCGGACAGGCGGAAGTAGCGCATCGCGCCGATCGCCCGTCTCAGGCGGAAAGGTTCGTTGACCTCCACGGCGAAGCCTAAGCCGCCGCCCATGGCCGAGTTGTAGACACGTAGCAGGAAGGAAAGGTGCGCAATTCCTAGCGGAGTTCCTTCAGGCGCTTCACCGTCAGCCCCGTAGTCGGCGGCACGGTTCCAGATGATGGCGAGATCGTCCAACGCGGCCCACCTCCACGTCTCATCCAACTCGTCCACATGAGCCCACGAGTTCCTTTACTCCCGCCGATGCAGCGCACGATTCAATCACGCTAGCCCGATACTCGTCGCGCATCCTCTTCTGCCGCGGACAAGGCGCGCACTGGCCGTCTTTGCTCGTCACTGTCCGTGTGCCTACCCGTTCCGCCATTGAGACGTGTCCGTCGCGTGCTCAAGCGCGAGCTGGCTCTTCGTGTCGAGTTGGCCTCGCTGCGGCGCGCCGCTTGGTCAACTACACGGTTCGGTTCGGGCTCCTATACTCGCCCGATGATCGAGGGATGGTCGGTTGTCCCGGTTCGGGCGGCGGTGGAAGCTGCCGGCCTGAAGGCTGAGGTCGTGCATGGTGATGGGGTCACCTTTGCGTATGGGGCCGACGCTCTGGTCGTGATCGCCGACGCCGGAGACCGGCCTCACGGCAACGCTGTCGACGACGCGAACACGCTGATGCTGCGGGAGCCTTTGCCCAGCGAGGCGACTCAGTGGATAGATTCGAAGAACAAGTCCGGCCAGCCACTTCTGGGCTTGTCAAGATGGCCGATGGCTGCCTGGCTCTCGGTGAGCTCTACCAAGCCTGCAGCGTCTACGGCGGGACGGACCCGTCCACCGGAGAACAGGGCTCCCTCACGTTTGCGAGGCTGACCTGGGACAAGCGGCTTCCTCCCGACCTGCTGGACAAGGTGCTACCGGCGCCGACGCTGCCGGTACCCGGCATCGACTGGCTGGACGATGTGCCGCAGGACCTGACCCGTGCACTGCGGTCCTTTCTGATTGGTTGGTACGCCGACGTGCCGATGCCTCCGGCGCCACCCCCACGCGCGGCCATGACGCTTCCGCCCCCGTTGCTGGCCTTCCACGACATCGCCGCCGGCCGCGAGGAACTCCTCGGCCGACAGGACTTCATCGAGCCGCTCGACGAGATCGAGTACCTCGAAGACGAGCCCCTAGTGGTCTTCGCGGCCGAGAACCAGGGCGTCTGGGTCGCATCGATCGACCCCACCGACGACGATCCGGTCGTTTGGTACGACGGCGGCCCGGAGCGGCTGCGCGAGCGGGAACGCCTCAGCGGTTTCCTGCTCCAGTTCGCCCTCAACGAAGCGGTGAACACCTCACCGTTCAGCGGCTTCGCCACGATCACCCCGGAGGTGCTGGACCGGTTCGTCGAGGACCTGGTTCCCGTCCCGCTGCAGCCGATGCGTGTACCTGGCGACCCGACGCGTCATTGGGTGGCTCCCGGACTGGTCGCCATGGCCGCCGACTACGGCGAGAGTGGTATCTGGCTAAGCGTCGGCAGCCGGCAACGCTCGGCCCTGCGGCCCCTACGCTCACGCCTCGACTGGGAACACTTCAACGGCTAACCAACGAGATCTCTCCGGTCCCAGCACGCCGACTGCGGAGAGATTAGGCACGTACCGCTGGTCGGCGGTCTACCCAAGACCAAGTGCGCACATCTGCCACTGAGCACGCGCGACCCCTACCAACTAAAGGTGGTCGCAGTACGGAAAGCAACGACGGCCAAGGGCGTGGCCCAGGTGCCGTAGGAGAGTGCCCAGCCGCTCGGCCTCCTCGGCGGTGGGCGGAGTGATGGCTGCGCCAGCCGCGATGTGCTCTCCGGCCTCGTACAGCGCGACGTACAGATCTTCGGCGGTTGCGCGGTCGAGCCGCAGAACGATGTCATCCCGCATGAGCAGACCTAATCGCACGTCGCGCGGCACCGGTTGGCCGAGGTGGGGTGCGCGAATTTGCCGCGATTCGGTCACTACGGAGGGTGGTGGTTGTCTCGACAGGCGGAGGCGTACGCCGAGGAGCGCCAGCGCTGCAGGCCACCCGTCGACCAGGTGATGGGAGGACGTCGACCGGATCCCTGATGGCCCGTAGTCGTGGACGTCCGGGATGATGACCGTCATGGACGTCGAGGAACTGATCGCGCGCCATCCGCGGGTCTTCCACACGATGTCGGCGACCGCGTGGCCATCGGTGCAACGGCACGGCCTCCTGTCCACGCAGCAACTGATCGATTTGTTCGACCTCGACGCCGCCGAGCGTGACCGACTCCTGACCGCCCCTCGCAAGCAGTCCACCGTTCTGCGCGCGCCCGGCCTGCCGGCTGCCGTGATCCGCGATCAGAAGCCGATGAAGTTCGTCGCGGAGAAGATTGATCCAAACTCCTCGCTGACCGAGTACCTCGCGGCCATCAACTCGCGGGTCTTCTTCTGGGCCAGCGCTGAGCGGCTGGACCGGCTGCGTCAAGCGAAGGAGTACCGCACCGAGGACCAGGTGGTCCTGCACGTCGACACCCGCACCCTCGTCGAGCGACACGGCCCACGAATCGAACTCTGCCGGCTCAACTCCGGGGCCGTGACGCAGAAAAACCACCCCATGCGGGGGCATCGATCCTGGCTGCCGATCGCCGACTACCCCTACGCCGAGTACCGCCGCCGGTACGGCCGCGATGGCGCCTTGGTCGAGGTCACCGTGTTGGACGCCGTCCCTGACATCCTCGAACTGACCGACAAGATCGAAGGCACTACCGGCTGAGTCCCATACCCATCGCGGCCACAGGACTGCATTGCGCTCCACCCGCAGGCCGGCGCTCGTACACCTGCTCGGGATCAGCCTTCCACCAACCCGCCGGGGCTTCCTCGTCCTCTACGGCTCCAGCGATCACCACTATCGGGACCGATAGGCGGGCATAACCTGGTGTCCACATCCCGGGGGAACCTCACTCCTCCGTCCCAGTTTGACGCGCGCCTCGGTAGGGAAATTTCGCGTACACCTCAATGAAGGGGGTTGTATGGAGACGTCCGCTAGCGTCGGGTGCAGTTATCGACAGCCGACCCGTCCATGCGCGGCGGCGCGTGTCGCAGCGCCGACCGCGAGGGGGCGAGCCTAATGGCTCGCGTCGGTCGCTACGGGATCCCAGGGTTCGTGTGGTTCCTGATCTGGCTCGTCGTCTGCATCTTGATCGTCATCCTGTTGGCGCTGCTCATTCACCACTTCGGAGGCGCCTCTCTTTCGCTCAAGCTCGGCCACTTCTACCTGAACATCGGGGTCACCTGACCTGTCGGATCGTCGACACTCCGG
>NZ_JBLROB010000064.1:0-3554 GCF_047921475.1 Micromonospora sp. SL4-19
TTCAGAGGACCAGGAGCGACGGCCGATGTAATTGAACCCTGGCGGGTGCAATCACCTCGGCTCGGGCGAGCGCGCCGTTTTGATCCCGTCTTCTCGTCGTGTGCACTGCGGCCACTGGCGACCGCGCAGGCAAGGCGTACCGCCGGCTCATCCGACGGGCGATCCCACCGGCACCGGCACCGGCTCTGGCGCCAGCGCGGGGGCCGTTGCCTCCTGCCCCTCCACACGCAGCTGCGGGAGCTAGCGGTCGAGCCACCCCGGCAGCCACCAGTTCGCACGGCCGAGCAGCGCCATCGTCGCCGGGACGAGGATCATCCGCGCCACGGTTGCGTCGAGCGCGATCGCGACCGCCAGCCCGAGCCCGATCATCTTGACGAACGGGTTCGGGTTGACCACGAAGGACAGGAAGACGGCCATCATGATCAGCGCGCCGCAGGTGATGACGCGTCCCGAGGCAGCCAACCCGCGGGCGACGGACTCGACGTAGTCGCCGGTAGCCGCGTACGCCTCTCAGATGCGTGACAGGAGGAAACCTCGTAGTCCATCGACCGTCCGAACAGCACGGCGAAGAAGATGGCCGGCAGCGGCGAGGCGATGAGGTAAGTGTCCTGCAGGCCGATCAGCCCGCCGAGCCAGCCCCACCGGAACACCGCGACGACGACGCCGTAGGCCGCGCCGATGGACAGCAGGTTCATGACCGTCGACTTGAGCGCCACAATGACCGAATGGAACACAACCATCAGCAGCAGGAACGAGGCCGCCAACACCGCGCTGAGCAGCAGCGGCAGCGTGTCGGCTAGCTGCGGCAGCCCCGGACGCGCCTACGTTGATCCAGTGCACCGAGGCCCGTTCACGCGCTGGCCGACGCCGTCCTCGCCGCCGTGCTGTTCGTGCTCACGCTGCTGCTCACCGACGGGGCGGGCGACTCCGTGGTGCTGCGCGACGTCGGCGCCGTCCCGCTCTGGATCGTGCTGCTGCTCGCGGTCGCTGTTGCCGGAGCCGCTGTCAGCGACCCCGCACACCGGGCCTGCCTCGAGCGTCACACCCGGGCCTGGGCGGGGTCGCGGCCGGCGGTGGCTCGAATGGTCCGGGGCCAGGTCCATGCGGCGCGCAGGATGAAGGCCAGGAGCAGCAGCTCGAGTCCGATGGAGAGGCCGTAGAAGTAGAAGTAGGTCCAGGACTCGCCCTCCGCGTTGTACACCGAGACGGGAATGTAGAGCGTTGCCACGACGAGGTTGGTGGCGCGGTTGACACGGGCGGGGAGTGTCGTGGAGAGCAGGATCATGAGGATCGGGATGGCCACGAGCGTGAGCGCAAGGGCGACAAAGGTTGGGCCGGTGTCGAACTCATGAACGACGCCGACCAGGATGTCGTTGATGAAGCCGGGCTTGTACAGGGCGAGGTAGTCGACGTAGATGTAGAGGAACATGAAGCTGGCCCAGGCTGCGGCGAGCTTCGCCTGGACCGGGATGTGCGCTTCCTGGAGCGCACCGGCTGGTCTGTCGGTTCTGGTCATCACGTCTCCTGTGTGCTGGCGTCAGCCGGGTCGGCTCACTCGATGTCTTAACCATGACCAGCGTTGACGGGCGCCACATCCGCTTGCGGGCTCGAGCGGTCCTGGCCGCAGGCGCGGGACATCCGCAGTACTTTCGGCTGATCCGCCCGAGCGGCGGCCCCCTTACGTTGTCCGGGAGGGGGAAGCATGCGTGCTGGGATCTTGGCTGAGCCTCGCCCCGCACGCCCGCCGGTGCGGGTCTGGCGGGACTGGGCGCTGTCCTCGGCTCTTGTCGCGATCTCGCTCGTCGAGGTACTGCTGCGCGACGACAGGGCGTGGGCGCCGCTGCTGGTCGGTGTCAGCGTCGTGGTCGCGGCGTGCCTGCTGTGGCGACGCACGCGGCCGCTGGCCGCAGTCACCGTTGCCTTCGGAGCCGTTCTCGCGTTCGACATCGCGAGGATCGCGGTCATTGATGCCACCGGTCTGCTGGGCATCGCAGGGCTGCTTGTGTTGCCCTACGCCCTGCTGCGCTGGGGAGCAGCTCGCGAGGCTGCCCTCGGACTCGGCATCATCCTCATCTGGCTACCCGTCACCCTCATCGCGGACCCGACCTCACCCGCGGAGAAGGTCGCCGGTTACGGCTTCTTCCTGTTCTCGGCCGCGCTCGGCGCGGCAGTGCGCTACCGCACCAGAAGCCACGACCGCGACATCGAGCAGGTGCGGCTTCACCAGCGCAACGAACTCGCCCGCGAGCTGCACGACACGGTCGGCCACCGCGTCTTGGCCATCGCCGTCCAGGCACAGGCAGGTCGCGCGCTGTCCGCCGCAGATCCGAAGCGCGCGCTGGCTACCCTGGTCACCATTGAGGAAGAGGCGTCCCGGACGCTCAAGGAGATGCGAGCCCTCGTAGGCGTGCTGCGCGACGGAACGGACGCCGATCTCGCCCCCCGGCGAGGGGTGGTGGACGTCGAACGACTCGCTCGTCCCGGCGGCGAGGTGCTGGGCGTCCGCGTGCAGGTCTCCGGTGACGTCGAGGCCGTTGAGCCAGCAGTCAGCACCGCCCTCTACCTGATCGCCGCCGAGGCGGTCACCAACGCGACCCGCCACGCCTCCGGCGCCACCCACGTCACCGTCGACGTCACCGCATCCCGCAGCCAGGTGCACCTGCGAGTGCGCGATGACGGCGAGGCGAGTACGACCAGCTCCCCGCACGCCGGCTACGGGCTGCGCGGCATGGCCGAGCGGGCGAGCCTGCTCGGCGGCACCCTCCGGGCGGGACCTGGCCCGGACGGCGGCTGGAGCGTCGACGCCTCGCTGCCTCGGACAGCGCGCGCGTCATGACCATCCGCGTGCTGGTCGCTGACGACCAGGACATCGTCAGGGCAGGGCTCTGCATGATCTTGGACGCCCAACCGGGCATCGCCGTCGTCGGCGAGGCCGCCGACGGCCGCCGGGCGATCGCCATGGCCCGTTCGCTGCGTCCCGATGTGTGCCTGCTGGACATCCGCATGCCCGAGGTCGACGGGATCGAAGCCACCCGCCAGCTCGCCGGGGCCGACGTCGCCGATCCTCTGGCGGTCGTCGTCATCACCACTTTCGACCTCGACGAGTACGTCTACGGCGCGCTGAAGGCAGGCGCCCGAGGCTTCCTCCTCAAGGACGCCGGCGCCGAGATGCTCACCCAGGCCATCCATGCCGCCGCCCGCGGCGACGCCCTGATCGCACCGAACATCACCGCGAGGCTCCTGTCCTCCTTCGCGAACAGCCGCTCGCGCTCGGTGCCAGCTGAGCCTGTCGAGCCGCTGACCGCTCGCGAGGAACAGGTCCTGCTGGCTGCCGCTCGCGGCCGGACCAACAGCGAGATCGGCGATGAGCTGTCCATCAGCCTCAGCACCGTCAAGACCCACATCGCCGCCCTGATGCGCAAGCTCAACGCCCGCAACCGCGTCGAGATCGTCATGTGGGCCTACGAGACACGCCGCGTCGGCACCTGATCGGCGCCCGCATACTCGAATCGCGGAAGCAGGAGCGCCGGGGGGCCGGATAAGGCGAGGAACTC
>NZ_JBLROB010000065.1:0-3250 GCF_047921475.1 Micromonospora sp. SL4-19
TCCGGAGTGCCACCTGATGGTGGTGCTGGTCGACGAGCGGCCGGAAGAGGTCACCGACATGCAGCGGTCGGTGAAGGGCGAGGTCATCGCGGCCACGTTCGACCGTCCGCCGCAGGACCACACGACGGTGGCGGAGCTGGCGATCGAGCGGGCGAAGCGCCTGGTCGAGCTGGGGCACGACGTGGTCGTGCTGCTCGACTCGCTGACCCGCCTCGGCCGCGCCTACAACGTCTCCGTCCGTTCGGCCGGCCGTACGCTCTCCGGCGGGGTGGACGTGGCCGCGCTCAACCCGCCGAAACGGCTGCTCGCCGCGGCCCGCGCCGTCGAGGAGGGCGGCTCGTTGACCATGCTCGCCTCGGCGCTGGTGGAGACCGGCTCCGCCGCCGACACGCTCATCTACGAGGAGTTCAAGAGCACCGGCAACGCCGAACTGCGGTTGGACCGCGCGCTGGCCGACCGGCGCACCTACCCGGCCGTTGACGTCCGCGCCTCCGGTACCCGCCGCGAGGAGCTGCTGCTCACCGACATCGAGCAACGCCGCCTGCGGGGCCTGCGAGCCGCGCTGTCCCACATGGACCGCCAACCGGCCGTGGACCAGCTGCTGCACCAGCTCGCCGCCACGCCGGCGAACGCGCACTTCCTCGCCCGGATCGGTGTCGCCATCCCCGACTAACATCGGCTGTCATGACCATGCCACGCAACGACCAGCCGCCAACGGTGCGTCAGCTGCGCCTCGTCGTCGAGGCGGACGACTACGAAGCCGCGGTCGCCTTCTTCCGGGACGCCCTGGGCCTGCCCGAACAGGCCGCCTACTCGGGCGGCGACGGCGCACGGGTGGTGATCCTGGAGGCCGGCCGGGCCACCCTGGAGCTGGCGAATCCCGCGCAGAAGCGGATGATCGACGAGGTGGAGGTCGGCCGGCAGGTCGCGCCGCGCCTTCGGATCGCGTTCGAAGTGGACGATGCCAGCGCGGTGACCGAGCGCCTGGTCGCTGCGGGCGCCACCGAGGTCGCCCCGCCGACGGTCACCCCGTGGCAGTCCCTCAACGCCCGCCTCGACGCCCCGGCGGACCTGCACGTCACCGTCTTCCAGGAGCTGCGCAGCCAGGAGGAACGCGCCGCCCTGGACGGCTTCGGCACCGACGCCTGAGCGGCGGAGAATCCAGCTACGCCCCGGTGCCGGCCATTGATACTCTCGCGCAGTGTCCGACTCGGCCCTTGCGCTGACCCCCGCGCGCGACGGCCGTACCGTCGCCGAATGTCTCGACCAGGACGGCGTCTACCGCAGCCAGTTCGAGACGGGTATCTCCAACGGCGCCCTGATCGCCTACCCCGGCGGCGACCGGGACCGCTGGGAGGAGGCGCTGTTCGGCGGGGCGTGCTCCGCCGCCGGGACCGGGAATCCTTCGTGGCCGGGCGTGCGTTGGACGACTACATCGAGGCGCAGATCCACGGCGAGCTGCGTCTCGCCCGGGACGTCGAGGCGCTCGTGGTCGATCCGTCGTTCCGCGGCACCGACGCCGGACGGATCCTCGCCGGGATCGCCCGACGGCATGGTTTCCCGCTGCACTGGCACGGCGGGTTCGAGCTGCCGGTCGACGGCATTGATGCCGACTTCCGCGGCCGGCCATCCCACCGCTCGCCGCCCGGGTGCACGCGGAGTTCGCCCGATCGGGGGAGCCGGTCCACGCCGCGCTGATCGGCCGGGCTGCAGCCTCGCTGGTGCTGGAACCGGAACGCTGGGCCGACCGGGGCCCGGTTGAGGTCACGCTTCAGCACCTCAAGCAGCTCTGGCACGTCCTCGTCCGGTTCGGCATCCCCGCCGCCGGCTGAGCGCCGTAACCCGGCGCGTCCATCGCGGGTGGTTTCCACCCTTCCGGTACGCCCGCTGCCGGCCTGTCCCATATCCACGGTGACCCGGGTCGCACCCAGCACCCTCTCGGGCATGTCCGGAATGACCGACACGTCCAGCTGGTTGTGTTTCCCGTACCGCCGGATCGCAAACCCGTACCGGCCAGTAGTTCCCCCGAGGGGCGCTCACCCCGGAGCGCGTCGCAACGATCGAAAGGGCAACCATCGTGAAGCGGCACTTCACTCGATGGCTCCCCGCCATCGCGAAGACCACGCACCAGAAGACCGAGCACGTCAAGGCCGAGTTCGCCACTCGGTGGCTTCCCGCCGCGCAGCAGAAGACCGAGCACGTCAAGACCGAGTTCAGCACTCGCTGGCTTCCCGCCGCGCAGCAGAAGACCGAGCACGTCAAGGCCGAGTTCAACACTCGGTGGCTTCCCGCCGTCGCGAAGACCCCGCGCCGCAAGGTCGTGCTGACCGTCGCCGGCGTGGCCGCCCTGGGCGGGCTGGCGTTCGGCCCCACCGCCGTGGCAGCACCGGTCACCACCGGTCCGCACGCCGGCGCCGTCGCCGCCATCGACCTGGCCACCGGCCAACAGACCGCCACCGGCGACCCGGCCGGCGACCAGACCCCCACCGACAAGTCCGGCCTCACCACCGGTAGCGACAAGGTGCCCGCAAAGGCCGACCGGCCCGCCAGGGACGAACTCGTCCCGCACGGTGTCGAGGGCGCCCAGTCGCGCATCCCGCTCGACCGCGCGCAGGTCGACAACGCCAAGGCGATCGTCCAGGCGGCCAAGGAGACCGGCGTGGGCGAGCGGGGCGCCGTCATCGGCGTCGCCACCTCGCTGCAGGAGTCGAAGCTCTACAACCTCGGCCACCTCGGCGCGTACAACGACCACGACTCGCAGGGCCTGTTCCAGCAGCGCCCGTCGTCCGGTTGGGGTACGCCCGATGAGATCACCAATCCGGACTACTCCGCCAAGGCGTTCTTCAACGCGCTGAAGAACGTCGGCGGATGGCAGGACCTGCCACTGACCACGGCCGCGCAGACGGTCCAGGTGTCCGCCTACCCCTACGCGTACGCGCAGTGGGAGGACCAGGCGGCGGACATCGTCCAGCAGGTCTGGTGAGTTCCTGCTCTTCGTGACCGGCCGGTCCCCTCTCCGGGGGCCGGCCGGTTCGTCTTTGGCTACAGGTTTCGGGGTGGTGTGGTGTGCCCGTCGTCGTTGCGGGTTCGTCCTCTCCGTTGCGGTGTCGGGTGGCCCCGCTGTTCGGTGGTGGTTGCGGTGGGGGGTGTGGCCCGCCGTGTCCGGCTCCGGGCGGTCAGGCTTGATCCCTGCGCCGGTCGCGGCGGGCCACACCCGCGTCGTGGTCGGCTGCGGTCCGGGCGCGTCCGG
>NZ_JBLROB010000066.1:0-3222 GCF_047921475.1 Micromonospora sp. SL4-19
CCCACGAACCGGATCCGAAAGAACCCCTCCCTTTGGAGGGGTTCTTTCGGTATTCGCCGTCCGCAGGCGCGGGCGCTGATTGAGATTCCTGACATGAGGGTGAAGCTGGGCGTTGCGATGATCTTGGTGCTGCTGGCGGGGGCCTGTACCGAACCGGCGCGAGTAACTCACAGGTCCTCCGCCGCCCCGCGCGTCACGCCCTCGACTCCGGCACCGAAGAACAAGCTCACCGTGGTGGCCGCCGGAGATCTGCTGGTGCACCCGCCGCTCACCGAGCAGGCCGCCGCCGATGCGCGGGCAGCGGGCCGTGCCGGCCATGACTTCACCCGGGTACTCGCCGCGATCCGTCCCCGGGTGAGCGCCGCGGACCTCGCCATCTGTCACATGGAGACACCCCTGGCGGAACCGCAGGGCCCGTTCACCGGATGGCCCGCCTTCAGCGTGCCCCCGGAGTTGGCCGACGCCGCCGCATGGGCCGGTTTCGACACCTGCTCCACGGCATCCAACCACTCGCTGGACACGGGCATGGAGGGCGTCACCCGGACGTTGGACAACCTCGATCGGGTCGGGCTGCGTCACGCGGGCACGGCCCGCAGCGCGGAGGAGGCGGCCCGGCCGACCATCCTCGACGTGGCGGGCGTGAAGGTCGCGCAGCTGTCGTACGCACTGAGCTTCAACGACATCCCGCTGCCGGAGGGCAAGCCGTGGGCGGCGAACCTCATCGACCAGGACGCCATCCTCGCGGCGGCGCACCGGGCGCGAGCGGCGGGCGCCGAGATCGTCATCCTCTCCATGCACTGGGGAAACGAGTACCAGAACGCGCCGAACGACGACCAGCTGGATCTGGCCCCACAGTTGCTCGCCTCGCCCGACATCGACCTGATCATCGGGCACCACGTCCACGTCGTGCAGCCGTTCGAGAAGATCGGCCGAAAGTGGGTCGCCTACGGGATGGGCAACCTCACCGCCCGGTTCGACGACGGTTCCCCGGAGAACACGCAGGACGCTGTGGTCCCCGAGTTCACCTTCACCCGTACCGCTTCCGGCGGTTGGGAGGTCACCAACGTGAGCGTGCTGCCGACCTGGATGGAGTACCACCCGGCGGCTCGCGTGGTCGACCTGATCAGCGCCGGCAAGGATTCGGCGCTGCCCGCCACGCAGCGGGCGCACTACGCCGAGATCGAAAGGCGGATCAACGGGTACGTGGGCATGCGCGGCGCCTTCGAGGCCGGACTGCAACCCCAGTCCTGACGGCCCGCCGGGTGGGTGGCTGGTCAGACCAGGCCGTGCGCGAGCATCGCTTCCGCCACCCTCCGGAAGCCGTTGATGTTCGCGCCGGCCACGTAGTCGCCGGGTAGGCCGTACTCCTCGGCGGTGGCCCAGCAGCGGGCGTGGATGTCCCGCATCGTCTCCCGCAGCCGCTGCTCCGAGTGGACGAACGTCCACGAGTCCCGGCTGGCGTTCTGCTGCATCTCCAATGCGCTCACCGCCACGCCGCCGGCGTTCGCCGCCTTGCCCGGGGCGAACCTGACCCCGGCCCGGGCCAGGATGCGCACCGCCTCCGGGGTGGTGGGCATGTTCGCCCCTTCCACCACCGCGACACAGCCGCCGGCCACGAGCGCCGCGGCCTCCGCGCCGCCGATCTCGTTCTGCGTCGCGCAGGGCAGCGCCAGGTCGCAGGGCACCTCCCAGACCGTACGACCGGAGACCGCCACCGCGTGCGGCACGTGGTGTACGTAGCTGTCGAGCCGGGCCCGGCGCTTCTCCTTCAGGTCGCGCAGCAGCTCCAGGTCGATGCCCTCCTTGTCCAGCACGTACCCGTTCGAGTCGGAGCAGGCCACCACCGTGCCGCCGAGCTGGTGCACCTTCTCGATGGCGTAGATCGCCACGTTGCCCGAGCCGGAGACCACCACCCGCTTGCCCTCGAGGCTGTCCCCGGTTTGCTTCAGCATCTCCTCGGCGAAGAAGACCGCGCCGTAGCCGGTGGCCTCGCGGCGCACCTGCGCGCCCCCGTACGTCAGGCCCTTGCCGGTGAGCACCCCCGACTCGTACCGGTTGGTGATCCGCTTGTACTGGCCGAACAGGTAGCCGATCTCCCGGACACCGACCCCGATGTCCCCGGCCGGCACGTCGGTCTGCGCGCCGATGTGCCGGGACAGTTCGGTCATGAAGCTCTGGCAGAAGCGCATCACCTCCCGGTCCGAGCGGCCCTTCGGGTCGAAGTCCGCTCCGCCCTTGCCCCCGCCGATCGCCAGGCCGGTCAGCGCGTTCTTGAAGATCTGCTCGAAGCCGAGAAACTTCACGATGCCCAGGTACACGGACGGGTGGAAGCGCAGCCCGCCCTTGAACGGGCCCAGCGCGCTGTTGAACTCCACCCGGAAACCGCGGTTGACCTGGATCCGGCCGTGGTCGTCCTCCCACGGCACCCGGAAGATGATCTGCCGCTCCGGCTCGCAGATCCGTTCGATGATCTGCGCGTGCGCGTACTCGGGGTGGCGGGCCAGAGCCGGCCCGACGCTCTCCAGCACCTCCCGCACCGCCTGGTGGAACTCGGGCTCACCCGGGTTGCGCTTGACCACGTCTGCGAACACCGACTCCAGGGTCTCCGGCATCATCGACACGTCCCTTCCGGTCCCGGGGCAGCCCCCGTTGCCCCCACCGGATCGGCCCCCGCCGACCGCTCCCGATACGATAGTCACCATCGTCCGGTTCACTGATCGGATGGACGAATTGGTCTGGGACGCCGTACGGGCATCCCGCGGCTGGCTGGACGCCGCCAACGGCACCGGGGACACCGAGCTGACCTGCCGCATCCTCAAGCTGACCGAGGAGGCGGGGGAGGCGGCCGCCGCCTGGATCGGGGTGCTCGGGCAGAACCCGCGCAAGGGGGTCACCCACACCCGCGAGGACGTCGCGGCGGAGCTGGCGGACGTGGTGTTCACCGCGCTCGTCGCGATCGAGAGCCTGGGACTGGACGCCCGCTCGGTGGTGTCGGGGTGCGCCGCCAAGGTGCAGTCCCGCCTGGCCTAGGTGCCGGTGGTCGCTGTCGGGGTGTGGCTGGCGGCCGTCGTTGGTTGCGGTTGGGTGTGGCCGCCGTGTCCGGCTCCGGGCGGTCAGGCTTGATCCTGCGCCGGTCACGGCGGGCCACACCCGCGTCGTGGTCGGCCCCCGTCCGGACGCTCCGAGTGTGTGGGCCACGGCTGGGGTACGTCGCGTGAGCGC
>NZ_JBLROB010000067.1:0-2697 GCF_047921475.1 Micromonospora sp. SL4-19
GCATCATTCGAGGCCACGGTGTCAACCATCACCCGGCGCAGGACAGCCGGCTGCCGGCCAGCTGCCGGCGAAGTGGTGAGAACTTTCTGTACGTCTGCAAGGCGGCCCTTGACGGGCCGCACGCGCCGCCGCCAGGGCGCGTGGCCTGCACTCCGCTGATGCTCCCCGCTCCGGCCACGCAACACGCCCGGCGGCTGGCGCGGATAGCGGGGAGCCCGGAGGGCCGCCGCAGAACGACAGGCCGTTGACCGGTGTGTAGTGGGCCGGCAGCCGGCCGGGCGGCGCGGCCACGAGCCTGCGCGGCGTAGGGGAGCGCACGCCGGCCGCGTTGGCGAGTTGGCGGCGGTCGCGGGCTTGCGGTTGGTGTGCCTCCGGCGGGGGCGCAACGACTCCAGGATGGCCGGGGCTGCGTCGGCGCGTTGCGGTCCGTGGGTGGTTGCGCAGGGCCGTCCCGCCTGCCGACGACCCCCGGGCGAGCCGAGCAGACCGCCGCCCGGCCCGCCAGCGTCCGTACGTGAGTCAGGGCCGTCTTGACGTGGCGGGCCGGGCGGCGGCCCGCTCCCCAGGAGGGCGGGTCGGCGGCAGACAGTGAGGATGGCATCGCGTCTCATGGGGTCATTCGCCTAGCGGAGCACCGTGCCAGCGCCATTCCTTCAGCTGGGGACGTCCTGGCAGCTCGATCCGGCCGGTGGACCACCGCAGTGCCGCCCATGGGTCCACCCTGGCCAGTTCCTGCGCGGCTTCGGGAAACAGTCGAGCGAGTACCCGGGTGCACACGTCACGTGGGGGATCGATGGCGAGGCCGAGGCCCTGGGCGATGTCATCGCCGTGCAGCAATGTCTCCACGCACCCCATCGCGGCGAAGCCCTCCGGGTCGGCTTGGCCCGTGGGGTGGTAGGCCCGAACAGCCGGTCCGGACGTGCGAACCGTGGCTGCCAGGATGTGGCCGCCCGCCTCGGCGAACTCCAGTACCTCTTGCGGGGATGCGTCCTTGTCAGCGTTTGCCATGAAGCGCACAAACCGCTTCTCAGGTCGGGCCACGAGTTGGCCCGCGAACGACATCAGGCAATCACCGATGTGCTCGGCGGTGTGCCAGCAGTCCCACTCCAGGCTGCCTGCCCGCGCAGACCAGTCCAGGCCCGTCGCTGGTCGTAGGCTGGCAACAACGCTGGACATTGCTGCATCGAGATCATCGGCGGTGACCGCCACGCTTCCCTCCAGGTTTGCGAGGCCGATGCTGCACCGGCCTGAGTCAGAACAGCCAGCCTGCCTGATGGGTGTGACGAACTGGGTGACAACGGGTGTGGATGCCAGCGGACGTAGACGGACACCCACGGAGTGTTCCAGCAGCTCAGCCCGCTTGATGGTCCAGCTCAGCCGACAGCGATCATTCGTTCACACCGAACGAGTCGGGAGCCCTCAGTCAAGGCCAACTCGCTTGACCACAACGCCCCTCTCGCTGCGGTCAGGTCAAGCTGCTGGATCGACCTGGGCTACCTACCAGCAGGGGTCGGGCGGGCCGCAGCTGGCAGGCGAAACGCCCACCACCCTCAGAACCACGACGAAATACGCCAGGATCGCCAATACGGCTGCGCCAGCCACGCACCCGGCAATCGCCAGACCGCGACCACGTTGCCCAGTCGTCTTGATCTGCTTCAGTCCCACGACGCCTACGGCAACCGCGCCTACGCCGAGCGACGGCGCAGAGATGAGAACTTGGCTCAGCAGGGGTGCCAGCTCAGCCAGGCCCGCGCTGACGTACAGCAGCGGAACCAGGCCCATGCAGAAGGCCACGATCGCCAGAGGGCTGTACCTCCGCTGCTTCTCAGAGAGCTGATCGGTCATGGCACGCCCTCCCTTCGCTTCGCCGCTCGGATGCTCCGGCTGCGGCGCCACGGGCCCGCCCGTCCGAGGATCATGAATGGAGACACCATGATGGATCATGCGGGCGGGCAAGGGAAGGCGGCTGAGACCACGGCCTGAGCCACTTCGCGGAGCCGGCGAGCGCCGGTAGCCGGGCTGCCTCTACCCCTGGGCTCTGGACGGAGAGGCACGGGTCTGTGGGGGCACACCGGGGGCACAAGACACTGTCAAACGTTGTCGACTAGTGACCAGTCGTGCGAACCTCGGACGCCGTGGAGCAGGCGTCCGGTGCCGTTGCCGCTGGTGGCAAGGCAGCGGCTCTATGTTCCGCTTCAACGTCTGACCGGGCCGCTCGTTGCCCCGTCTCGGAGTCACGCAAGGGCACGTATGGTCAGTGGCGACACGGATCTCGCGGGGAGGCCACCGGCACATGAAGTCCGACGATGAGAAGCCTACTCGGGCTGAATCTGGTTGCCTGATCACCTGGTTCGAGGTTGTCGATCCCTTGATCAAGCGCACCCGCGACGGTGGGCCGATCCGTGACGACTACAGCAACCTCCACTTCGAGGGCAGCGGCCGGATGCATGCCCACGCGGGGGAGCTGGCCCGACGGCCAGGCTGCATACCGTCTGAGAGTCAGGCGTTCACGGCAGGCGGCTTATGGACCGAACCGCTGCCGCCTGCAATCGTCCGATGCGAGGTGTGCCTCGCGGCGCATCCCGTCGGCCAGCCTGCTGAGTGACTTCAGCGAATGGCGACCGTCAGGCGCAAGAGCAGCAGAGAGGCAGCGAATGCGACGGCAACCGCTAACACCGGACGTCGCTAGATCCCGAA
>NZ_JBLROB010000068.1:0-2205 GCF_047921475.1 Micromonospora sp. SL4-19
CTGTGCGCCATGTAGCGCTGATTGATCGAGGAGGGGTGAGAGACCTTTCCCGCCGGGTCGTCGCAGCGGCCTGGTGAAGCCTGAGGGCAGCCTGATCCGTGCAACGGCGGTGAGGGTGGCAAGCGGCCCTGACGAGGGCGGGACGTGCCGGGACTGCCAGACGGTGCGGGCCTGTTCGGCGAGGCCAGACGGTGTAACGCGAGTGAACCAGTGGTTGAAGCTCCGTAACAGCGAAGCCGGCTCGAAACCTGGTGGATCTGGGCCGGTGTGCAGTGCACGACCACCACGATCATGTGGTGGTCGACTCCGAAGCCGTGTAGCTCCGACGGTGGGGAGGCCATGGTGAAGGTCTGCGGCGTAGCCGTGGCGATGCTGCCGGAGTAGAGCTGGGCACCTCGCTGGCCGATCGATCGATGAGTGAACGTGGGAACCGACTGGCTGTCCGCCCGCTGGTTGTCTATCCAGGACGGCCGTGGGCAGGTGAGTTGCCGCTGATGGGTGGCTGGTCGGGGCGGAGGCCTCGTAGTAGTCGCGGGCGTGACGACCCGCCGTCGGGGTCCGGGAGAGCCGGACGCAGGGCGAAGGGGGCCAGCAAGTCAAGCAGTACGGATGCTGGAATGCCAGGAGGTTGTCGCCGGTGAATACCGACGAGCTGGAGTCGGCCCTTCGTCGGGCCGAAGACCGGGTACTGGGGATCCAGACCAAGCTGCACCGTTGGGCTCGTGATGATCCTCGTCGCGTGTTCGACGACCTGTTCAACCTCGTCACCGATCGAGCGTTTCTGTTGGTGGCGTGGGATCGGGTGCGAAGCAACAAGGGCGCCAAGACCGCCGGGGTGGACGGCGCGACCGCGATGTCCATCGCGTTGCGGGTCGGGGTCGAGGAGTTCCTCGACATGCTGCGGGCCTCGTTGAAGGACCGCAGCTTCCGGCCGGTGCCGGTGCGGGAGCGGATGATCCCCAAGCCCGGTGGCAAGCTGCGCCGGCTGGGAATCGCGACGATCACCGACCGGGTGGCGCAGGCGTCCCTGAAGCTGGTTCTGGAGCCGATCTTCGAGGCGGACTTCCTCCCGTGCTCCTACGGGTTCCGCCCGGGACGCCGGGCCCATGACGCGGTGGCCGAGATCCGTTACCTGGCTACGAGACCACGCAGCTACGAGTGGGTCGTGGAAGGTGACATCAAGGCCTGCTTCGACGAGATCGACCATGCTTCCCTGATGGCACGGGTACGTGGTCGTATCGCGGATAAGCGCGTGCTGGACTTGGTGAAGGCGTTCCTGAAGTCGGGCATCCTCGGCGAGGACCGCCAACTGCGGGAGACCAACGCCGGCACTCCGCAAGGGTCGATCCTGTCCCCGCTGCTGAGCAACATCGCCTTGTCGGTGCTGGACGAGTATGTCGCCCAGCGTCCCGGTGGCCCGTCCACGAGCAAGGTCGAGAAGGCGAGGCGGCTTCGGCACGGCCTGCCGAACTTCAAGCTGGTCCGGTATGCCGACGACTGGTGCCTGATGATCAAAGGCAGCCAGGCGGACGCCGAAGCGCTGCGGGAAGAGATCGCCGGGGTCCTGGCCACGATGGGCCTGCGCCTGTCAGAGACCAAGACCCTGATCACCCACATCGACGAGGGGATGGACTTCCTCGGCTGGCGCATCCAGCGTCATCGCAAGAGGGGGACCAACCGGCATTTCATCTACACCTATCCGGCCAAGAAGTCGCTCAAAGCGGTGATGGCCAAGGTGAAGACCCTATGCCGGCAGGTCGAGGTGAACCAGCCGCTGGACGACCTGATCCGCAGGCTCAACCAAGCGGTACGGGGCTGGTGCGCCTACTTCCGGCCCGGCGTTTCGTCGGCGACCTTCGCCTACCTCAGCCACTACCTGTGGCAGACGGTCTGGCGATGGCTCCGGCGAAAACACCGCCGGACCACCTGGAAGGAGCTGCGCCGACGCTACTGCGACGGCGGATGGTGGCCCCACGGCCAACGGGAACTGTTCGACCCAGAGAAACTGAGCACCACTCGGTACCTCTACCGCGGCGCGAACATCCCCACTCCCTGGCCAACCACCTAACGACGAGACACCGCGACCCCGCACGGGACTTGTGGAGAGCCCGGTGCATTGAAAGGTGCACGCCGGGTTCGGGAAGCGGCCCGCAGAAACAGACCGACCAAAGATCGGAACTGCGCAGCGGGCCGACTTCACCGACC
>NZ_JBLROB010000069.1:0-1856 GCF_047921475.1 Micromonospora sp. SL4-19
TGGATCCTGCTGGCTTATTGCCTGGTTCATGCGGCCAGGGCGAGTCGGGCGAGGTGGCTGGTGCGGGTTCGGTCGAGGGGGTGACCGTTCCAGTAGGCGGTCAGCCGTATCAGGTTGATCGCGACGGCGCTGAAGACGTTTTGCAGGTGGGTCTTGTCCAGGCCGCGGTAGCGGGCTTGGCGTATGCCGGTGACGTTGACGGCTTGGCTGATGGTCCCTTCGACGCCGGCGCGTCGAGCGTATTTGGCCTGCCAGGCCTTGGTGTGCTGCTCGGCGCGGGCCAGTTGTATCGCGTGGTGGACCTCGCGGGGACGCACGGACAGCTTGCGGCCGGTGCGTCGGTCGGTGGTGCACTGCTGGCGCACGGGGCAGGGTCGGCAGGTTTCCCGGGCGAAGCGCACGACGATGACGTCGCTGCCGCGTTGGGTGGTCGGGCTCCAGGTGGTGCTGGTCTGGTCCTGGGGGCAGGTGGCGCGCTGGTTGTCGAAGTCGATGGTGAACGCGGTGCTGTCGAAGCCGGCTGCTGCCCGGGCCTGAACGGAGTTGTTGGTCCGCAGCGGGGTGACCAGCGTGATGCCGTAGCGGGCCGTGGAGGCGATGACCAGGTCGATGGAGGGATAGCCGGAGTCCAGGTAGTGCTCGTCGGGCAGCAGTCCACGCCGTTGCAGCCGGTCGTGGATCGGGGTGGTCATCACCGTGTCGTTGACCGTCGCGTCGGTGGTCATCACGTTGGTGATGATGTTGGGCGACTCGATGACCGGCGCGTCAGCGCTGTCGGTGGGGCTGACGGGGCCGTTGCAGGTTTCGCTGAGGTGGACCTTGTAGCCGTTCCAGGGTTTGCTGGCGCCGCGTGTGGTGCACCAACGGGCGTGCGTGTCGTAGGGCGAGGTGAGGCGATGCCTTCCCGGCGGGAGACCGTCTACCTTCGCCTCCCGCCGTTTGACCACCTCCCGCCCGTGCTCATCGTGTCCACGCACGTAGTTCTGCAGCAGCACCACCCGCAGCACCTCCACGGCCGGCAGCCGCGCCAGCCACGGCGGCGCCGACGGGCCGTAGACCGCCGTCAGCAGCGCGAACCCGTCACTGCCGTACGTGTTCGCCAGATCGGCCCGTGCGGTCTGCGACGACGGCAGCCGCCAGTCGTGCACCCGCTGCCCGTACCGCCTGCTCCAGGCCGGCACGTCGATGACCTGCGCCACCCAATCCGGCGCCGCCGCGGCCAGGGCCTCCAGACAGGCGCGCACCGACTCCCCGGCCAGCTCCAGCCGGCTCAGATCCCGCACCGCGGCCACCACGTGGGTGGCATCCGTGCGCTGCTTACCACCCGCCGCCAGCAGCCCCTCATCAACCAGCCTGGCCAACAGCAGGTCAAGGACCCGTTCCTCCAGGCCATGAGCGATCACCCGCGCCCGGAACTCGCTCAACACCGAAGCGTCGAAACCGGTGTCGGCCAGATCCAGCCCCAGCGCGTACTTCCACGACAACTTGTCCCGCACGGCCTCGGCCGCCTGCCGATCGGTCAGGTTCTCCACCAGCTGAAACACCGTGATCAACGCCAGCCGCCCCGGAGACCAACCAGGCCGGCCGCGGACCCCGAACGCCGCACCGAACTGCTCATCAGCGAACAGCTCACCCAACTGATCTCGCACCACCACCGGCAACGGCGCCTCACGCCCGGCATACATCGCGCGAATCGCCGCAGCCACCTGCTCATCAGGCTCGGGCCACGGCCGCGGTTGCATCGACATCACACGACCCGTTTCCGCGGCTGCAGAGGGGAAGGAAGCCGCCAAACCGATCATGCATTCACGGCGAGGCAGCAACCGTCGCAACACACCCAATTAGCCAGCAGGATC
>NZ_JBLROB010000070.1:0-1809 GCF_047921475.1 Micromonospora sp. SL4-19
GATCCGCGCGCTACCGGTGTGACGCCGCGCCCGTACACAGACACCCATCGCTTTCACTCCGTTTGGCGGTGCAGTTAAGGTCGAAGTTCCGCACCCGGATCGTCACCGAGGCCATCATCGGCGGGGTCACCGGCAGCATCAGCCGCCCGGAAACTCTGCTGCTGGGCCGGTTCGACCGACGGGGACGGCTGCGATACACCGGCCGCTCCCACCCGCTGACCAACGACCAGCGTGCGGCGCAAGCCGAACTGCTCTCACCGCCACGCATACCGCGCCACGGCACGGCCCACCCGTGGCCGCAGCCGCTGCCCGCGTCCTGGACCGGCCAGCTGGACCGGCCCGAACCGCTGCCATACGTGCAGGTGGAACCGACCATGGTGGCGGAGATCGACGCCGACGTGGCGTTCGAACACGGACGCTGGCGCCACCGGGTGCGGTACGCGCGGTTCCGAGCGGACCTATCGGTATATGACGTGCCGCTGCTCCTCGGCGAGGGCGAGGACCCGTTCGGGACCGCGATTGGCTAACGAGCGATGTTGCCGGGCCGGCAGGCACTGCCCGCAGGGAGGCTGGGGCGTGACCGGCTTCGCCGTTGACGGTCCGCGCCGCACCCACGCGGCAGCGGTAGGTGGCGGTGGCGAGGCCACCGCCCGCGGCATCGACGGCGGCGGTGATGTCCCGCACCGACCGGTGATGCTGATCGGCGATTGCCCTTAGATGCGCGGTGAGGGTGTCGTCGTTGAGGTGAAGCTGGGTGGTCAGGCCCAGGGTGGCGACGAGGCCGGAGAACGTCAGTTAGACAGGTGACTGGCGTTTCCGCAGCTCAGGCGCGAGCCAATCTAGCCCGCTTCGCCCTCAAGGTCCCTGCGTCGCTGCTCAGCCCAGGTCCGGATGTGGGCCGTAGCCCACACCCGGCCCACCGTGAGGTGAGCGATCGGCTTAGGGAAGTCCGCACGGTCAGCAAGGGTGTTAGCTCGCTGCCTGGACACACCGAGGAAAGCCGCAATCTCGGCCATCGCCATAACGTCCTCGGTCATCGATCCAGACCATCCGGCAAGGCGCTGTCGCTGTAGCATGTTCGCGAGGCGAATCAGCCGTAGTTCACGCACCGCACCATCGGCTGAGCGGTAGCGCCGGCCCCAAGCCCATAGCTCGCGTACACCTTGATCGACATGCTGGACCACCCACCAGCGGGCGACCGGCAACATCGATGGTTCCGCCTCACAGGTCGACAGGTAACTGCGTGCGGCATGCTTGATGAAGGCTGCGAGACCTTCGTGAAGCGGCTGCTTCGCCAGCACCGAGTTCAGCGCCTCGTCAACCGGTCGGCGGTCGAACTCCACAGCGTCCAATACGTCCATGACCAGCCGCACCGGCACCGGCGGCTTGTCTCGACGCGGCCAGGCAGCGGGCTTAAGCCCTGGCCTCGACTTCACCGCAAGGTGCATCGCGCACCTATGGTCTCCCCCAGCCAAGACGCTCAATGCCACACGAATGGGCGACGCGCTGCCGACGAGTTCAGGCGGCGCGGTCCAGGGTCCTGCAGGCGGTGCGTCCTCGGGTGTTCTCTTACCGGGAACGAGGGGAAGGGTGCCGCGTTGTTCCGGGCTAACGGCTTCCTGTCTGATATCGCGCTCCCATGACGAGGGTGTCCGCACAGTTCAGCACCTTGAAGCTTGATCGCAGGGCGCGAGTTATTGATAACGACGCATTGGAACGCTAGCAGACCAGGTTAACTGAGCAGCAATGCCGACGTGGTGCGTCCGTATCAGCATGATCAGGTGCACCCAACTCGGCCAGATCCGGATG
>NZ_JBLROB010000071.1:0-1731 GCF_047921475.1 Micromonospora sp. SL4-19
GTGCCGGCCGGGGCTCAGCGTTGCTGGGCCCCGGCCGGCACTGGGCAAGGGTTTACTGTGAGTCGCGGTCGAGGTTGATCTTGTAGATGCCGCGGCCGTAGGTGGCCGCAAAGAGGGTGTTGCTGCTCTGGTGCAGGTGGATGGCATTGACCGCGGCGCGGGGCAGGCCACGTCCAACCCGCTGCCACTTGATGTTGGGGTGCTGGCTCTTGGCGCTGGCCACGTTCGCCATGAATACGCCGAGGTCGCTGGCGACGATGATGCGGTTCGGGTTGAGCGGGTCGACGATCACGTCCTGGGTCGGTGCCATCGGCAGGTTGCTGCTGATGTCGGTCCAGTGGGCGCCGCCGTCGATCGTGCGCAGCACGTGTGCGGTGTTGTCCGCGTTACGTAGGCCGGAGTACGTCACGTAGGCGACGTTGGCGTTTTTCGGGTCGACGGCCACGCGGGTGACCCATCGGTTCGGCAGTGCGGGATCGGTGAACCGGGCCCAGGTCGCGCCGCCGTCCTTGGTCCCCCACAGCCAGCCGTCGTCAGTCCCGGCGTAGATGACATTCGCGTCGGTCTTCGCGACTGCCACCGTGGTGAGTGCTCCATACGGGTACGCCGGATCCGTGCCCGAGGCCGGGTTGCTCAGGCTGGGGCTGATGGCGGTGAAGTTCACCGCGCGGTTGAGTGACCGGTTCAGGATGTTGCCGCCGTAGTAGACGGTCGATGGCGTGCTCGGGTCGAGCACCACCGGGGTCTGCCAGTTGCGGCGGTTGGAGGTGGTGGCGTTCGTGAAGCTGCTGCTGTTGTTGCCACCGTTCACGGAACGAGAGCAGACGCCGAACTGCGAGCAGGCGTACACGAAGTTGTGATTGCTCGGGTCGATGACGGTGTACAGGCCGTCACCACAGCCGCCGTACGATCCCCACGCGCCGGTCACCACGCCGGACGAGTTCCACGACCGCAGGCAGCCGTTGTCCTGAGCGCCACCGACGATGCGGTCGATCGACTGTTCGCTGACGTCGACCGAGTAGAACTGAGTCCACGGCTGGTTCTGGGCCTTGGTCCAGGTGCCGTTCGCGCCATTGCTGGCCGACCGGTAGAACCCACCGTCGTTGCCCTGGTACGCCAGGTTGGCGGTGTTCGGGTCCCAGGCCATGGCGTGGTGGTCGGCGTGCAGGCTGGTGACGTTGGACCAGGTCGAGCCGGCGTTGGCGGACACCCGCAGATCGACGCCGGCGACGAACAACCGGTCGGCGTTGCCCGGGTCGACCCAGATCTTCGACGTCCAGACGGTGTCGCCGCCGGCGTTGGCGCTGGTCATGGTCTGGAACGTCGCACCGCCGTCGTTCGAACGGTAGAAGCCGCGGAATCCGCGCTGGGTCTGGCCGGCGCCGGACGCAGTTTGCGACCAGTTGCCGGTCGTGACATACACCCGGTCGGGGTTGTTCGGGGCGATGGCGACCGCCATCCTGGCTTGGGCGGTGGTCGTCGTGCTGGTGCTCGACGCGAAGCCGACGCTGTCACCCGGCGTGAACGCGGTGATCCGGTTGTTCTCCAGCCGTGTCCAGTTCGACCCGCCATCGGTGGTGAGGTACAGGCCGGTGCCCGGTCCTGCGTAGCAGCGGCACAGCGATTCACGGTGGTGGTCCCACATCGGCACGAACAGCTTGTCCGGGTTGCTGGGGTCCATGGCGATGTCGGTGGCGCCCGTGTAGTCGTTCGCGCCGGCGAGCGCTCGGG
>NZ_JBLROB010000072.1:0-1613 GCF_047921475.1 Micromonospora sp. SL4-19
CAGGGTGGTGAGGATCTGCCCGGCAACGGCCGGAGCGACATCAAGCCGGTCGGCCAGCTCGGCCGGTGTGATCGGTGCCCCAGTGGACTGTTCGTGCTGTACGGCCGCGAACCGGGCCATGGGCAGCAGGTGTGCAGGCACCTCGACCGGCTCAGCGGCCGGCACGGTGACAGGCTCCGGCTCAACGGCCTGGGTGGCCGGCACGGTGGCCGGGATGGGTGCCGGTTCGGGTGCCGGGGTGATGGCAGCCGGAGGTTCGGTGGTGACCTGCTCGGCCACCTGAACCCGAATCGGCGCGGCCGACTCAGCCGGCGGCCGGGTGTCTTCCCGCGCGGTGGGTGCGGGGGCGAGGACGAGTTTGACCAGGGCCATAAAAGCGAGGGCCGGAACAGCGGACAGGAGCCAGCCGGACGGGCCGGCCTTGGCGACCGCGAGCTGTGCGGCGAGGGAGAGGCTGGCGGCGGCGATGAGCAGAAGCATCGGGTAGCCGATGGATGCGCCGGCCCGGCGGCGTCGGCGGATGGTCAGGAGTGAGGCGATGGGGACGAGTTCGGAGATGACGGCGTTGGCCCAGCCGAACCACTGGCCGGTCCCGTCAGGGGAGTTGGTGAGGGTCCAGTCTTTGACGTGGGTGAACGAGGCTGCCCCGGCGAAGCCGGCGACGGTGAGGAGGATGAGGACCAGGACGACACCCTCGACGCGGGTGCCGGTGGTGGTGTGGTCAGTGCCCGGCATCGGTGGGCACCTCCCCGGCGGTGACGGCACGTTCTTCGGCGATGAGGCCGGCGAGGCCGACGCGGATGCCCGCGCAGGTGTTGCAGCCGTGGCCGTCGCTGGCGGTGCAGTCGGCGAGGTGGGCTTCCTGGATGATGCGGATCGATTCGGCGTAGTAGCCGGCAAGGAACCGTTCGAAGGACAGCTCACCGCGTGCGGCGAAGTCGGCGGCGAGGGTGGTCACGACGTAGTCGTCCGGGGTCATCCGCTCCTGAGCGGCGAGGTTCGTGATGGCGGTGGTCATCGGGCACCTCCCGGGGTGCAGTCGAGGCAGGAGCCGGTACGGCGGGGGATGTAGTAGGTCTGGATCTGGCCGCAGTGCCGGCAGGTGCGCCGGGCGCGTAGGGCTTTGGCGATGGCCTCCCGCTGGGCGGGGGTGGCGGTGCGTTTGGGTGCGGCGAGGTCGAGGCGGTAGAGGTAGGCGACGCGCTTGCCGCGCCGCCAGAGGATCTGGGCGACCGGGTCGTGTCCTCCGGGGCGGAGGCCTGCGGCGCGCAGTTGCCGGCGGGTGGCGAGGCCGTCGGGGGCCATCCGGTAGGGGAAGGTCGGGAAGCCGGTGCGGGTGCCGGTCGGGTCGTAGGTGACGGCGGTCATTGCTGGCCTCCCCAGCGCTGCTGGGCGGCCTGCCGGGAGATGCCGAGGCGGGCGCCGATTTCGGCCCAGGAGTAGCCGAAGGCCCGAAGGCCGATGACGGCTTCGCCGATGGCGTCGTCGAGGTTGGTGGCCAGGGCGACCAGGTCGCGGAGGGCTTCCACGTCGCCGGTGGCGACGCGGCGGCCGTGGGCGCGGATGATGCGCCGGGCGAAGGCCGCGAACTCGTCGTTCTCGACGACGTCCCG
>NZ_JBLROB010000073.1:0-1602 GCF_047921475.1 Micromonospora sp. SL4-19
ATTGAGCCTCTCACCGCCGCGGTGACCGGCGGGACGCACGCCAGATGAGAGCCACACCAACCTGCGGTGGGCAGCCGCGATGAGAGCGACCCACCGGTCACCTCGACCAAGCCTGGCCGGGCTGCGGTCGTACCACCAGTCAATAGGTAGCCGTGATCCGCTCGCTACGCGGGCATGGCAAGGCGGCGCCCTCTACGCCCGGGCATGCCGATGAGCGGATGCTGGTTCGCGAGCCATGATGCTCGGATGTCCGTTCTGACTGACTACTTCTCCGCTGGGTCTGACGGTGTGGCGGCGACAGCCGTCGACTACGTCGACGGGCAGCCGGGGCTGCTCGATCTCACGCCTGAGGACGTCGCGGCCGGCAAGGCGTTGTACCGGGTGTCCCCGGACGAGGCGACGCGGCCACGGGTGAAGGTGGCGCATTCGCGGACACTCGTCGTGCAGAGCAAGGGGGTCGACCCGACTGGTCTGGCGCGGCTGGAGGAGATTCTCACTGGCCGGTCGTACGACGAGGTGAGCGCCGATCCTCGGCAGGCTGCGCTGATCGGGCCGGCCAGGCACGAAGAGCTTGACGGAGGGATGGTGCTGTCGGTCACGGACACGCTGCGCGACGCCTTGGCATCGCTGGAACCGTCGGCGCTGCCCCAGGTGGCACGGGAGTGGGCGAGCGCGGAGTTCGACGCCACGGCGGGGGACAGTCTGACATTGTTCCTCGTCGCTCTGACCGAGCTGGCGCGGCGAGCCGCCGCCGACAGCAATCGGCTCTACTGCTGCATAAGCTTCTGATCGCTCCCTCCCACGGCCGCGGTGACGCACGCTCATGCCGCCGACCGGTCGCTACGGGCCGTAACCGGGGTGCGGTGTCCCAAGGTGCTGTCGTGCCGAGAAGAGTTAGTCGACACCTGCTTGCTTGCCTCAAACGGGGGCGCAAGGCGAAGCGGTGGGGCGAAGGATCATGCCAGCATGTGACGTCGTCTGTCAGACGTCGTACTGGTGGAGATCACTTACTTTTGGTCTGCGGTATTCGCGCCTCTCTGGTCTTGATCAGACTGCGACTTGAGGTCGTCCGGCGTGAGCGAGAAGAGGACCAGGTCGACGCGGGCGGCGTGGATGAAGCCGGCATTGCGCATGATGCCTTCGCGTTGCAGGCCGGCCTTGAGAGCGGTCCTCTGGGAGGCCAGGTTCCCGGTGGCGGCCTTGAGTTCCATGCGCTGGAAGCCGTGGTCAACCAGTAGCCAGTGACCGATGGTCCGCGTGGCTTCGGCCGCGATGCCTCGGCGGCGAGCCCAGGGGACGACCGAGTAGCCGATCTCGCTGACCAGGCCGCGCCAGTCGGTCTTCTTCAGGCCGACGGTGCCGAGGAGGTGGTCTGTGTTCGCGTCAACGATCGCGAAGTGGATCCCGTCTCCGGTCTCCCGCAGGGAATGGGAGATCTTCGTGCACCAGTCAGCGGAGTCGTGGCGGGTGTAGGGCTGGGGCAGGGGGAGCCACTGCTGGATGAGCGGGTCCGCGCAAGCGATCTGATTTGCCTCGATGTCGATCGCGGAGAAGGGCCGTAGCAAGAGATCGCCCGTCCGCAGGCGGGTCTCGGGGAACGTG
>NZ_JBLROB010000074.1:0-1506 GCF_047921475.1 Micromonospora sp. SL4-19
TTCCTAATGAGTTCTGGGAGTGAGCCATCCGGCAGACTCCTGGTGGGTAGGTAGCCGCCGGCAGACGAGCACTCGTGGTTCCTGGACGTCGAGTCCTGACGGAAGATCGTGCCGCTGCCGGTCGGTGTGGAGAGTTGATCGCTGATGGGATGTCGTGCCCGCCCGGTTGCGGCGTGAGCACTGCTTCATTAGGTCGCTGATGGTTCTCTGCCTGGCTACCGGTGGTGATCGGTTCGACAGGTGGGAGACGTGTTGCTGTTCGTGGGAGATGACTGGGCGGAGGACCATCACGACGTCGAGGTGATGGACGCGTCCGGCCGCCGGCTGGCCAAGGCCCGGCTGCCGGAAGGCATGGCGGGCGTGGCACGGCTGCACGCGTTGATCGGCCAGGTGCTCGGCGGCGGCGTCGAGGCCGACACCGGGCAGGTGAAGATCGGCATCGAGACCGATCGGGGTCCGTGGGTGCAGGCCCTGGTCGCCGCGGGGTACACGGTGTACCCGGTGAACCCGTTGCAGGCGGCCCGGTACCGGGAACGCCTCGTACTGTCGGGGGCCAAGAGCGACGCGGCGGACGCGCACATGCTGGCCGACATGGTGCGGACCGATTCGCACCAGCTGCGCCCGATCGCCGGTGACAGCGCCGAGGCAGAGGCGGTCAAGGTCGTGGCTCGGATGCACAAGACGCTGATCTGGGAACGCACCCGCGCCGTGCAGCGGCTGCGGCACGCGCTGCGGGAGTACTTCCCGGCCGCGTTGGCCGCGTTCGAGGACCTCGACGCCGCCGACACCCTGGATCTGCTGGCGAAGGCCCCGGACCCGGCGGCCGCGGCCCGGCTGAGCATCAACCAGATCAGCGCGGCCCTGAAACGAGCCCGCCGTCGTGACATCGCGGCCAAGGCCGCGGCGATCCAGACGGTGCTGCGCGCCGAGCACCTCGGCCAGCCGGCCGTGGTCACCACCGCCTACGCCGCGTCCGTGCGCGCGCTGGTCGCACTGCTGGTCACTCTCAACGAGCAGGTCAAGGCCCTGCAAGGGCAGGTGGATGCCCATTTTGGCCGGCACCCGGACGCTGAGATCATCCTGTCCCAACCCGGGCTCGGTGTGCTCCTCGGCGCCCGGGTGCTCGCCGAGTTCGGCGACGACCACGACCGCTACACGTCGGCCAAGGCACGCAAGAACTACGCCGCGACCAGCCCGATCACCCGCGCCTCTGGCAAGAAACGAACGGTCACCGCCCGGTTCGTGCACAACGACCGGCTCATCGACGCCCTGATGGCGCAGGCGTTCTCCGCGTTGAAGACATCCCCGGGCGCCCGCGCCTACTACGACCGGCAACGCGCCCGCGGCGCAAGCTACAACGCCGCACTGCGGCAACTCGCCAACCGGCTCGTCGGCATCTTGCACGGATGCCTCAAAACCGGCACCCCGTACGACGAGACGACCGCCTGGTCGCATCACCTCGTCGGGGCCTCTGCTTGACATTTCAAGCTCCTGGGATGTCTTCCG
>NZ_JBLROB010000075.1:0-1444 GCF_047921475.1 Micromonospora sp. SL4-19
TTGACAGTGCTCATCGGTTCTCGCCTTCCTCGGTGTGGAGGCGGTCCCACTCGTCAGCGGCCTTCTCAAGGGCGGTGATGACCTGCTCGGCGGTGCGGTCCGGGTCGTCGTTCCACGAGAAGGGGGAGGTGTGCTCGTCGACGAGGAAGCCGTCTTCGTCGACGAAGCAGATGGGTAGGCAGCCGTCGAGGTAGGTGGTGAGGATGCCGACGGCCTGCCGGAAGGTGACCTGGGTGTCGAGGTCGAGGCCGTAGAAGTGGTCGACGCGGTGGCCGGCGCTGGCCATGCCGATGGCCCCGACGGCGCAGGCCGGCGGGGTGGGGCAGTCGGCGGGGGCGTTGGTGGCGTAGTAGGTGCCCTGGTGCCAGCCGTGCTGGCGCAGGTAGAGGGCAGCCATCCGGAGCAGGTCAGCAGGAGTGACCAGCGCGGTGGAGGGTGGGTTGTGGGTAGCCTTCATGGCAGCCACGTCCTTTCGGTAGGGCTGTTGGCGGTGGTCGGCGGAACCGGTCTGCTTTCCAGGGCTTGAGCCGGTTCCGTCGGCCGATCAGGTGGTGCGGAGCCGCAGGTAGCGGCGGTGGCGGGTGTCGTCGCCGCCCATCTGGTGTGGGGCGGAGACGTAGGCGAGCCGACCGGTACTGCGGGCGGCGTGGAGCATCGCGGCCAGGTCCTCAGGGCTGCCGACGATCCACATCTCGGTGTATTGCGCGGCCCGCTGGTTGCTAGCGCGGGCGTAGGCGCGCTCTCGGGTGGTCATGGGTTACCTCCCAGCCGGTGTCCGTGTAGAAGGCGGCGTTGTCGGGATGGGAAACATGGCGTCGGAGCCGCCCTGGTTGATCTGGCCGTCCCGCTTGCCGCAGACGGTGCAGCGGAGGTAGTGCCACAGGTGGACCGTGGCCTTGTCGATCTCGGCGTCGACGACCTCGATGTATTCGGCGCAGTCGTGAATCGGAGCAGTCATGCCGCCAACCCCAGGTCGAACCGCGAGCCGTCGGAGACGGCGGATAAGCGGTTGGGTCGGCGGATCCAGGCGGCGTAGTCGGCGATCGCCGCGATCTGGCTGTCGGTGAGGTAGGCGACCTTGATGCGGCGGGGGATGCCGCCTTCGGCGATGAGGTAGGCCGCGCCCTGGTTGGTGGGCTGGATGTCGGTGGCGGTGTAGCCCTGCTCGGCCCACCCGTGGCCCAGCACGATGTTCGACGAGTTGGGAGTGGTGCAGCGGAACGCGGCACGGTAGCCGAACAGGTCCCGCAGGCTGGTGGGGATGATGTCGAACGACGGCCGCTGGGTGGCGGCGACGACCGGGATGCCGGCGGCACGGCCCCGGGCGACCAGGTCACGCAGGAGCGCGACGAACTCTTCCTGCTCCTGCTTGTTGCCGACGGTGGCGGAGTAGAAGGCGATCTCGTCTACCAGGACGGTGATGACGGACAGGCCGTCGGCGGCG
>NZ_JBLROB010000076.1:0-1332 GCF_047921475.1 Micromonospora sp. SL4-19
TGAGGTTCCCCCGGTAGCTCGGAGACTTTCAATCATGGTCTGATAGGCCGTGACCAGGAGGTTTTCGTGCCCGCCCCTCGTAAGTACCCGGACGAGTTGCGCCAGCGTGCGGTGCGGCTCTACCGGGAGTCCGACCCCAAACCGGTGATCAAGCGTCTGGCCGAGCAACTAGGTGTGCATCCCGAGGCGCTGCGTAACTGGATCCGCCAGGACCAGGCTGATCACGGTGAGCGCTTCGACCGGCCCACCACCGCCGAGGCCGAGGAACTGCGCCGGCTCCGCAAAGAGGTCGCTGAGCTGCGCAGAGCCAACGAAATCCTCAAGGCCGCATCCGCTTTTTTCGCATCGGAACTCGACCCGACCCGGCGACGGTCATGACGCTCGTGAGCGAGCTGCGCGACCGCTTCGGGGTCGAGCCCGTCCTCCGGGTCCTGAAGATCGCGCCGTCGACCTACTACGGCTGGGCGGCCCGGGAGGCCACTCCCGGCCCAAGGGAGGTCGACGACCGTGGCCTGCTGTCGGAGATCGTCGACATCCACGACCGGTCCGGGCAGACGTATGGCGGCCCGCGTGTGCACGCCACCCTCGCCGGTCGGGGCATCCGGGTGGGCCGCAAGCGGGTCGAGCGGCTGATGCGCGAACACGACCTGCAAGGAGCGTTCCTGCGTAAGGGCTGGCGGGGCGGGTCCACGAAACAGAACCCGAAGGCCGATCCTGCGCCGGACCTGGTCAACCGGAACTTCACCACCGACGCCCCGAACCGGCTGTGGGTGGCGGACGCGACCCGCATCGCTTGCGGTGACGGTGTGCTGTGGCTAGCCGCGGTCCGCGACGCGTTCTCCAACCGGATCGTGGGCTGGAAGACCTCCGACCGGTGCAACACCGACCTCGTCCTCGGCGCCCTCGAGTACGGGATCTGGTCACGCGACGTGCGTGACGGGCAGTTGATCCATCACAGCGACCGCGGGTCCACCTACACAGCGATTAGATTCTCCGAACGCCTGGCAGACAACGGGATCCTGCCCTCGATGGGCTCCGTCGGAGACTCCTATGACAACGCGCTCATGGAGAACTTCTTCTCCACCTTGAAGATCGAACTGGTCTACCGGTGCTCCTGGCGCACCCGCGACGAGGCGGAGAACGCGATCTTCGCCTACATCGACGGGTGGTACAACCGCGAACGCATCCAGAAGGACCTCGGCTGGCTGTCGCCAGACGAGTACGAGGCCACCTGGTACACAACAAGCATCGATACACCCAACCCTGTGAACACCACCCACGAGCAGGCTCTAGCCTGCTAACCCGCCCTCCGCGTTATCGGGGGAAGCTCAA
>NZ_JBLROB010000077.1:0-1331 GCF_047921475.1 Micromonospora sp. SL4-19
CAGGGCCCCGGCAAAGTCGCGGGGTGTCTGGCTTGAGGTGGTTGGAGTAGACGCGCCCTTGCTGGTGGTAGCAGGGCGGGCATGACTGCTTCAGAAGATCATCGAGGTTCTCGAGGCCTTGTTGATCCGTCCGAAGTGAGCCATGCCCGCGCTGCCATCATCGCTGATCTCGTCGTTGTCGTGCGCACCGGCTGTCACGGTGCCCGAAACCGCTGCTGGACTGCCGGTGGCGTTGGCCGTGCTGCCGGATCCTCGGGCTCGTCGAGGAGTGCGGCATCGGCTGACGGTGGTGGTGACGGCGGCGGTGTGCGCTGTGGTGTCCGGCTACCGTTCGTACGCGGCGATCGCCGAGTGGGTCGCTGACGTTCCCGCCTCGACCGCGTTGGCGTTGGGTATTGACCCTGATCGGCGCCCGTCGGAGGCGATGATTCGCCGGCTGCTGCAGGCCTTGGACGCGGACCGGCTTACCGCGGCGATCGGTGGCTGGCTCGCCGCTCGAGCCAAGGTCGAGACCCCAGCGGCGAGACGAGTGATCGCGGTTGACGGCAAGACGCTGCGTGGTTCCCGCACCACCGACGCCGCCGCCCGGCACGTCCTGGCCGCCTGCGACCAGGCCAGCGGTGTCGTCCTGGCCAGCACCGACGTGGACGGCAAGACCAACGAGATCACCCGCTTCCAGCCGCTGCTGGACCAGATCGGCGACCTACGCGACGCCGTGATCACCGTCGACGCGTTGCACTGCCAGCGTGACCACGTCGCCTACCTCGCCGAACGCGGCGCCGACTGGATCCTCACCGTCAAGGCCAACCAGCCCACCCTGCACGCCCAACTGACCGGCCTGCCCTGGCGGGCGGTCCCGGAAGCCGCCTGCGACACCGACCGCGGCCACGGCCGTCGCGAGATCCGCACTCTTAAGATCCTGAGCGTCTCCACCGGGATCGAGTTCCCGCACGCCGCGCAGGCGTTGCAGATCCGCCGTCGCCGACGACGTCTCGACCAGCCCAAACGCTTCACCACCGAGACCGTCTACGCGATCACCAGCCTGCGCCTGCACCAGGCCAAGCCCGCACAACTGGCCGCATGGATCCGCAGCCACTGGAACATCGAGAACAAAATCCACTGGGTGCGGGACGTCACCTACGACGAGGATCGTTCCCAGATCCGCACCGGCACTGGCCCTCAGGTCATGGCCGCCCTACGCAACGCCGCGATCGGCGCCCTACGCACCGCCGGCATCACCAACATCGCCGCCGCCAACCGCCACCACGCCCGCGACAGCACACGCCCCCTCGCACTACTCGGCATCACCTGACGACTTTGCCGAGGCCCTG
>NZ_JBLROB010000078.1:0-1157 GCF_047921475.1 Micromonospora sp. SL4-19
ACGAGGACGACGGCGGCGCGTTGCTGGTCGAGAAGGGTGGTAGCGCCCACCTGAAGGAGACCACGCTGACCCGCAACAACGCCCGCGGCAACGGCGGGGCGATCGCCAACTTCGGCCGGGTCGACGTCGACGACAGCGACATCGACAACAACAACGCCAAGGAGAACGGCGGCGGCATCTTCAACAGCGGTGTCCTCAAGGTCAAGGGCTCCCGCGACGACGACGGCAAGGGCGGCCGCGAGTCCCGAATCAGCAACAACACCGCGGGCAAGGACGGCGGTGGCATCGCCAATGGCGAGCGCGAGGAGAAGAAGGAACACGGCCCGAGCGCCCCGCTCGACAAGAAGGGCGACCGCGACGAGGACCGCCGCGAGAACCGGGCCGGCACCGTGGAGATCGAGAAGACCAAGATCGAGGGCAACAAGGCCGACAAGAACGGCGGCGGCCTGTTCAGCTCGGGCGGCTTCGTCAAGATCTCGTTCTCGCTCATCAAGGACAACACCGCCTGCGAGAACGGCGGCGGCATCTTCGCCCGCAACACCGACCTGAGCCTCTTCCGCGTCACGGTCAAGAACAACAAGGCCAGCAAGGACGGCGGCGGCGTCTACAACGTCGGCGGCAAGGAAGAAGAGAAGAAGGTCGCCCTGTCCGACAAGGACCGGGAGAACAAGGACCGGGAGAACAACGAGGAAGGCCGCGCCACCATCGCCGACAGCGAGATCCTCGACAACACCGCCGGCCGGTTCGGCGGCGGCATCTTCAACGGCAAGCCGATCGAGGAAAAGAGGGCGGTCTCGATGGAGGCCGACGGCATGGAGATCGACGGCAGGAAGCACGAACGCGAGGAGCGCAACGCGACCCTCACCCTGCGCAACACCGAGATCAAGGGCAACACCGCGGGTAAGAACGGCGGCGGCATCTACAACAACAAGGGCGAGGTCACCCTGACCAAGACCCGGGTCACCAAGAACACCGCCGTCGGCGGCGAGGAACACGATGTCTACAGCGCCGACGACCGCAGGGACGACCGGAAGAAGGACCGGGTGGCCGGCGGCATCTTCAACAACCACGGCAAGGTCAAGCTGGACGACGAGTCCACCGTGACGAACAACGACCCGACCAACTGCGCGGGCACCGTCCGCGACTGCTTCAACTGA
>NZ_JBLROB010000079.1:0-1131 GCF_047921475.1 Micromonospora sp. SL4-19
CTTGCGTGCGGTTGCGCAGCTGGACCACGGCCATGATGTGCAGCGTGCGGTTGATCCGCCGGTTGCCGGCGCGGGAGAGCCGGTGGCGCTTCTGGTCGCCGGAGGAGGCGTCCAGGGGTGCGGTGCCGTTCCAGGAGGCGAACCGGTCGCGGTCGGCGAACCGGCTGATGTCTGCGACGTCTGCCAGTAGGCGGGCCGCGCCGCAGGGGCCGATGCCGTGTAGCTCCATCAGGGTGGAGCCGCGGGCGGCCACCAGCTCCTTGAGGTCCTTCTCCACGGCCTTGATCTTCTTGTCGATGCCCTCGAGTTCACTGATCAGCTCGACGGCGAGGCGGCGTCTGGTCTTGCCCACGATGTCGCGGGGTTTGACCGTCGCGATCAACGCGCGGGCCTGTCGCGCGGACAGGAACTTCTTCGCCCCGCCAGGTAACAGTTCCAGCAGCAACCGGTGCAGCCGGTTGATGCTCTGGGTGCGGGCGCGGCCCAGCTCGTCACGCCGGTCGGCGAGCATGCCCATCACCTGCAGGTCCGCATCGACCTGAACCTGCACCAGATTCGGGCTGCGTAGCGCCACCATCGCCACCGAGTGCGCATCCACCGGATCGGTTGTGCGGCCGTTGCCGGTGGCGAACACCCGCACCTGCGCCGACAGTTTCGCGGGCACATCGAGCACCGTCTCACCGTCGTGGACCAGGCGGTGGGCGATGTGCTTGCCGATGCCGTTGCAGCCCTCCACCGCCCAGACCCGATCGGCATACCGACGACCGGCGGCGAGCATGTCGGCGTAGCCGGCCTTGTCGGTGCCGTACCTGCCCGTAGCCAGCACCCGGCCGCGTTCGTCAACGACCTCGATGGTGGCTGAACGCTTGTGCGGGTCCATCCCGATGATCACGCGCATCGGCGCCTCCCTTGGCTGAACTCGACGGAGCTGTCAGCAAGGAGGGCACCGCTACTTCGAGCAGAACAAACCCCTTTCCAGCCACTCCTCGCGCGGCGCCCGGCGAGACCGCAGGCCATGAGAGAGCCACACCAATGACACCGGTGGGCAGCCGCAATGAGGGAGCGTCTCGCCGGGCACCTGGACCGAGTCTGGCCGGACACCGATCCTGGACCAAGTCTCTAAGTAGCCGC
>NZ_JBLROB010000080.1:0-967 GCF_047921475.1 Micromonospora sp. SL4-19
TGAACCGCCCCGAGTCTGGTGGAGTCCTCAGACTGTGACCAGGGTTTGCTGGTCGGGTTGGTGGTGAGCGTAGAACATCGATTCGTATTCGGCTGGCGGCAGGTAGTTCAGGGCGGAGTGCAGCCGGTGGTGGTTGTACCAGTCGACCCATTCGGCGGTGGCCAGCTCGACCTGGGCGAGGCTGTGCCACGGCCGGCCGGGTTTGATCAGTTCGGTCTTGTAGAGGCCGATGGTGGATTCCATCAGCGCGTTGTCCAGGGCGTCGCCGACGGTGCCGATGGAGGCGTCGATGCCGGCGTCGACGAGGTGGGTGGTGAACCGGAACGACGTGTACTGGGCTCCCGCATCCGAGTGGTGAATGAGGCCCGCCTCGACCGGGCGGCCGTCGCGGTCTCGGCGCCACAGGCCCATGTCGAGGGCGTCCAGGACGAGGGTGGTGTGTTTGGTGGTGGCCGCGGACCAGCCGACGATCGTCCTCGAGTAGACGTCGACGACGAACGCCACGTAGACCACGCCGGCGAAGGTGGCCACGTGGGTGAAGTCCGCGACCCAGCACCGGTTCGGCGTGGCCGCGGTGAAGTCGCGCTGCACGAGATCCTGCGCCCGTTGGGCGCCGGGGTCGGCGATGGTGGTGCGGATCTTCTTACCCCGCACCACACCGGTTAGACCGGCTTGCCGCATGAGCCGCTCGACCGTGCAGCGGGCCACATGGTGGCCTTCGCGGCGCAACGCGGCCCAGATCTTGCGGGTCCCGTAGACGCCGTAGTTGCCCTGGTGCACGCGCCGGATCTCCGCCAGGATCTCGGCATCACGGACGGTCCGCGCCGACGGCGGCAGGGCCTTGGCCTTGTAGTAGGTGCTGGCGGCGATCTTCATACCGTGACCGGCAAGGACACGGCAGATCGGCTCGACCCCGCCGAACTGCTCCTTATGTGCGTCGATGAACGCTACGAGCGATGCTGTGGCC
>NZ_JBLROB010000081.1:0-936 GCF_047921475.1 Micromonospora sp. SL4-19
CCAGGTCGCGCCGTAGTCGGTCGACTTGTAGAGGCCGCGGATCCCGCCGGACGCGAACAGGGAACCGCCGGCGGCCACGTAGACGACGTTCGGGTTTTGCGGGTTGAAGCGAATGGCGCCAATGGTGCTGGAGCCGGCCAGCCCGACCCGGGTCCAGGTCGCGCCGTGGTCGGTCGACCGGTAGAGGCCGTCGCCGCCGTAGCTGAGGCTGCCGCCGCCGGGGTTGACCTCGCCCGTGCCGACCCAGACGTCTCCGTTGGGGGCGACCGTCACCGCGCCGATGGCCTGCGGATAGTCGTCCGGCCATGTCTTGATCATCGACGCACCACCGTCAACGCTCTTCCACAGGCCTGCCGTCGCGACCGCGACGTACACGGTGCCGGGAGTCGTCTTGTCCGGGGCGATGTCGGTCACCCGGCCGCCCACATTGGATGGACCGACAGCCGCCCAGTTGGGGTCGACCAGGCCGTGCAGTTCGCTGGGAATGGCCGCCGCCTGCTGGCCGGCCAACTCCAGGTCCCCGCTGGTGATCACATCTCCGGGAACCTGGCGCGCGTCCAGGAAGGTGTCGCGAAGCTCGGACTCGTCCTCTTCCTCTTCCTCATCGTCGCACTTCTGGTCGAACTCGGGATCGTCGGCGTCGCAGGCCGGGATGTCGTACTCGTCATCGTCACTGTCGACGGCGACGAGCGGTTGCGATGGGTTTGCCGCGGCTGCGCCGGCCAGCGCTGACGTCTCCAGCACCGAGAAGGTGAGCACCAGTGCGACGGCCAGGGCAAGCCATCGCCAGGCGGGCAGGGACCGTGGTGGGTACATCTGACCTCCGTCTCAACGTGGGCGAGCCTCCACCTCGGAATGCGCCGAGGAGCTGACCTCCCGCATGAGTCGATGGATTGGTGGCGAGATGCGCCTCCGTGCGGTTCGCGCAGGGGAGCT
>NZ_JBLROB010000082.1:0-839 GCF_047921475.1 Micromonospora sp. SL4-19
CCCCAGGCGATCGGCCAGCCGTCCGGCCGGTCCGGATGGCTCGGGGTGTGGAACGCGATCTGTTCGGCGGCGTGGTGGAGCGCGTCGACGAGGTCGGCGACGGTGAACCCGGCCGGGGGTGGGACGATCGCGTCGGGGTCGTCGGGGTTGATGCCGTCGAGGCGGGCGATGCCGTGGAAGTGCACGGCTCCCCGGGCTTGCAGCTCGGCGACCTTCCCGGGCGACAGCCGGACCGGGGCGACCTTCCGCGTCTTCCCGGAGGCGGTGACGATCTCGACGCGGGGGATGCCGCGTCGGCGGGCGAGTTTGGCGAGCCAGCGTTCCGCGGCTTGCTTGGTGCGGTGCCAGAGCTCGCCGGAGAACAGGTTCCAGACGACCTGGTGGTCGTGGTCGTAGCAGTCCAGGCACAACGGCCGGCCGAGGACAGCGTCTCCGGCCTCATGGCGGGTCCAGCAGACGGCGGGCCGGCTGTGGGGGCAGAGGCCGGCGGTCGGGTCGGTGGCGCGGCGGGCGTGGCACGGCTCCGCGCGGCAGTCGCAGCGCTTCCGGTTGCCGCAGGTGTGCTTGCGGACGACCCGGGTGTGGACCGGCCCGAACGACGGGGCGGTGAAGGTCGCGAACACCGCCGGATGCTCGGCGACCGACTCCGGGACACCCTTGCCGCCGACCAGGCCGGCGCGGAGCAGCTGGAACGCGTCGCGCTGGTAGGTCTGGGCGCAGGAGGGGCAGACGGTTGCGCGGCGGTTGCCGCAGGCGGTGTAGATGACCGAGTCGGGCATGCCGTCGGTGTGCCGCTGGTCGAGGACACGTCCGGTGGCGGGGTCGACGGTGAGCAGCTG
>NZ_JBLROB010000083.1:0-696 GCF_047921475.1 Micromonospora sp. SL4-19
GACCAAGGCCGCGCAGACGGTGCAGGTCTCGGCGTACCCGGACGCCTACGCCCAGTGGGAGCAGCAGGCCGCTGACCTGGTCGCCCACTACTGGAACAGCTGACCCCCACAGGACAGCGGAAAACCAAACAGCATGAGCACAGCCGGTGGCCGGCACCCCCAGACGTGGGGTGCCGGCCAGCGGCATCTGCGGATCTTGGACAGCTGCCGCTCAGAGCCAGCCCTCAAGAGCAACCAGCCCCAACCGCAGCCAGGTGACGGCGGTCACCGGAGGCAGCGGAACAGGGCGGCGGCTCGTACCGTTGTGCAGAGCGTCGGTGTGTCCAGTGTCCCCGGGCCTCACCCAAATTGCCTTCGCGGAATACCGTTCGGCTGGAGCCGCGTCGTGCCACTCGCCGAGAGGCGACCTGCACACCGACGCCCAGCGGCGCCCCGGCCATCCGGTCGGGGCGCCGCTGTCTGCGAGCACCAGGGCGACGGCCAAGCGGCGCGGAACTGATCCGCCGCTTGAGTCGCGGGCTTGCGACGGCTGGCCCTCAAGGAAGTGTCGTAGGTGGCGGGCATGCTGTGGGGTTGTGGGGAGGTTTACCGCGTTCCGGTTCACGGTCGACCCGTCGCCGTCGCAGGTGGTGGTGTTGGCCCGTCATGCGGGGGCGGCTCGGTTCGCGTTCAACCAGTGCCTGGCTCTGGTGAAGA
>NZ_JBLROB010000084.1:0-689 GCF_047921475.1 Micromonospora sp. SL4-19
CCGGTGCTGATGACGGTCGGCATGGCGTCGCTGTTCACCTTCGCCCTGTCGCTGCCGCAGGCGTTCCGGGATGTGCGGGGCGCCGCCGGGCCGATCGTGGCAGCGGTCAGCTACATCGTGTTCCGCCTGGTGCACGTGCTGCTCTACCGACACGCGGCGCGGGACAACCCCGACGAGCTCCGGCAGCTGATGCGGTTGGCCCCGGAGTTGGCGGGCAGCACCCTGCTGCTGCTCGCCGCCGCGCTGATCCCCCCGGCCATGCACGGCTCCGCCGCGGCGCCACTCGTCCGGGACGGGCTGTGGGCCCTGGTCGTGCTGCTCCAGTACGGCACCGGCCAACTCACCAGAACCTGGACAGGGCGCCTCGCCTCCGCCGAGCACTGGACCGAGCGGTACGACCTGATCCTGATCATCGCCCTGGGCGAGTCGGTCATCTCGGTCGGCGTCGGCAGCAACCTGATCGGGCAGCCGCCCACCGCGGCTGCCGTGGGTGCGGCGGTGCTCGGCATCTTCTTCACCGCCGCGCTCTGGTGGGCGCACTACGACATGATCGGGCCGTCCGCCCGGATCGCCCTGCACGCGGCGCAGGACGGACCCCGGGTAACCATGGCCCGGGACGCCTACGCGTACTGCTATCTGCCGATGATCGCCGGCATCATCCTCTTCGCGCTCGGCGCCGAGGAGATCGT
>NZ_JBLROB010000085.1:0-688 GCF_047921475.1 Micromonospora sp. SL4-19
ACCACCACATAGCCCGGGGTCCCCTTCCGCCGCCAGCGGATGGGGACCCCGACCACCCGGCGGGTTTGCATCCGGACAGCGCCGTCCCGGGACGTCCGCCGTCAGCCCGTTCACACCGGCCCGCGAGCTTTTCGCCGCCGGCCACGTGCTCGACCCCCGTCGCACCTGCCGGCACGCCCGCCCGGACTCCTCCCCCGCGTGACCCGCGTACCGATTGCGGGTTTTTTTCGTGTATACCCCCGAGGTGAAGAAGATTCCCATACGGTCGAGTTCAGCAGCTACAACCGATTTGTAGCGAAGGCCGCCTCGTGATGACGAAGCGACCTTGTCTGGTACGAGGAGAGGGCAGAGAGCTCCGATGTCCAACTACCTTCGCAATAACGATCACACCAACCGCGAGACGACCTCCCCCTTCCGCCGCCGGCGGCTCTGGCTCGCCACCGGCGTCATGGGCCTGACGGGAGCGGTCAGCCTCGCGGGCGTGGCCTACGCGACCACCGGGGTTACCGGCGCTCACCGGTTGGCCGACGTGAAGTGGTCCACCGCGCAGCAGGTCGCCTCGGACGACGGCCAGGGCGAGGAGAAGCGCGAAGAAGGGCGCGACCAGGACCGGGAGGACCGGGACGGCAAGGACCGCGACCAGAAGGGCGAGAACCGGGACGAGGACCGGGACGAGCACGGGCGGGTC
>NZ_JBLROB010000086.1:0-465 GCF_047921475.1 Micromonospora sp. SL4-19
AACTCGACTCGGTCGACGCCCGACTGGGTGTCCGTTGCGGTCAAGGTGACCGTGGCACTGCCGATGTACGCGCCGTTGGCGTCCTTCTCCCCCGTCACCGCGGCCGTCACCGTCGGCGGCGTGGTGTCCGCCGGCGGCGTTTCGACGACCGTGAACGACACCGACTGCGGCGTCGAGGTGTTACCCGCCTTGTCCGTGGCCCGGTAACTCACCGTGTGCTGACCCGGCTGGTTCACCGTCACCGGCGCCGAATACGCGGTGTAGGCACCGCCGTCGAGCGCGTACTCGACTCGGTCCACGCCCGACTGCGTGTCGGTGGCGGAGAGGGTCACCGTGGCGCTACCCACGTACGCGCCGTTGCCGTCCCGCTGACCGGTCACCGCCGCTGTCACCGTGGGCGGCGTGGTGTCCGTCGGTGTCGGCTCGACCACCGTGAACGACACCGACTGCGGCGTCGAGGTGTTA
>NZ_JBLROB010000087.1:0-448 GCF_047921475.1 Micromonospora sp. SL4-19
TAGCGCCACGGTGACCCTCTCCGCCACCGACACCGAGTCGGGCGTGGACCGGATCGAGTACTCGCTCGACAGCGGCGCCTACGCCAGGTACTCCGCGCCGGTCACGGTCAACCAGACCGGTCAGCACACGGTGAGTTACCGGGCGACCGACAAGGCAGGCAATACGTCCTCGCCGCAGCAGGTGTCGTTCACCGTGGTCGAGCCGACCCCGCCGGACACCACCCCGCCGACGGTGACGGCGGCGGTGACCGGCGAGAAGGACCCGAACGGCGCGTACATCGGCAGCGCGACGGTGACCCTCTCCGCCACTGACACCGAGTCGGGCGTGGACCGGATCGAATACTCGCTCGACGGGCAGCCGTACGCCACCTACGCGGCGCCGGTCATCGTGAACCAGCCGGGTCAGCACACGGTGACCTATCGGGCCACGGACAAGGCGGGTAACACG
>NZ_JBLROB010000088.1:0-444 GCF_047921475.1 Micromonospora sp. SL4-19
CCGCACAGCCCGGGGAATCGCCCTGGTTCGGCACCCTCCGCAGCGCGCTGGGTGAGGCCGCACTTTCAGTGAAGTTGGGGTCTCCGCGTGTCGGGAGGCGGCTGTTTCCCCGATGTTGCCCGGATCTTGCCCGGTGGCGGCGGGCCGGGGTGGGTTGTCTGGGGTCAGACGTCCGGTTTGCGGGTGTGACCGTCGGCATCCGGGCCCCGGAATGGCGGGCGGCCGGGGGTCGTTGAACCGGGTGCACGACCGAGGAAGACGCCCCCGCGAGGCCGGGGTGTGCGGGCCCGGAATGTTGGTGGACTGTCGGTCGTTGTACATGGTCCGGCGCCGCGAAGAGGCGATCCCCTTGCCCCGCAGGCCGCTGGTTGAAGACTTCCCCCCTTTGCTTTTTGGGCGCCTGACGGTGCTTGCGCACGTGCTGGTTCCCCCCGGGACCGGTGC
>NZ_JBLROB010000089.1:0-438 GCF_047921475.1 Micromonospora sp. SL4-19
GCTGCCCGTGGTCGCGTCCATGGTCACTCCTCGGCGAGTAGTCGTGCGATGGGGAGCCGGCGCAGCAGCGCGGCCGGGACGAGCGCGGCGAGGCAGGTGACCACGATTCCGGCCAGCGCCACGACGGCGGCCACCAGCGCCAGTGTCGTGGGTAGTTCCCCGACCAGCCAGGCCGCCCCGCCCAGGCCCAGGCCCGCGCCGGTGAGCGAGCCGAGTGCGCCGAGGAGAAGTCCCTCGTATCCGACGAGTCGGCTCAGGGCGGTGTCGGTCCAGCCGGTGGCGCGGAGGGTGGCCAGCTCGGCGGCGCGGTCGCGGATGTTGAGGTAGAGGACGTCGGCGACGGCGGCGGCGCCGAGTAGGACCGTGGCGATGGCGGCGAGGGTGTCGGCGCTGCGGACGTTGAGGGAGATGGTGTCGCCGAGGAGGCTGCCGATGATG
>NZ_JBLROB010000090.1:0-438 GCF_047921475.1 Micromonospora sp. SL4-19
GATCGTCGGCAGCCTGCTCGGCGACACCATCTCCCTCAACGTCCGCAGTGCCGACACCCTCGCCGCCATCGCCACGGTCCTGCTCGGCGCCGCCGCGGTCGCCGACGTGCTCTACCTGAACATCCGCGACCGCGCCGCCGAGCTGGCCACGCTCCGCGCCACCGGCTGGACCGACGCCGCCCTGGGCCACCTGGTCGGATACGAGGGACTCCTGCTCGGCCTGCTCGGGGCGGCGTTCGGGGCGGCGCTGGGGATGGCCGGAGCGGCCTGGCTGGTCGGTGACCTGCCGACCGAGCTGATGGCGGTCGCCGCCGCCGTGGCGGCGACCGGGGTGCTGGCCACCTGTGCCGCGGCGCTGGTGCCGGCCGTGCTCCTGCGCCGGCTCCCGACCGCGCGACTGCTTGCCGAGGAGTGACCATGGACGCGACCACGGGCAGT
>NZ_JBLROB010000091.1:0-426 GCF_047921475.1 Micromonospora sp. SL4-19
GATTTCCACCGAGTGGTAGGCGTTCTTACCGGTTTCCTTGTTCAGGACCGGGGTGATGTCGTTGATGCTGTTGGTGCCGTTCTCGGTGGTGCCCATCTCCTTGGCCATGGCGTCGACGTTGATGTCCTTGCCCTGCACGGAGAGGGCGTTGCGGGTGGCGGCGGGGCCGCAGTAGTAGAAGTTCGGCTGCGCTTCGTAGCGGACGTTCAGTTCCCGCTCGCCGGCCGGCTTGGTCTGGGTCTGCGCCGGCTTGGCGGCCGGGGCGGCGTGGGCGGCGATGGCGGGTCCGGCGATGCCACCGGCGGTGGCGGCGACACCGGCGAAGGTCAGAGCGGTCTTACGCAGAATGTCGGTACGCATGATGAGGAAAGCCTTTCGATCGGGGGTTACGCGACCTGCCCGCGAAGGGGGGTGCGGGGTGCCGCG
>NZ_JBLROB010000092.1:0-408 GCF_047921475.1 Micromonospora sp. SL4-19
GTGGCGAGCAGGATGGTCATGCCGTGTTGGTCGCGTAGGTCGAGCAGCAGGTCGAGGATCTGGGTGCCGGTGGTGGAGTCGAGGTTGCCGGTCGGTTCGTCGGCCAGGAGCAGTCGGGGCTGGCCCATGAGGGCGCGGGCGATCGCGACTCGTTGTTGCTGGCCGCCGGAGAGCTGTGCCGGGAGCGCGCGTTCGCGTCCGGTGAGGCCGACCGCGTCGAGCAGGTCGCGGGCGCGGGTGACGTGGTCGGCGCGGCCTCGTCGGGGCAGCACGGGCGCGATGACGTTGTCCAGCACGGTCAGTGCTGGCAGCAGGTGGTAGCGCTGGAAGACGAAGCCGATCCGTTGCCGGTAGCGTGCCAGGTCCGTGCGTCGCAGCTTGGTGATCTCGACCTCGTCGACGGTGACG
>NZ_JBLROB010000093.1:0-404 GCF_047921475.1 Micromonospora sp. SL4-19
AGGAGGTTGCGGTAGGCGAGGGTGATGTTCACGTGCTGACCGAACTCGTCGATGCCGACGAAGATGGGGTCGAACATCGACAGGCCAGGCCCCACCGGTATCCGGGTGTCCGGGGCGGTAGCGGTGGTCATGGTTGCCCTCCTTGGGCGTTGGTGGGCGCGAGGAGCCACACGAACGAGCCCCCAGGGCTCCTCGCGTCCGGGTTGGGTTGGGTCAGATCAGGCCGTCGTCGTGCTGCTCGTCGTGCCGGTCGGCGTCGAGCTCGGCGTCACGGCGGTAGTCCCACGACCGTCCGTCACGGCCGCAGGCGTAGCAGTGGAAGTAGAAGCCGTCGGTGGCCTCGTCGTACTCGATCTGGGTCATGGGTCAGATCCAGTCGGAGACGTCGTCGACATCCGGCGACG
>NZ_JBLROB010000094.1:0-403 GCF_047921475.1 Micromonospora sp. SL4-19
GTACATGGTCCCGGCGCCGCGAAGAGGCGATCCCCTTGCCCCGCAGGCCAGCCGGTCGAAGACTTTCCCCCTTTGTTTTTGAGCGCCTGACGGTGCTTGCGCACGTGCTGGTTCCCCCGACCGGTGCTGGTGCGCCAACCCCCGAATGGAGCTTTGTCATGAACACGATGCTGCAGAAGAGCGTTCTGGGTCTTGCTGGTCTGGCTTTCACCGGTGGCCTGGCGGCCGGCCCGCTGCACCACCACGACGCGACCCCGACCACCGCGATGACCCCCGTGGCCGCCGTGCAGGCCGACAAGCCGCAGGCAGACAAGCCGGGCGTGGACATGGGCAAGCTGGTGCCGCATGGTGTGCAGGGCGCCCAGTCGAAGATCGACCTCAACGGTGAGCAGACCGCCAACGC
>NZ_JBLROB010000095.1:0-397 GCF_047921475.1 Micromonospora sp. SL4-19
ACCTCGCGGCGTTTGATGTCGAACCGCAGGTAGGCGGCGTTGCCGTCCGAGGCCCGCTCGATCAGAGCGGTGGAGGCGTTGCAGGCGACCGCGATTCGGTCGAGACGGCCTTCCAGGTCGGCCAGGGATAGGCCGGGACGTAGGTACACCCAGACCCGCTCACCGACCGGGGTGGGCTTGGCCCACAGGATCAGCGGCAGCGAACCGGAGCGGTTGGAGATGATGAACTGCGCGAAGCACACGCGCAGCCGGTGCCGCACGAACAGGCACAAGGCCCATCCGAACACAGCGCGGCGGGAGGCCGGGACAGCGGCCGGGACGCCGACGACCAGGGCGACCACCGTGAAGGTGACCGGCATGGGTGTGTGGTTGGCCAGCTGGACCCAGCCAGCGCCGA
>NZ_JBLROB010000096.1:0-395 GCF_047921475.1 Micromonospora sp. SL4-19
TTGCACAGCCCGGGGAATCGCCCTGGTTCGGCACCCTCTGCGGCGTGCTGGGTGAGGCCGCATTTTCAGTGAAGTTGGGGTCTCCGCGTGTCGGGAGGCGGCTGTTTCCCCGATGTTGCCCGGATCTTGCCCGGTGGCGGTGGGCCGGGGGGTGTGTTGTCTGGGGTCAGACGTCCGGTTTGCGGGTGTGACGGGCGGCATCCGGGCCCCGGAATGGTGGGCGGCCGGGGGTGGTTGAACACGGGTGCACGGCCGAGGAAGACACCCGGCCCGGTGGCGGGGTGTGTGGGCCCGGAATGATGGTGGGCCGCCGGTCGTTGTACATGGTCCCGGCGCCGCGAAGAGGCGATCCCCTTGCCCCGCAGGCCGCTGGTTGAAGACTTTCCCCCTTTTGC
>NZ_JBLROB010000097.1:0-391 GCF_047921475.1 Micromonospora sp. SL4-19
GGCGTCACTCGCCCTCGTCCGGCTCGTTCGGCTCGTGCCAGCGGGCCCGGTAGGCGGCCTCGTGCGCCTCGTGGGCCGTCCGTTCCTCGAAGATCAGTTGGCGCAGCGCCCGCCGGCCCTCGTCGAAGATCACCACCTCGGCGGCCACCATGCCCACGCAGATCAGGGTCAGCAGTGCCATGGTTGCCAGTGCCGGCAGCCGGTCGACCAGCGGGGGGCAGATGGCAAGCAGCCCCATCGTGGCCACCCGGGTCCAGCTCAGGGTGTGCAGGGTCCGCAGCTGGAACAGCATGTTGCCGAAGAGGTACAGGATCACCCCGCCGAAGAGCAGCGGCTCGGCGGGGCCGCGCGCTGGTACCACGTTGGAGATCTGCGGGTTGGTGATCTGGCT
>NZ_JBLROB010000098.1:0-374 GCF_047921475.1 Micromonospora sp. SL4-19
CGGCGCTCTCGGATCACGGCACGATCCACGGTCTTCTCGAGCGCGGTCGACACGAAGATGCGCAGGTCCCACCGGTCAATCAGTTCCGGGCGCATGAGGAAGACGCCGTCGAAGACCAGCACGGCGTCGGCGGGGGCAGTCGTGACCGGCGGGCACAGCGCGGTATCCGCCGTGCGGTCGTAGACCGCGTGTTGGAAGCGTCGATCTCCGCCCGGGCCGAGCGGATCGAGCAGAACCCGGTTCAGGGCGTCGTAGTCGTGGGTGTCGAAGTAGCAGCCTTCGGCCGAGTACTCGCCGCGCGGATAGCGCTGTGCCCGGGGGAAGAGGAAATCGTCGATCGCCGCGCGGATGACGTCGCGGCCCTGTCTGCGCAA
>NZ_JBLROB010000099.1:0-374 GCF_047921475.1 Micromonospora sp. SL4-19
CAGGGGGGGGGGGAAAGTCTTCGACCGGCTGGCCGCGGGGCGAGATCGACCGGCTGGCCCGCGGGGCGAGATCGCCTCTTCGCAGCGCCGGGACCATATCCAACGACCGACGGCCCACCAACATTCCGGGCCCACACCCCGCCGCTCAGACGGGTGTCCTCCTCGGCCGTGCACCCGTGTTCAACCACCCCCGGCCGCCAGCCATTCCAGGCTGAGAATGCCGCCCGTCACCCGAAAACCGGACGTCTGACCCCAGACAACACACCCCCGGCCCGCCGCCACCGGGCAAGATCCGGGCAACATCGGGGAAACAGCTGCCTCCCGACACGCGGAGACCCCAACTTCACTGAAAGTGCGGCCTCACCCAGCACGCT
>NZ_JBLROB010000100.1:0-357 GCF_047921475.1 Micromonospora sp. SL4-19
GGTGAGCGCCGTGAGGGTGGCTTCCGCTCCGGCTCGGGCGGTGAGCGCCGCGAGGGTGGCTTCCGCCGCGACGACCGTGAGGGCGGGTTCCGCGGCGCCGACCGCCGTGAGGGCGGCTTCCGCCGCGACGACAACCGTGACGGCGGTTCCCGCCCGGGGGGCGCCGGCTTCCGGGGCGGGGACCGCCGCGAGGACCGGGACGCTGGCTTCCGGGGCGGCGACCGCCGGGAGGGCTTCCGGGGTGGCGAGCGCCGTGAGGACCGCGAGGGCGGTTTCCGGGGCGGGGAGCGCCGTGAGGGTGGCTTCCGGTCATCCGGTCCGCGCGAGGGTGGCTTCCGGGGTGGCGAGCGCCGTGAG
>NZ_JBLROB010000101.1:0-343 GCF_047921475.1 Micromonospora sp. SL4-19
ACGCCGACACCATCGGCGACTACGCCGACCCCGACGGCGACCACACCGCCCGCCTCATCGACGCCTGCTGGCGCATCGGCCGACCCACCGCAACCCCGATCCCCCTGTCCGAGCGGCCCCGCGAACCACGGCCCACACCCGGCTTCGTCCAGCGTTGGGAGTGCCCCGACTGCGGCACCCACACCCGCTACGCCGCCTGCCCCGTCTGCGTAGCCCACCGTCAAGCCGCCCTTGACACCGAACCGACGAAACCAGCGACGACCAACCCATACGCCCGGCTACGCCGATGGGCGCACATGCTCGGCTACGGCGGCCACTTCCTCACCAAAGGCCGCCGCTACTC
>NZ_JBLROB010000102.1:0-342 GCF_047921475.1 Micromonospora sp. SL4-19
TACTCGACCCGATCCACGCCTGACTGGGTATCCGTGGCCGACAGCGTCACCGTGGCGCTGCCCACGTACGCGCCGTTGCCGTCCCGCTGGCCGGTCACCGCCGCCGTCACCGTCGGCGGCGTGGTGTCCGCCGGCGGCGTTTCCACGACCCGGAACGACACCGACTGCGGCGACGAGGTATTACCCGCCTTGTCCGTGGCCCGGTAACTCACCGTGTGCTGACCCGGCTGGTTCACCGTCACCGGCGCGGAGTACCTGGCGTAGGCGCCGCTGTCGAGCGAGTACTCGATCCGGTCCACACCCGACTCTGTGTCGGTGGCGGAGAGGGTCACCGTGGCGCTG
>NZ_JBLROB010000103.1:0-342 GCF_047921475.1 Micromonospora sp. SL4-19
AGGGCCGCCCCAGCAGGGTCGGCCCTTGACTGCGTTAGCGTCCTTGGCGACGCACTTAGGAAGGATGTACCTGTGAGTTCAGGACCGCAGGGCGGGGACCGCCCCCGTCGTTACGAGGACCGCGCCGAGCGCGGGCAGGGGCGCGGTGACGCCCGCCGTGACGACCGTCCCTCGTACCGGGGCGACCGCGACGACCGTTCGGCCGGCGGCGAACGCCGCGAGGGCGGCTTCCGGTCGGGTTCCCGCGACGGCGGTTTCCGGGGCGGTGAGCGCCGTGAGGGCGGTTTCCGGTCCGGCTCGGGCGGTGAGCGCCGTGAGGGCGGTTTCCGGTCCGGCTCGGGC
>NZ_JBLROB010000104.1:0-335 GCF_047921475.1 Micromonospora sp. SL4-19
AAAGAAAGCCGACGCGGCCTTCAAGATCTCATTCGCCCGCCGCAGTTCGGCGTTCTCCCGCTTCAACCGGCGCAGCTCCGCTGACTCGTCGCTGGTGACCCCGGCACGCTGCCCAGCGTCGACCTCGGCCTGCCGGACCCATTTACGCAGCGTCTCAGCCGACCCAATGCCCAGCTTCGCAGCGATCGATCCGATCGCCTCCCACTCGGTGGTGTAGTCGCCCCGGTGCTCCAGCACCAGACACACCGCCCGCTCCCGCAGGTCTCTCGGGTACTGCTTCGGCATGGTCAGATCCTCTCAAGCAAAGAGGTCTCTACCAGCCCCGGGGCGGTTCA
>NZ_JBLROB010000105.1:0-316 GCF_047921475.1 Micromonospora sp. SL4-19
GAAGGGCCGGCCCCTTGGTGGGGGCCGGCCCTTGGTGTTTGCCGTGTGGGTCAGGCGGAGTAGCCGCGGGTGGCGATCCAGTTGGCGAGGTTGTCGACGCTGATCTGGTAGGAGGCGGTGTTGGGGTTGGCCGAGTCGGCGATGGTGACGGTCTTGCCGCCGTCGCGGTAGCCCACGACGCTGATGTAGTGGCCGCCTTCGAAGGAGTGGGTGTTGCCGTCGGTGTCGGTGGTGGTGCCGGCGATGTTGGCGACCACGGCGCGGCCGTCGTCCACGGCGCGCACGATGTCGGTGCGCAGGGTGTCGGTCTGCTTGG
>NZ_JBLROB010000106.1:0-308 GCF_047921475.1 Micromonospora sp. SL4-19
CGGGGGGTGAGGTCCAGCGTCGAGGCCATCAAGCCGCCACCCGGGTGGGGTGGTGGTTGGTGATGGTGCGTTCGGTGACGATGACCCGGCAGGCGCCGCACTGGCGCTTGGCCGGCTCGTGCCGATGACACGGGATGGTGGTGGTCACCTGCCCGCAGCGGATGGTGACCGGTGCCCGGCAGGGGCCGCCGGGGATGACGTCGACGAGCACCCGGCGGGTGTCGTACGGGTGCGCGTCAGGGTGTGCGGGGCAGGTGTGGATGACCTGCTCGACGTCGACGAGGTAGATGGTCATCGGGCACCACCAG
>NZ_JBLROB010000107.1:0-290 GCF_047921475.1 Micromonospora sp. SL4-19
CCGCGCCTACTTCGACGCGAAGAAAGCCGCCGGGAAGACCTCCATGGAAGCCATGCGCGCCCTCAAACGCCGGCTGTCCAACGTGGTCTACGCCCGCATGATCGAAGACCGGAAACGACGGCAGGTGGCAGGCCCGGGAGGGCACTCGGGGACGACTCTGCAATCCAGCGTGACCGACCTGACCCCGGACATCGGCCCTTCGGACAAGCCACTTCCCGGACCCGCCACCAACCACCCTAAACCCCTGGCGTCAGCGGCGACTTGACATAAAGGGGTGCCATGAGCGGATG
>NZ_JBLROB010000108.1:0-290 GCF_047921475.1 Micromonospora sp. SL4-19
CATCCGCACATCGTCGCTGTCTACGACTTCGGCACCGAGGAGAACGTCCCCTATCTGATCATGGAACTGGTGGAGGGGCGGACCGTGTCCGCACTGATCGCCGACGGCCCGCTCACCGTCTGGCAGGCGTTGTCGATCGCCGTACAGACCTGCGACGGGATCGCCGCCGCGCACGCGGCTGGGGTGGTGCACCGGGACGTGAAGCCGGGCAACCTGATCATCACCGCCAACGGCGCAGTGAAGATCTGCGACTTCGGCATCGCCCGCCTTCCTTGGGCAGAGGGGGAGAA
>NZ_JBLROB010000109.1:0-285 GCF_047921475.1 Micromonospora sp. SL4-19
CACCGGCGTGGACCGTCCCGGCTGGCCCGGGTCCGCAGGCGTGACCGACACGAGGTGAACCGGTGTGCCGGCCCGGGGCAGCAGGGCTGCGAGGCGGTCGCGGACCGCGGCCGCGCCGGTCGGCCGGTCGGCGGGATCTTTGGCCAGCAGTTCGGCGGCCAGGGCGTCCAGCTCGGCGGGAACGTCGGGCCGGCGCTCGCGCAGCGGCGGGGGTGGCTCGTTGACGTGCTGATGCAGCACGCTGAGCGGCTCGCCGACGAACGGCGGACGGCCGGCAAGCATGGC
>NZ_JBLROB010000110.1:0-284 GCF_047921475.1 Micromonospora sp. SL4-19
AGCACGTTCGTGACGACGAACGGCGCGGCGCCGGCGATCGACCGGTCCACGTGCGACTCGGCGGCGAAGTGGACGATCACGTCGTGCCCGGGCACCACCTCGTCGACCAACGCCGGATCGCAGATGTCACCCCGCACGAACCGCAGCCGCGGATCCTCCCGCACCGGCGCCAGGTTAGTCAGGTTCCCGGAATAGGTCAGCTTGTCCAGCACCGTCACCACCGACGGCTCCCCGACCGGCACCCCGGCAGCGTCGCCGCCGGGCACGCCCAACAGCATCCGCAC
>NZ_JBLROB010000111.1:0-280 GCF_047921475.1 Micromonospora sp. SL4-19
AGAGCAAAGGGGTGGGTGCGCTGGGATGGTCCGCCGCCGGATGTGACTGTCAGTGAGGAGTTCGGCCCGGTGATGATGCCGGGCTCGATGGTGTCAGCCGTGCCGTCTGCGCCCGGCTGTCCGGTTACCAGCCCCCCGACACGTGGCGATCTGTCGGGTTCGCGCCTTGATGTCGAGTGGTCGGGGACCCGGCGGTGGAATGATGGCCCGGGCCGGGGCGTTGTACATGGCTGACCGCGCCGCAACCCCACGCCGGTCACCTGGCCCGCCAGCACGGGCC
>NZ_JBLROB010000112.1:0-275 GCF_047921475.1 Micromonospora sp. SL4-19
TCCTGCTCAGGAGAGCAACGGGGCACCGTCGCCCGGCTGCCGAGGGGAAGGCCGATCTCGGTTACCTGTTCCTGCCGCGGGCGTGGGGATTCGGGTACGCCGCCGAGGCGTGCGCGGCGGCACTCGACTGGTTCGACGGCGTCCTTCCCGGCGAGCCGGTGGTGCTCACCACCCAAACCGCCAACGTCGGCTCGATGCGCCTCGCGGCAAAGCTGGGGTTCACCGAGGTAGAGCGGTTCCAGGCCTGGGACGCCGAGCAGTGGCTCGGCCTGCGG
>NZ_JBLROB010000113.1:0-273 GCF_047921475.1 Micromonospora sp. SL4-19
ACCGCCCCGGTCGCGGTGCAGGGCGCCCAGTCGAAGATCGACCTCAACGGTGAGCAGACCGCCAACGCGAAGGCGATCATCGCCGCGACGAAGAAGGCGGGTCTGCCGCAGCGGGCGGCGGTGATCTCGATCGCCACGAGTCTGCAGGAGTCGAAGCTGGAGAACCTGGGCCACCTGGGTGACGCCAACGACCACGACTCGCTGGGTCTGTTCCAGCAGCGCCCGTCCTCGGGTTGGGGTACGCCGGAGCAGATCACGGACCCCGAGTACTCC
>NZ_JBLROB010000114.1:0-270 GCF_047921475.1 Micromonospora sp. SL4-19
CGAGTACTCGGGGTCGGTGATCTGCTCCGGCGTACCCCAACCCGAGCTCGGGCGCTGCTGGAACAGGCCCAGCGAGTCGTGGTCGTTCTTGTCGCCGAGGTGGCCCAGGTTCTCCAGCTTCGACTCCTGCAGGCTCGTGGCGATCGAGATCACCGCGGCCCGCTCCGGCAGGCCGGCCTTCTTCGTCGCGGCGATGATCGCCTTGACGTTGGCGGTCTGCTCACCGTTGAGGTCGATCTTCGACTGGGCGCCCTGCACCGCGACCGGGGT
>NZ_JBLROB010000115.1:0-249 GCF_047921475.1 Micromonospora sp. SL4-19
GTGACTTTGCGGCGCCCGTGGGCGCGGAGCCAGGCGTAGCGGTTGTTCATCACGACCTGCAGCCGCTTCAGCACGGTGAGGGCGGCGGTGATGTCGGGGCCGATGAACGCGTCGGCGCAGTCCTCCCACTGGCCCAGTTCGACGAGCTTGCCGTCGAGGAGTACGAGGCGGGAATCGATGGAGAGGGCGGCGTGGGCGGCGATGGTGTTGAGGAGGCCGGATTTGCCTCCGCCGGGTTCGCCGCCGGCG
>NZ_JBLROB010000116.1:0-249 GCF_047921475.1 Micromonospora sp. SL4-19
TTGACTTTGCGGCGCCCGTGGGCGCGTAGCCAGGCGTAGCGGTTGTTCATCACGACCTGAAGCCGCTTCAGCACGGTGAGGGCGGCGGTGATGTCGGGGCCGATGAACGCATCGGCGCAGTCCTCCCACTGCCCGAGTTCGACGAGCTTGCCGTCGAGGAGTACGAGGCGGGAATCGATGGAGAGGGCGGCGTGGGCGGCGATGGTGTTGAGGAGACCGCTCTTGCCGCCGCCGGGTTCGCCGCCGGCA
>NZ_JBLROB010000117.1:0-241 GCF_047921475.1 Micromonospora sp. SL4-19
TTCGCGACACGCAGGTGGGCACGAGCCAGCCGGGCGACAGCCTCGGCCCGGTTGCGCGAGCCCCGCTGTTTGCGGGTGACCTGGCGGGACAGACGCCGTAGCCGGGGCAGGGCGGCCCGCAGCGGGCGCGGCGCATCATCGACGCGCAGCCGCTGTCGGCCGACGGTGTCGGCGGCCACGAGGAGGGCGGCGAGGCCGCGGTCGACGCCTATCCAACCACCGCCGTCGGCGTCGGGGCGGG
>NZ_JBLROB010000118.1:0-240 GCF_047921475.1 Micromonospora sp. SL4-19
CGGGCGGTGAGTTCCTTGTTGGTCAGTTCGGTGCCGCCGCCGATGTGGTAGACCTCTCCGGCGCGGCCCTTGTCCTGCACCAGGGCGATGCCGCGGCAGTGGTCGTGCACGTGCAGCCAGTCGCGGATGTTGCCGCCGTCGCCGTAGAGCGGCACGGTGGCGCCGTCGAGCAGGTTGGTGACGAACAGGGGGATGAGCTTCTCGGGGAACTGGTAGGGCCCGTAGTTGTTGGAGCAGCGG
>NZ_JBLROB010000119.1:0-236 GCF_047921475.1 Micromonospora sp. SL4-19
CCGCCGTCGGCGACCCGGAAGAGCCGGAAGGCGTCCCGCGAGTCCCGCTTGATGGTGGCGCCGTTGCCCTTGATCGTGATTTCCTGCCGGATCGTCGGCAGAGCCGTGCCGGACTTCTCGTCGAACCTGCTCAGCTGGTAGACGCAGTCCCGGGCCAGCTTCAGCGTGCCGCCGTTCTCCCGGTTGGCCCGGTCGACGGCCTCGACCAGCTCGTCGTTCCTGCAGGGCACCTCCCG
>NZ_JBLROB010000120.1:0-217 GCF_047921475.1 Micromonospora sp. SL4-19
GCCTCGCGGTCGAAACGTTCCGCGGCCATCGGCTCCTTCAGGCCGGCCGCGGCGAGCACCTTGATCGCCACCCGGCGGTCCAGGCGCAGGTCACGACCCCGCCACACCTCACCCATACCGCCGCTGCCCAGCAGCACCTCGCACTGGTAACGGCCATCCAGCAGACGTCCCAGCACGGGGCCTCACTGCTCCAACCCAGCGCGCCGCTACACGGGGG
>NZ_JBLROB010000121.1:0-214 GCF_047921475.1 Micromonospora sp. SL4-19
GGCCGGAGGGAGCGTCCCGATCGCGGGACGCTCCCTCCGGGTTCAGCTGGTGTTACTGGATAGCGCTGGTGAACTTGAAGTAGGAGCGGTACTGGAATCCGTTGTCCAGGGTCAGGACGAACTCGCGGCAGGTGCCGGCCCAGGCGGGGTCGGTCTTCCACGGGTAGTTGTACTGGCCGTTGGCGTTGACCGACATGTGTGATCCGCCGGGGTT
>NZ_JBLROB010000122.1:0-206 GCF_047921475.1 Micromonospora sp. SL4-19
GGCGTGCTGGGTGAGGCCGCACGTTCAGTGAAGTTGGGGTCTCCGCGTGTCGGGAGGCGGCTGTTTCCCCGATGTTGCCCGGATCTTGCCGGTGGCGGCGGGCCGGGGTGTGTTGTCTGGGGTCAGACGTCCGGTTTTCGGGTGACGGGCGGCATCCGGGCCCCGGAATGGTGGGCGGGCGGGGGTGGTTGAACAGGGGTGCACGG
>NZ_JBLROB010000123.1:0-201 GCF_047921475.1 Micromonospora sp. SL4-19
GTGGGCAGTCCGGCGACGTGCCGTGCCTTTGCTTCGACCAACTCGACGGTCGGCAGCACCCGGTAGACGACCTCGTCGTCGGCGAGGTTCACCGGTAGGCCGGTACGCGGCTGCGTGCACCCGAGGAACCCGGCGACTTCGATCCGCAGCCGGATCAGCTCGTCGTGGCGTCGGTGCCAGCCCTCGATCTCGGTGTCGTAC